>JAWLBS010000115.1:0-13893 GCA_041687575.1 Phycisphaerae bacterium | reverse complement strand
ACGTTCTCCAGCGTTGTGCCGATCTCGCTGGTCGCGACCCGATCCCCTTTTTGCAGCACCTCGGCCGGCAACGTGATGTTCGCCCCCTTCAGCGCCGTAGTGATCTGCAGGATCGACACCCCGCGGGCCGCCATCGCCTCGGGATCCGGCTCGATCCGCACCTGCAGCGGGTCGCCCCCGACGAGGTACGTCCGCCCCGTGTTCTCGACGCCCTGCAGGCGGTTCTCCACCTCCTCGGCGATCCGCCGCAGCGTGTCGGCGTCGTACCTGTCACTGTAAAATGTAACATTGACGATCGGCACGTCGTCGATCTCGACCGGCTTGATCACCCAGCCGGCAACGGTCGCGGGGATCTGATCCATGTTCATCTGGATCTTGTTGTAGAGCTTGACCAGCGAGGCGATCCGGTCCTGCCCGACGTAGAACCGGACCGTCACGATCGCCGCCCCCGGCTTGCTCATCGAGTAGACGTACTCCACCCCATCGATCTGGTAGAGCATCTTCTCCAGGCGGGTCGAAACCTGCCGCTCGACCTCCCGCGCGCTGGCGCCCGGCACCTGGACCATCACATCGGCCAGCGGCACCACGATCTGCGGCTCCTCCTCCCGCGGCGTCAGCATCACCGCCGTCACCCCCGCGATCAGCGCGATCACGATCAGCATGCCCGACAGGTTGCCCCGCAGGAAGCCCAGGATGATCCGACCGGCCAGCCCGCCGCTCCCGCTGGACGCGGCAGCCCCCTCATGGCCGCCGCCCCCGCCATTGCCACCGCCCGCGCCGTTGTCGCCGTTGCCGGGATCGGCCGGGATGCCACTGCTGCCGTGACCAGCCGACACACCACGACCGCCGCCGACCTCACGAACGCCCCGGTTCTTCCGCCTGCCGCCACTGCCACGCTTTGCCATTGATCGTCCAACCTCTCACGTCGGGTGCCATGGCCGCACTGTTGGCGGCCATGGAATTCCTCGCACGAGCATCACTCCCGCATCCCGCCCCGCGCCCAAACGAGCCCGAAGCGCAAGCGAGGGTGTCGTTACCGCTTCCGGAAGCGCTAGCGCTCCGGCATCCTGCGTGAAAGAGCCGCGACCGTGAGGCGGCAATCCCGCCGCTGAGCCCCGCCCCCTCACGCCGCCTGCGTCGCCGCCGCCCGCTGCTCGACCGCCTCGACCCCGTAATTCGCCACGATCCGCTCGCCCGCCTGCAACCCCGACAACACCACCACCTGCCCGCCGACCCGCTCGCCCACCGTGACAAACCGCCGCTCCTGCATCTGGCCGTCGGTCACCAGCACCTGGTGCAGCTGCCCATACGTCCGCACCGCGCCAGCCGGCACCCGGATCTGCCTTTCCGTCCCCACGGGGATGAACAGCCGCCCGAACATGCCGCTGTAGACACCCGGCGGGCACGGCCCGGTCACCTTCACCTCGAAGGTCCGGCTCTGCGACGCTGCCTCCGGAACGATCTCCGAGACCTCGCCGATGCACGCCTGCGGCAGCACATCCACCTTCACGCTGATCTGCTGCCCCAGCGACAGTTCGCTCGCCAGCGACTCCGGCACCCGCGCCACCAGTTGCATCTTCTCGGGGTTGAACACCCGCACCAGCGTCTGGCCCGGCTGCACCATGTCACCGGCTTCCACCATCTTGTCGATCACTGTACCGCCGATCGGCGAACGGACGACCGCCCAGCTCAGCACGGTCTTCGCCTGGGTCACGCTCTGCCGGGCGGCGGCGACAGCGGCCTCCGCCTGCCGGTAACCCGCCTCGTAGCGGCGGTACTCCTGCTCGCTGGTCGCCCCTCGCTCATGCAGTTGCTGCTGCTTCTCGAAATCCCGCCGGGCCTGCTCGTAGCCCGCCTGGGCCCGGGCGAGCTCCGCCTCGGCCTGCAGCACCTTTGCCTTGAGGTCCTCGTCGTCGAGCTCCACGAGCACCTGCCCCTGCTCGACCTGCATGCCCGCATTGACGTGCACCGCATCGACCGCCGCCATCAACCGGCTGCCGATGTCGGCCGTCGTGACAGGCTGGACCGTCCCGATAGCCGTCCGATAGAGCGGCACCTCCTCCGGATCGACCGTCAGCACCCGGGCCCCGGCTGGCAGGAGCTGACCGGGCCGCTCGCTCGCCGCGGCCGCCTCTGCGCTGGCCGGGATCTTCTCCCCGAAGAAGTTGCTGAGCCACAGCACGCTGGCCACCACCAGCGCCAGCGTGACCACCAGCATCAAGACCTGCTTTGCGACCCCTGCAGCCTTTCCGCCCATCGCTGACTCCTCGTCCTATGCCCTTGCCGACCAACCACCTGCACCGCCCGACCGGCCACCCGATTCTTGTCCCGGTCTCGCGACATATCAACACCAATTTCAGATCACCTCAGCCGCCGCACCGCAGCAACCCCTGCCGCGCCCGGCAGCCCCTCAGGGCACCAGCCGGGCCGCGCGTCCACCCGCCGGAGTATATAGCAATGTTGCTACATTCTAAACAAAAAGCAAGCCCCTGCCGCGACCGGATTGTCACCCTGAACAAGGCGATTGGCATCCGAAATGGTTGGCATCCTGAACGAAGCGGCCGTCATCCTGAACGAAGCGTAGGGCGGGCTGTGCCCGCCAAGTCTTGCGCAACGGCGGTAATACTGTCATCCTGAACGAAGTGAAGGATCTCTGCCAAGCGGGCTGTACTCCGCTTGCGTTTTGTGCCCTTCCCATTGTCGTCCCGGAGCAAAGTAAAGGGACTCTACACCATCCCCCGCGGAAACGCCCCCAGCGTGTCGGTGCTGTCGAACCGCACCCCTTCCGCCGCCGGCAACTGCAGGCTGAAGACCGTCCCCTCGATCGCGCTGCTGGTCACGTCGATCCGCCCGCGGTGCTCGTCCATCACCTTCTTGGCCACCGCAAGGCCCAGCCCCGTGCCCGCGTTGCCCTTGGTCGAGTGGAACGGCTGGAAGATCGTCGCCAGGTTCGAGTCGGAGATGCCCGGCCCGTTGTCGTGCACGCTGATCGTCGCGATCCTCTGCGCCGCGTCGTAGTGCGTCTTGACGTGCACGATCCCCTCGTCACGGGCTACCGCGTCCAGGGCGTTCATCACGATGTTCAGCAGTGCCCGGCCGATCCCGTCGGCGTCCAGCAGGATCGGCGGGATGTTCTCCTCCAGGTCCGACAGCAGCATGATGTGCCGCTCGTCCGCCGTGTGCTGCGCCATCTCCACCGCCTCGTTCACCAGGTGGTTGAGCTGCACATACTCCAGGCGGGGCTGCCGCTCCTTGCTGAACGCCAGCATGTTCATCGTCAGATCGAAAACCTTGTCGAGATTGCGATGCACGATCCCCCAGCCCTGGCGGATCTGGTCCTCGCGGCGCTTGCTCAGCCCCAACTCCAGCAGGTCCGCGCCGCTCCGCATGCCCTGCAGGATGTTCTTGATGTGATGCGACAGGTACGCCACCGTCTCGCCGGCCGCCGCGAGGCGCTCCTGCTGCATCCGCATCGCCAGCAGATTCAGGTTCTCCAGCGCCAGCCCCGCCTGATAGCCGATCGCCGTGATCAGCCGCAACTGCTCCTCGTTGTAGGTGTGGGCCGACATGCTCGAGTCGATGTGGATCACCCCGAGCAGCTCATCGCGGGCGACGATCGGCGCGCAGATCACCGACCGCAGGCTGTAATCGTGGATGCTGCCCTCGTTCTTGCCGCCGACGGCCGCAAAGCGCCGGTCCGTCATCGCGTTGGTGCACAGTACCGCCTCGTGCTTGTGCGATACGTGATCGATGATCCGGTGGCTGGTCGTGATCGAGGGCTTGTCGCCGTTCTCGCCGTCGCTGCCGACCGAATAACGGACCACGTGCGGGATCAGATCTTCGGTCTGCGAATCCTTCATCAGGATGAAACCGCGGTCCACCGGGACCTGCTCCTGGATCACGTCCATCACCCGCTCGAGAAGCTCCTGCTCGCTGAGCATCGAGCTCAGCGTCTCGGCCAGCGAGTACATCACCCGCCACGCCCGCACCGCGTCGGCCGTCTCGGGCGCCGCGATGATCACGCTGTCCTCGTTGCTGGGCAGGCTCGCCATGATCGCCGAATCGACGTACTTGCCGCCGGCGTCGAAATCGACCAGCCCGCGGATGCCGGTATCGCTCGACTCGTCGCTGGCAAACACCAGCAGCGTGCTGCCCAGACGGATCTGGTCGCCCCGCTTGACCCGGGTCGGCTTGGTGACCCGGACACCGTTCAGGTATGTCCCGTTGCTGCTGCCGCAGTCTTCGATCATCCATGTGTTGTCGATCTGGCGGACGGCGGCATGATGGCGCGAAACGGTATTGTCGGTGAGCATCGCCTGCTCACTCGAGCGACCGAGCGAGAAGGCATCTTCTCCCGTCTGAAACGTGCGGCCCTTATCAGGCCCTTGTAGCACGACTAACCTGGGCACGGCTCCTGCCTCACCATGTCCCGCAGCACCAATCAGATAGGCGACTCTGGTGCTAGCGGAATCAGACACCCGGACATCGCGTTCGATGTGAGCGACCGGGCGCATCCTTAGAACAGAGAGCGATAATTAACTGTTGCGAACATTATACCTGACGACACACAACATGGCAACAGAATACAACAAATCCCCTAGGCTTCAATACCTAGGGCATCACCTGGGGGCCAGCCAACAGCAGCGAGCGCAACAGAGCCCCTGAGTATAACCCAAGCGACTCCGCCCCGTAAAGATGTCTCCCTACGTTCCGGCGTTGCCGATCCCCATGACTGCCATGACCTTCTTCAAATCTTCCCATGTCTTCTTCTTCTGGTCCGGGGCCCGCAGCAGGTACGCCGGGTGATATGTCGGCAGACACTGCGCCACCGGACCGCCCGTCAGGTCCGACCCCGACAGGTGAACCTCGAAGAACTGGCCACGCCGCCGCCCCAGAGAATCCCGCGTCGCCAGCAGCGTCTGCGTCGCCGGTGCCCCCAGCGCCACGATCAACTCCGGCTCAAGCACGCTCAACTGCGCCCACAGATGATCCTGGCACGCCGCCATCTCGTCGACCGACGGCGTCCGGTTGTCGGGCGGCCGGCACTTCAGCACATTGCAGATGTACACGTGCTCGCGACGCAGGCCCATACCCTTCTCGATCATCGCGGTCAACAACCTGCCCGCCTTGCCGACGAACGGATACCCCATCCGGTCCTCGTCCGCGCCCGGCGCCTCGCCGACAAACACCAGCCGCGTATCCGGATGGCCGATCCCGAAGACCTTCTGCGTGCACGTCTGGTCGAGGCCGCAACGATTGCACCCCCGCACCTGCTCGGCCTGCCGGGCAAGCGCCTCGACCCGTCGCTGGACCACCTCGACGGGCGAACCCTTCAGCGCGTGACGGCCGCTGCACATCAGGTCTGGTCGCTCACCCTCCGCGCCGGGCGGATCGGCCAACTCCGGCGGAAACGCCTCGATAACTGCCTTCAGACGTGATTCAAGATCGGCGTCCGGCTTCGTCTTCGCAGTCGATTTTGCTGCTCTTCTGGCCACCACGGGCGCGTCCTCGCCTGTTTCGCTGCGACTCGCTGCGGTCAGAGGTGAGGCCCCGCCCCGGGCGACCGGCCACTCCTTAACGCCCAACAACCGGTCGAACTCACACAGTAATTCTATCCCATCCGCCGGGCTGTCCACTCCGGATGCTTCCACGACTCATCCCTCCGCCGCAACACCTCACACACCAATGCATCGCAGCTGCGATTATATGCTTACAGGCCTCCCGACGATATGCGATGGCATCGCCCTCTCGCGACATACCGATGTGCGGACACGCCCGGTCCCGTACCGAACGTACTCGCCCCGGCTGCCAAGAGCTCGGCGGTACAGCCGCGAAAGATTGGCGGCTTTCGGGAGCCTTCCCGACTTGTGAACCTTCGCGCCCTGCTTTAGGGCACCAGAAAGGCGTCCGTATCGCTTTTGGGGGCCTCGATACCGTGATACCGGTCCTGCTCATGCCCCTGGATCAGCCAGATATTGTCCCGGCCGATGCCGGCTTCCGGGTTCTCCGCCCAGATCACGCGACCATCCATCAGAAGCACGTTCTGACCATCGTGCCCGTGGTTGGGGCTGTTGACCTTGCGGTCTGCCAGACCCGCAAACCGGCCGTTGGCGAACAGTGGCGTCTGATCCGCCATGATCGGCATATTCGGATGGTCCGCCACGCGCGGCCGGGCACCCGCCATGCACTGCAGCGAATAGGTCACGTTGCGCAACTCGGGAAAAGTTTCGAAGATCTCAGGCCGGTCGGCGACCATCACCACGCTATCGGGCCGCGACGGACAGACGAAATCCTCCGGTCGGGCCATCTTGTTGCGGATCAGCATGTACGCGTGCCGGCTGTTATCTGCCACGCGGGCTCCCGGCTTATCCACCGGCAGCCAGTACGCCCCCGGACTGTGGCCGGCGAACGGCATGTGTCCGCCCGCCGCGGCCGCGTACGACTGCATCCCCAGGCCGACGTTCCGCAGGTTGGCCTCGCACGCGACTCGTCGGGTCTGCTCGCGGGCACGACTGAACGCGGGCACCAGCAGCCCGAAGGCGACCGCAATCATGGCCGCCGCGGCGACCATGTCCCGCATGCTCAGCAGGCTCCCGCCCCAGCCCGGGCGGCCGTCCCGCTCCGGGTCCATCTTGACCGGCCGGAGGCGGCTGTCGATCCCCTGCAGGACCCGCTGCTCCAGGTCGGCCGGCGCGGTCACGTCATAGGTGTTCAGCAGTTGCAGGACCCGCTGGATGGCACGGCTTTCGGCCTTGAACTCGGCGTCGGCCTCGAGCCGTCCGACAACGGCCTGTGCTTCCGCTTCCTCCAGCTGCCGAAGGTGATAGTCAAGCAGCCTTTCCTGGTCTTTCTGGTTTACCATCGTACTGCCCGAATCTCCTCCAAACCCACCGGCTCGCCCCTTTTCCCGCCCCAGCCAAATCGGCCGGGGCTCAGTGCCCCGAGTGGAGCTCCTTCTCCGCCATCTCCCGCCAGAGCACGGCAAACCGCTTCAGGGCCGTGTGCAGGCGGCTTTTGATCGTCCCTACCGGGACCCCCACGATCTCGGCGATCTCCTTGTACGGCAGCTGCTGGAAATATCCCAACAGCAACACCTGCCGCAACGAAGCGGGCAATTGCTCCACGACGCGCCGGACCATCTCGCGCTGTTCGGCCTCGTCGAGCAGGTCCTCCGGCAACGACTCGTTGCCCTCGAAAATCTCGGCGAAACTCACCGAATCGTCCGAACCCCGCCCGATGTCCGCGTCCAGCGAGACTTCCGTCCGCCGCCGCTGGCTGCGGAGCCAATCGCGGGCCTTGTTCGCCGCGATCGTGAACAGCCACGGCCTCAGGCGGCGGGACGTGTCAAACCGCTCCGCCGACTGGTGCGCCTGCAACAGCGTCTCCTGAAGCAGGTCCTCGGCGGCTGACGCATTGCCCACAAAGCGAGACAGGAACCGGTGCAACTCCATCGTGTAACGATGAACGATCTCGTTGAACGCCCCGCTCTCGCCTGCCTGATGCCTCGCCAGCAACTCCTCATCGCTGTAGCGCTGTGCCACACGAACCATCCTGTATTGCTTACGACCAACGGTCGAACTCAGTTCACCTATGCGGCAGCCAGCCACCGCCTAACGCCTTGCCACCCGCCGATAAACATACCACTTATAACCGAAATCCGCTTCTAAGACCAGCCTTTAACAACCTTTACCGCAATCAGCCGGTGCATCCCGGCATCAGGATAGAGCGAGTCGGCTGCCAGGGGGTCTGACCCCTTGTAGCACGCCCGCATCCAAATCCACCGCCGCAACCCGTTTGGCCGCATCGACATCGGCACGATCCGCCGGGGTCTGTCTCTTGGTAAAAACGCTCCGGACGGGTGTCAAGGTCCTGCGCCAACGAGCCGCGACCGTGAGGGAGCGGTAAACCCCGCAGGGTGCCACGGGGTCAGACTGGGGCAGACCCCGGTGGCGTGCACACCCGTCCAGGCCGCCGTGAAACCCGGACGTTGATCCCCCGCCCGGAGGCGTGCGATTCGGGGTCAGAGCCCTGGAAGCACCCTGCCTGTTGTGCCAAACCGCTTGGGCGGGTACAGTCATGGCGCGCCTCCGGCCGCAACAATTAGGGTGCGTATGAGTTGGCAAACCCAGACGTTCTCCGCCCGGACGCTTACAGCCCTGCTGGAAGCATCCTCGGCCATCAATAGCTCCCTGGATCTGCGCGAAGTCCTCCAGGCCATCGCCCGCGCCGTGCCCAGCGTCGTCGGCAGCGAGGCCAGCAGCGTCCTGCTGCTCGACCCGCGGCGCAACAAGCTCATCTTCCGCGCCGCCGTCGGCCAGATCGGCGAAAAACTCCTTGATACCGAATTCGACGCCACCCTCGGGATCGCCGGCTACGTCGTGCGAACCGGCAAGCCCGCCACCGTCGCCGACGCCCAGCGCGACCGTCGCCACTTCAAGGGCTTCGACGCCGACAGCAACGGCAAGTTCACCACGCGCGACCTGATCGCCGCCCCCCTGCTCCAGCGGGGCGAGGTCCTCGGCGTCGTCGAGGCCGTCAACAAGGCCGACGGCCCGTTCACCCAGCAGGACCTGCAGGTCCTGCGCGTCTTCGGCAACCTCGCCGCCGTCGCCGTCGCCAACGCCCAGCAGCACGAGCGGCTCCGCCTGCAGAACCTCGGCCTGATGGAAGACCTCGCCAGCCGCTGCCAGATCATCGGCAACAGCGCTCCCCTGTGCGAGTCCCTGCGGCTGGGCAAACGCGTCGCCGCCAGCAACGCCACCGTGCTGCTGCTCGGCGAGACCGGCACCGGCAAGGAGGTCCTCGCCCGCTACGTCCACGAACAGTCCCCCCGCGCCGACAAACCCCTGGTCGCCGTCAACTGCGCCGCCCTGTCCGAGACGCTTCTGGAGAGCGAACTGTTCGGCCACGAGAAAGGGGCCTTCACCGGGGCGATCGCCCAGAAGGTCGGACGCTTCGAACTCGCCGACGGCGGTACGCTGTTTCTCGACGAAATCGGCGAGATCCCGGCCGCGGTCCAGGCCAAACTCCTGCGCGTCCTGCAGGAAAAGGAATTCGTCCGCGTCGGCGGCACCCGGACCATCGCCTGCGACGTTCGCGTGCTGGCCGCGACAAACCGCGACCTGCCTGCCGCCATCCGCGACGGCCGGTTCCGCCAGGACCTGTACTACCGCCTGAACGTCTTTCCGATCGAACTGGCGCCCCTGCGGGCCCGCCAGGAGGACATTCCCCCGCTCGTCGAACACTTCGCCCAGCGCTGTGCCAAGAGCCTGGGCGTGCCCCAGCCACACCTGTCCAGCCAGGCGATGGGCCTGCTGATCATGTACCCCTGGCCGGGCAACGTCCGCGAACTGCAGAACGTCGTCGAGCGAGCCGTCCTGCTGGCCGAAGGGGAGATCCTGCCCCGGCACCTGCCCCCCGAGATCACCGAGCAGGCGCAGTCTGCCGCGGATGCCGCCACCCCCGGCGCCCCGCCCGGAGGCGCCCCCGCCCCTGCGCCCAGTCTGTGGGGCTATGAGAAGGCCCTGATCGTAAAGGCCCTGACCGACTGCAAATGGAACCAGTCCAAGGCGGCCCGCACCCTGGGCATCACCCGCGACAACCTCCGCTACCGCGTCAAGAAATACAATATCAAAAAACCGTGACCGGAGTACGTCGGGCGACGGGTTCCATGGCCACGATGTGTGGCCATGGAACCTCTCGAATGAGCACAGCGCCCGCAAACAAACGGGAAAGAGCCGCGACCGTGAGGTCGCGGTGAACCTGCGGATGAGGGTGTGTTCTTTCCTCAAACACCATCCGAAGCTGTCATTGTGAGCGGCAGCGAAAAATCTCTATTGGACAGCGTGCCCATGGGTTAGCGCCTCGCGAGGTGGAGATCCTTCGCGTTCAGGATGACAACGGTGGGGGCAAGCACACGCATCCCAGGTTGTTACTCGTCCCACGGTCCGGGCATTCCCAGCGGCACGCCGGCAGGGCGGCTGCTGGGCGCCGGCTGCATCTGGGACGCCTCGGGTCCAGGTTCGCCCGCTTCAGGTTCGGCGGGCGGGGGTGGCGCCGGCTGGACAGGGGGAAGCGGCGCGGGCCTGGCGGACCGGTCTTCCTGCTTCGACGGCTCATAGAAACACACCCGTTCGACGAAGTCGCTGAACTCGCGCCGCTTGTCCTGCGGGACGTAGTACAGGTCGCCACCTTCCGGTGAGCGGATCCAGCAGTACGACCGCATCGCCACGACGACGCTCGTCGTGCGGCAGAAGATCCGGTCTTCGTACGGCCGCTCGACCTGCTGGTCGTACAGGGCCCGGATCGCCGTCTGGTGGTCGGCCGGGCCGCTGGAAATCCCCAAACCGCTGCTGCGGCTGTTGGAGACGTTGGGTTCGAAGGCCTGCCGGAAGTTGTACAGGCTGACGCTCAGGTTGCCGTCCTTGTCTTGGGGGTTGGTGAAGAACTGGATCTTGCCGCTCATGCTCGTGTTGAAGTTCAGGTTGGCCGAAAAGCCCCTGTAGCTCATCTGGACCATGGTCCGGCCGGTATCCCGCCGGGCGAGATTGTAGAGCACGTGCTTGTCGTACAGGTCGGTGATGATCGCGTCGAAGCTGAGGTACTGATCGACCATCTGCCGGGCCTGGCAGCCCAGAAGCCCCACTGCCGCCATCGGTGCCAGTACCGCGGCGATCATCCATTTTCGCGCGAGAACCATACCGCAGCCTTTCCGGACTTCCTGCATCCGACTGCCGGCCCGTGACAGCCGGACCGACACCTCGCCGTCCGCCCATTCGTGGCGGGCGCATCCGGGTATCGGACGGGCGGTACCGCCCGCCGCCGATCGCCGGAATCGGCATCATAGGGGCTGCGGATGGTTTGCCAAGCTGGCTGCGGCCCCCCTCAAGGACGCACGAAAGAAGACTATAAGCACCGTTGACTGGCCTGATGCCCTCTAGAAGCCGAAGAGACTGGTGTGCGGCTCCCGATCGGCTATGATCGCCGCACTGGCCCTGTACCTCGGTCGGCGTGCCGGCGGCGGCGTCGGTCGCACCTGCCGGCATGCTTTTGGATGCGGCAAAACGGTCCCTCGCTCCTGGTTCTGGTTGTCTGTCGTGGCGCATGCCCACTGGCATGTCGCGGCGCAGGCGTTGTGTCATGCACTCACTGTTGATGCAGGAGATGAGTTCGGTTTCGACACCTTCTTCGAGTGGTACGCCGCCCAGGACCAGCTGACCCCGGATGACCCGGGGGCGAACCTCCAGGAGGTCGACTACTCCCTGCGGTGGGGCTACCTCCTCGAGCCGATCCAGACCGCCTTTACGCTGGGCTGGACCGCGTACACCTTCCCCCGCAGCACGGACGACTACACGCACGAGTGGTTCCTCAAGCTCGAACACAACGACGCCTGGGCGTGGCGGTGGCTGGGCTATCAGGGCGAGGATGGGATCCTGAACCCCTCGTTCTTCCTGGCCCATGACATGAAAGCCGCGACCGGCGTGTGGATGGAGCTCGCAATCAGCCACCCCTTCGAGGTGGCGCGGGACCTGACGGTCACGCCCCAGGTCATCGGCGCGATCGACTGCGGCTATCTGCAGCCGCTGCTTGGCGTCGAGGGCAGCGACTTCCGCTATGCCTACACGCAGCTGGGGCTGGAAATCGCCTACGACATGACCAGGCTGCTGCACCTGCCGGACTGGGCCGGCAGCGTGACGATCGCCGGGCTGCTGTTCTACAACTGCCCGACGGAGACCCTGCGCGAAGAAGGGCTCAACGACGAGTTCTTCGGCGGCATGTCGCTCGGCTGGAGCTGGTGACGACCGGTCAGTCGATCGCTCAGGCCGGCGACCCGAAGACCATCGCCTCCACGTCGATGGACTCGCTGAAGCTCCGGCCGATGATCATCCGGCCTGGCAACCCGCCGGTGATCCCGTAGTCGCGCAGGCCCACCTTGAACCGGGTCCGCACCGCGAGCAGCTCCTTGCGCCCGCCGTGCCGCTTGATCCCTGCATGACGCAGCCAGGTCACGCGGGCCGGAACCTCCAGCCGCCGCGTCCGGCCGTGCAGGCTCAGCGACCCGACCAGCGTCATGTCATGGGTGAGAAACGTGGATGTCTCCCGGACGGGCAAAACGCGGATGCTGTCCTGGATCAGCATGTGGACCTCGGGATACCGCTCGGCGTCGAGCCAGATTTCGCTGCAAAGATGGTCATTTCGCAGGTCAATGCCGGTATCGATGCCCCCGACCGGCACGCGGAGCGAGCCCCGCAAGCCCTTGTGGGGGGCGGCCGGGTCGTAGGCCAGATAGCCGGTCACCGGCCCGGCCGTCGCGAGGATATCCTCGAACGGCGCCCGCGCAGCCAGAACGACCTCGCTGGGCCGGTCCGCCTCACCCAGGTAGAACAGCGTGCCGTGGGTCACGTGGACCGATGGTACGGTCGCGGCGGTCATCTCCTGGCCTCCTGTTTCAGATATCGCCCGAGCCGGTCGATCCCTCGCCGGGGGCTGGTTCTGTAAGCTGTGGCCTGGCATCGCCGGGCCAGCCCGACGGCGACCCCCACGAACATCCAGATCGCCGCCAGCAGGGGGATCACCGAGAGGGCATGCCTGTCGGCAAGCCGCTGCGGCGCGGGCAGCAGCCCCAGCCGAAACCCTTCGCGGCGAATGAGTCGCGTCTGCGAAGCCCCTTCATCGAAGGAAGCCTGGGCCAGCGGGTCTTGCGGATCGATCCGCATCGGCTCGCGGTGCAGCGTCCGCGACTTGGTGAACGCCTCGCGGCCGGTTGCCATCCATGCGGCGATGACTCCGGCGCTGGCGACGACGCCGGTGGTGACAATCAGTACACGTCGTTCCATGGCCTGTCGTCCTCCTGTCGCAATTGGCGAGTTTCCCCTGACGTACAGGCGGTGACCGGCCGTCCGCCCGGACCGGCCGATCGATTACCCCTATGTCGAATTGTAGACACGGCGTTCCGGCCGCATCGATGTGTGGCCAATTGCATGTCCCGGCGGGTACCATGGCCGGGGCTGTTTGCCGCGGCGTAGCCGTCGTTTGGCGAAGCCGGGTTTCCGGCCATGGAATCCTGCGAATGAGCGGACGCTTTCGAAAACGAGCGGGAAGGAGCCCGAAGCGTGAGCGAGGCGTGAGCGAGGGAGTCGTTGTCGTTCAGGAAAACCTTACTTCCGCACCAACCCCCGCCCCTCCAGCTCCGCAACCGCCTTCTCAAATGTCTCGTCCTCTCCCGGCACCGCCACCAACCCGAACGCGTCGCGGAAGAACAGGTACATCAACCGCTGGTAGATGCCCTGACGCTGCGGGTCGGCCGGGCCGCATGCCACGCCGCAGAGCCAGTCCGTCGGGTTCTCGGGATCGCAGTGCGTGGCATCGACGATCAGCACGTCCTGTGCCGGAAAAGCCACGACTGCCAGCAGGTCCCGCACGTTGCCCTGGCGATTGCACGGCGACGGTTCGGATCGCAGGCTCGCAAGGGGCAATTCATCCAGCCCCGACGCCCGGGCAATCGTGCGGTCCCAGGGCACCGCGTCCAGCAGCACGACCCCGCCGACGGGCATGCCCTGCACTTGTGCCTCGACTGCGGCCTCGAATGACACCGCTCCGCCCGCGCTGTGACCCGCCAGCCCGATGCGCGCAGCATCCAGCAGCCCCCCCAGCGCGTCGCTCGCGTCCGCCCCGCGCCGGGCGAGCCACTCAACGTGGTCTACCGTATTGGCGATGTTGCGGAGCTGGACCGGCTCGCCGCTCAGCAGACTCACCATATCCGGCGCCAGCACGATGATGCCGCGCTGCGCCATGTACCGGGCGTTGTCAGCCACGAACGCGCGGTTGCGGCCGAAGCCGTGCGTCAGCACGACGGCCGGCCAGGGCGGTGAGGGCAGATCCTCGCCCCCCACC
>JAWLBS010000114.1:0-13898 GCA_041687575.1 Phycisphaerae bacterium | reverse complement strand
AGCGTCCCACGCTCGCCGGAGTACTGCACCCGCCCGGCCGTGATGAAGCGGCTGCCGCCGTTGGCAAACTCCTCGTTGAAAAAGACGCTGCCCGTGGCAACCATCTGCTCGAGCTGCGCTCGCCGCAGCAACGGGTCCGACGACGCCGTATCGTCCAGACCCGCCGCCGCGGATGCCTCCGCCGCCTGCTCCTTCTGCCGGAATTGCACCAGCAGGTTGTCGGAGTTGAGCGTCGCCAGTCGGCCCGGCATCACCTGCAGCTGCGAGATGTCCGCGGCGAAGGCCTTGGCAAGCTCCTGGCCGAGCACCACCCGGCTGCCGCCGCGGTGGATCATGCTGACGTCCTCGTCGAAGATCGCCATCTGCCGCTGAATATTGTACGACATCGCGTTGCCCCAGCCGAAGAGCGTCTGGCTGACGTTTTTGTCGAGGGTGGCGTAGTTCTCCAACAGCAGCTTGCCCCGCCCGTCGACCCGCAGTTGCTGCTCGGGCACATCGGCACGAAAGACCGGCCCTTCGATCAGCAGCCGGCTGGCCAGCCGCCCGGACTTCGCCGCGTAGCGGCTGGACACTGCACGTGCGTTGCCCTCGGCAATCACCTTGACCGGCTCGCGGGCACCCGTGTCGCCGCCCTGCAGACCCAGACCCGACCGGCTCGCCGCCCCGGCCGGCCACCACCGCGCCGCCTCGGGCACCAGCCCGACGACCTGCTCGCGGGTCACCGCCAGCACCCTGGCCAGCGGATCCGGCCGCGCCGACTCAAAGACCAGCGCCTCAGGCCGCGGACGCAGCAGGATCGTCAGCTGGTCGGCGTCGACGGCCGTGTCCTCATCCCGCTCGCTCGTGCTCGCCAGCCGCGTGCGGACCTGCCCGACGAAGACGGCCCGGTCGGTCCCACCCCGCATCTCCATGCGATCGGTCCAGCGGATGCGCAGCGGCCGGGGCTCGTCCAGGCGCGTGCCCTCGATCCCCTGCTTGACTGTCAGCGTCAGCTCGCCCGCCGACGGCACCTGCAGGTCCTGCGCCTGCAGGTCGTCCGAGCGAATCGTTGGCGCGGTCAGCGAATAGTCCGTTGCCCTGACGCTGGCCGGGGCCTGCTCGGTGCCGACGATCGTCGCCGCCCGCACCCGCCTGCCGTCGGGGATCGACGCGGTCAGGCTTTCCCCCGTGAGCTGCAGACCCTGGCCCATGTCCTCGATCTGCACCCCACCCGTCGCATCCAGCGCGACCACGGCCAGCCGCGGCCCTTTGCCGCCGCTCTTGCCACCCTGCCAGCCGCGGGTCGCAGCCAGGACCTCGGAATCGGCCGGCCGCGTCGTCGACCCCTGGGCCTCATCCTCGACCATCGCCAGCCGCGCATCGAACGAACCGGCCCGCATGCTCGCCTGCCCCTGCCGTGCGACCGCGTCGCCGCTGGCCAGGGCCCGGGCCGGCATGCTCCGCCCGCCGCCGGGCGCCAGCACAAACCGCACATCCAGCGACTCCGCCTCGATCCGCTCCTGCTCACCCGCCAGCGCGACCCCGCCAGTGCCCACGGCCGAGTGCACCGGCCCGAAGACCCGCCCCCGCCCGGCCAGCGGGAAAAAGCGAACCGTCAAATCGCCCGCCTCGATCCGCTGATCGCCCTGCTGCACCGACGCGTTGCCACGGATCTGCGCCCGGGTCGCCACCATGCGGTCCAGCGGATTGCCGCCGATCATCGCCGACCGCTCCGCACTCGCCCGCCTGACGGCCAGCACGCTCTGGTAGCGCAGCCGGTTCATCCGCCCCACGTCAGGCATGTGCAGCGGGGTCGTCGTCAACAACCGCGAAATGAAGTCCTCCTGGAAATCGACCGCCAGCCCCTGCTCCCACTCGATCGCCGACAGGCCACCCGACCCGCCGCCGAAGCCGTTCGCGCCGCCCTCGGCCTGGCGGGCCTGCCCGCGCCCGTCGATCCGCAGCGTTCCCTGCTGCTGGTCGAATCGGATATCGGGGCCGGCCAGATAGCCGCCGCTCGCATCGGTCAGACGCGCCAGGTCCTTATCGCCGAGCGACGCCAGCCGACCGCTGCGCCCCATGATGTCGTACTCGAGCCGCTCGCACCGCGCCGAAGTCCCCTGGTCGCGATCTTCCAGGACCACGCCGCCGACCGCCACAACCCGCGCCGTCCGCCCCGGCTGCTCGGCCGGCACCCGTTCGACCGGGGCGATATCCAGCGACCCCGTCCACGTCAGAACCGTCTTGTTGCCGTCATCCCGCGTCTGCAGTTCGCGCGGCAGCCCGCCGAGCCCTTCGTCCCCCGCCGAACTACCCTTGCCCCGCTCGAGGTCGAAGATCAGCTCCAGCACCTGCACCGCCGAAAGGCCCGCGACCAGCCGCTGATCGCGATACTGCTGCACGTCCACCGGACCGACGAACGAGGCCTTGTAGATATCCCTCATCTCCACCGGCTTGCCGTCATCCGGTCTCGATGCCGCGGCGGGCAATGAAGCCGAGGCAGCCGTCGCGGCGGGCGGGCGACTTGCACTCGACGCGGCATCCGCGCGCTCCTCGGCGCCCGTCGCGTCGAACCGGCCGAAGACCGTCAGCACGCCCCCGTCCTTGAGCACGAGATGTTCGAGGCGATCCAGTGGCCGGCTGTAGATCATCTCCAGCCCGTGCGACGCCAGGTTGAGCCGGTTGCTGTGGACCTCGATCGCCCCGTCCGTCCGGATCAAAGACAGGTCCTCGTCAAAATAGAGCGAGTCCATCTCGATCGTGATCACCTGCTCGGGGTGCGCCTCCGGGGCCTCCAGGCCGGGGTTCTGCTCACGCCACTGGCGCGTCGTCATATCCATCGTGATGCGGACGCCACCCCGCAACCAGCCCTGCCTGGGCCTGACGTTGCCCTGACTGGCCGTCTCGACCAGCATCTCCCCGGTCGCCGCGGCGATCTTGAGGATCTGCCCGTTGCGCATGTACTTCCACACTTCGGGCCTGACCAGGCTCAGATGGTTCTCGTCGGCCGCCTTCCACTCCGCAGCCTTGACCATGTACTGCAGCTGGCCCTGGTTGTCGAAGTACTGAAACTCGGCCCCCTCGCCCGGGTCGATGTGCACGTCCTTGATCCAGGGCACCGAGGTCTGAGCGGTCGGCTTGTGCGAAACCTCGCCGGGCGCCGGCACCACGACCTCGGGCAGTTCGGGCACGGGCCTGGGCGGGCTCGCGTGCTGGGCGCGGTACAGACTGTATCCCACCAGCGCCACGCCAAGGGTCCCCAGAGCAATGATCAATCGTCGCAGCATAGTGTTTTTCCGTCCTTGCAGGTGCCGCGGCCACCTCCGCGACTTGTGGCGAATCCGACAGGATCGTCTGTGCGATCCGCGCGACAGACGCATGCCCGCCTCACCCCGAGCCGATCACCGCCGCTGGCCCGAACCGGCCCGATACGAGGCCAGATGCCCCGCCCACTCGCCGGCCCTGTCCAGCAGATGCAGCACCGCCTCGCTGACCGCACCGTCGCCGCCGCGGCGACTCGTCACGTGACACGCCGCCGCCCGAACCGGCTCGACCGCGTTGGCCGGGGCGATCGAATAGGCGACCCGCCCCATGACCGCCAGGTCGAGCAGGTCGTCGCCCATGTAGGCGACCTGCCCGTCGGTCAGGCCGTTTTCGGCGAGGATCTGCTCATAGGCGTTCATCTTATCGTTGCGCCCCAATACCGTTATGTCGATCTTCAACTGTTCGGCCCGGTGCCGGACCGCGGGCACATCCCGCCCGCTCAGCACGCCGACCAACCGGCCGGACCGTTGCCACAGTTTCAGACCGACGCCATCCTGAATGCTGAAGGCGAGGGATTCCCGACCGTCACCATCCATGTACGTCCGCCCGTCGGTGAGCACGCCATCGACGTCGAGCAGGAGCAGCTTTATGCCACAAGTGCCGTTATTGCAAGACGATCCGTCATTCATAGTGCGGCTTTGCGCCCCTGGCGGCCGCGCGAATTTTCTGGTCGCGCCTGCCACGCCAAATTCCTGTCTTTCCGATAGAATAAGGGCACCCGCTTGGCCCCCACCTGATCGTCGATTATGGTTTGCCGGCCGGCTATGGTCAACGGGCCGTGTCTAGATAACATAAATGGTTCGGACGGACCGCGGCGGCAGTACCGCCGGCGGCGCTTGCAGCGCCGCCCCCCGTGGTCCGGCCGGCCTTGGGTTCGAATCGAGCGGCAGTGACAGTGACGGAGTGATCAGATGCGGATACTTTCGGGCATCCAGCCGAGCGGTCGGCTGCACCTTGGCAATTACTTCGGGGCCCTCAAGCAGCATATCGAGATGCAGGAGGTCCACGACTGCTTCTACTTCATCGCCAGCTACCACGCCCTGACGACGGTGCAGGACGCAGACCTGCTGCGGGAGTACACCCGCGGTGTCGCCCTGGACTACCTCTCGCTCGGGCTCGACCCCAACCGGGTCACCTTCTTCCGCCAGAGCGATGTGCCCGAGGTGTGCGAGCTGACCTGGGTGCTCAACTGCGTGACCGGGGTGGGGCTGCTGGAACGGGCCCACGCCTACAAGGACAAGGTCGGCAAGGGCATCGCCGCGAGCATGGGGCTGTTCTGCTATCCCGTGCTGATGGCGGCGGACATCCTGATCTACAAGAGCCAGCTCGTCCCGGTCGGCAAGGACCAGGTCCAGCACATCGAGATGACCCAGGACATGGCAGGCTACTTCAACACGACCTTCAAGTGCGACGTGCTGGTGCGGCCCGAGCCGAAGCTCGGCGAGGCCCCGCTCGTGCCGGGCGTGGACGGCCAGAAGATGTCCAAGAGCTACAACAACGCGATCGAGCTGTTCGCCCCGCCCAAACAGGCCCGCAAGGCGATCATGAGCATCAAGACCGACTCGACCCCCGTCGAAGACCCCAAGGACCCGACGACCGATAACGTCTTCGCCCTGCTCAAGCTGTTTGCCACGCCGGAAGAGACGGCCGAGTGGGAGCAGCGCTACCGTAGCGGCGGCATGGGCTACGGCGAGGCGAAGACGCGTCTGTTCGAGATGTTCGAGGAGCGGTTCGCCGGGCCGCGCGAGCGGAGGGCGGAGCTGGCAGCTGACCCGTCCTACGTCGACGACGTGCTCGAAGAAGGCGGCAAGAAGGCCCGCGCGGTCGCCCGGCAGACAATGGACGAGGTCCTGTCGGCCTGTGGCCTGGCGACCAGCCGAATCAGAGAGAAGGTGTGACAGGCGGATGCGGCATCGGGGCTCGGGTGTCGGGGTTCGGGTGTCGCAGCGGCAGGGGTCAGAGATCAGGGATCAGGGATCAGGGGTCAGGGAATCGAACGGCGGGATGACAACATGACAACATGGCAAGGAGACAAGGCACGCGCAAGAAGGCGACAGCCTTTGGAGTGCGGCGCCGAAGACGCCGCTTTGCATTTCGCGCCCCGCCGGGACTCGACAACGAGCCCACGCAACGTAAAGACCGACTGCTGCGCAGTAGCCATCCCCTGCGCGAAAGAAGAAGCGTGACCAATGGCCCAGGAACCTGACAACTACCGCGTCTCGCTCGATGTCTACACCGGGCCGCTGGACCTGCTGCTCTACCTGATCCGGCGGGAGGAGGTCGACATCTACGACATCCCCGTCGCGCGGATCACCAGCCAGTACATCCAGCACGTCGAGATGCTCAGCGAGATCGACCCGGACGCGGTCGGCCAGTTCCTCGTGCTGGCTGCCACGCTGATGGAGATCAAGTCGCGGATGCTCCTGCCGACCCCGCCGGCCGAAGTGGACGACGAGGACGTCATCGACCCCCGCGCCGACCTGGTCCGGCAGCTGCTGGACTACAAGCGATTCAAGGACGCCGCCGGCGATTTGCGCAGCCGGGCGGAGGAGTTCGGCCGGCGCTTCCCCCGCTCGCCCGTGCTGCCCGACGCCGACTCGAAGGACCTGGAGGACGCCGAGGTCTGGGACCTGATGGCGGCGTTCAACAAGCTCCTGCAGCAGACCGGCCGGGCGAGCTATCAGCACCAGGTTGTCTACGACGACACGCCGATCACCACGCACGCGATGAACATCGTGGCCCGGCTGGAGAAGCAGGGCGGGTCGATTGAGTTTGCGACGATCTTCGAGGGCAAGACCCGCACGCAGTGCGTGGGGATGTTCCTGGCGCTGCTGGAGCTGATCCGCCGGCACCGCGTCCGTGCCGAGCAGGACACCCCGTTCGCCGAGATCTACGTCTTCCTGCTGGACGCCCGCCCGCTCAGCGCCCCGGAGATTGCCGAATCCTTCGGCCCCGAAGCCGGCCCCCTCGGCATGGCCGCCCGCCCCGAAATCGGCGGCAATCTCGACCCCGAAGCCCCCCCGCCGGCGACCGATGACGAGGGTTTGCGACCGGCGGCACAGGACGACGAGCAGGAAGATCAACCGGCGGACGAGCCGTCCGAGGACGATCTGCCGCAGGACGAGCCCGTCGCAGACGAACCGGCGCGGGCCGTATCGCCGGACGACGAGCAGCAAGAGCCGCAAATCGTATCGCCGGACGACGAGGATGGAAGCAACACCGTACCACGCGAGGCCCCCGAGCCCGAAACCGACGAGCCGCGCCCATGAGAAAGCGGCAGATCCGCGTCAACGAGCCGCGCCCGTGAGGAAGCGGTAGTCTGAAGCTTGCACTCGCTTCTTTGACCGCGCAAGGCTCAATAAGCAGAAGGAGACAGCAAATGACGACGAAGGACATCACAGAAAAACTTGACCAGATGGGCCTGCGCCTGCCTGAGCCCGCCGCAGCCGTCGGCGCCTACGTCCCCGCCGTCGTCACCGGCTCGCTGGTCTTCGTCAGCGGCCAGCTCCCGCTGCAGGCCGGCCAGCTCCGCCACACGGGCAAACTCGGCGCCGACGTATCGCTCGAAGCCGGCCAGGACGCCGCCCGCATCTGCGCCCTCAACGGACTCGCCGCCGCCGCCCATGCCGCCGGCGGCCTCGACCGCATCCAGCGCATCGTCCGCCTGGGCGTCTTCGTCAACTCTGCCCCCGACTTCACCGACCAGGCCAAAGTCGCCAACGGCGCCTCCGAGCTCCTCGTCGCCCTCTTCGGCGAACCCGGACGCCACGCCCGCGCCGCCGTCGGCGTCGCCGCCCTGCCGCTGGATGCGGCGGTGGAGATCGAGCTCCTGGCCGAGATCGCGTCCGAGGCTTAGCCGTTCAGGCGCAGGCCCCCGCGAATCTGGCCCTGCGAAACCATCAACAAGCATCGGGGAGGTAGCCCACCATGGAGCAGCCATGGCAACCGACAACCTTCCGGCGATATATCAAGGCTGTGGGGGGCAGCACCCGTCCGGTCCGGATCCTGACCGACGCGGGCGAGGCCTATATCAAGGCAATCAACAACCCGATTGGACCGCATGCCCTCGCGCGGGAATGGGTGGCGACCAACCTGGCACGATGGTTCGGCTTGCCTACCTTCGACTGCGCCATCTTGACGGTAACCGAGGATGACGAAATCCCCCTGTATGACAACGTAACCGCCGCCCCCGGACCCGCATTCGCGACAAGGGCCCTCCCGGGCGACAAGTGGGGCGAGCAGCTCTCGCAGCTAAAGCGCCTCGACAATTCGGAGGATCTGGGCAGGCTGGTGGTATTTGACACCTGGGTGCTCAACGAGGATCGTTACCCGCCCTCGGGCAGCAAAAGGCGGCCGCATCCAGACAACGTCTTCCTGACGGGCGAAGGGGCCCGGCGAGGAAGGTTCCGCTTGATCGCCATGGACTTCAGCGAGGCCTTCACAAGCACCGCGCGAGAGCTGAGCCCCACCCTCAGGCATCTGGACCGCATCAGGGATGCCCGGCTCCACGGCCTGTTCCCGGAGTTCAAACGGCTCCTGCGTCCGGATCATCTGGCTGAACCGGTTGACCGCCTCCGGAAACTGGACAGGCCCACGCTTTGGGGTATCGTAAGCGGGCTTCCCCGGCAGTGGGAGGTTTCGCGAGACACCCAGACCGCGATCGTCGAACTGCTGGAAGCGAGGGCGCGGTTCCTGGCCGATACTATAATTGACAGGTTCTACGAGGTCTGTTGGCCGGACCGGTTGCCCCTGAAGTAAGGAGGCCGTCATGGAGTCAGCCAAGGGCTACTACAGCCTGATTCAGTACTGTCCAGATCCATCCCGCGCGGAGGCGGCAACGATCGGCGTGGCCCTCTTCTCCCCCGCCGCAGGCTTTGCGGATGCGCGGATCGCCGGAAGCAACAGGCGAATCAGCCGTTTCTTCGGCCCGGGCAGCTTCGATCCTCGCCGATTGGATGAGCAGAAGCAGTCGATCCTCGCCCGCGTCCGCACCCAGGCGAAGCGCCTGGCTGGCGGCGAAGACCTGCCGCCCTTCCTGGCGACCTTCGCCAACGAACTGACGCTGACCCCAGCCCGCCCCATGAAGGTGGCCGACCCCGAGCAAGACCTGGCGGAGCTGTATGCCCAACTGGTCGGGGAGGGCGATGGCAAA
The DNA here is from genome assembly GCA_041687575.1 of Phycisphaerae bacterium. GTDB lineage: Bacteria > Planctomycetota > Phycisphaerae > UBA1845 > JANYLN01 > JANYLN01. The sequence goes on along the minus strand of JAWLBS010000114.1, from coordinate 5,443 downwards.
TCGCGACGACCCCACCGCATTCCCCAGTTGGATGAGGCCCTCAGCCAGCCTCGCTTCGAGCGAAAGGTCTGCCGCCAGGTCGATGTAACCGTTCCCGTCCTCAACACGCGGATCCGGATCCCCTACGCCTACCAGAACGGGCGATTGAACCTGATCAAGCCGGAATCGTTTTCCGAAGTTCCTCGTGAAGCTGTGGCGAAAGCCATGCGGTTGGCGGCCGAGGGCGACCTGCTTTACAGGCACGTGGATGCGCAGAGGCGACAACGCCAGCTTCTCGTCGTCGCGGCCTTTGGCCCGGATGTCCCTGCCGACCTGCCGGGCCGGATCTCGCAGCTTTTCGCGGAGTTCGACACGCGGATCTTCCCGGAATCCCGTCTCCCCGAGCTGCTTGAGGAGATTGAGCAGCAGGCTCACCCGTTCGAGCAGGATGCGTGAGCCCTCTATCGCCGTGGGCGCAGGCCGGCCGAAAAGAGTCAGCCGAATTGAAAGCGCCTGTCGAGTATGTCCTCGCCGAGATGGGGCGTGGAATGGATAAACCCGAGTTGCTCCGCGGCCATCCGCGTCTGCCCCTCGAGCACATCCGGGCGGCGCGGCTCTACGCAGCCGCTGTCGTCGGCATGAAAGAAACCCTCTATCGCTAAACGGCGGGATGCGCCGGTGAAGATCCCGGCGGGGTGTGCCGGCTATTGACACTTGCGCGGTCAAAGAAGAGACCGTCTGTCGCCTGATGCCGCAGACGCTGCCCGCAAGCGGGCAGGCTAAATGAAGATGCGAATCGCCTGCTTCATTTTCGGCGCCGGAATCAGTAATGACTAACGAAGATGATCCTTTCTTCTTCTCCCTTCTTCTTGACCCATTGTTCTTTGTGTCGCATGATTCATCATGATTTGCTGTTCGCATTTGACATATAAACGAGGAGCTAACGATGCCGCAGCCATTTGACGTGCGTTTTCCGCTGACCGATTTCCTGCCCGACACCCCGGCCGCGCCGCGCACCGTGGCTGAGCCGGCCCGGGATGTGCCCGTGATCGCCGAGTGCGACGTTGCCGTGCTGGGCGGCGGGCCCGCAGGCGTGTGCGCTGCCGCGGCCGCGGCCAGGGCGGGCAAGCGCGTCGTCCTGGTGGAGCGCCACGGCTGCCTGGGCGGGATGACCACGATCGGCGGCGTGAACGTCTGGCACAAACTCCTCGGCACCGACAACACCACCCCCGTGATCGGCGGGCTCGTCGGCGAGGCGATCGATCGGCTGGCCGCGTTCGGGGCCGTCGAAGAGACGCACATCCACAACTTCATCGTCTGCTCGGAGACGGCCAAGTTCGTCTTCGACGACCTGGCGATCGGCAGCGGCGTGCGACTGCTGCTGCACACGCTGCTGGCGGACGTCGTCCGCGACGGCGAGCGCATCGTCGCCGCCATCGTCGAGGGCAAGTCCGGCCGGGGGGCGATCCTGGCCGACACGTTCATCGACGCCACCGGCGACGCCGACCTGATTTGCCGCACCGGTCTGGCGACGCAGCTGGGCGATGACCAGGGCCGCTGTCAGCCGCCGAGCCTGGTCTTCCGCGTGGGCGGCCGGAAGGAAGACGCGCTGCCGCTTCATCAGATCCAGGCGGAGCTCTTCCGCGAGCCGATGCCCTACAACAACCAGCACTACCCGACGTTCCTGTGGGGCAATCCGGGCGTGCTCAACAAAGCTGAGCAGATGATGGCCGGCACGCGCATCGTCGGTATCAACTCCGCTGACACCCGCGACATGACCCGCGCCGAGATCGAGGGGCGATACCAGCTCCGCTGGGTGCTCGGCAAGATGCGACAGCTCCGCGGCTGGGAGGACACCTTCCTGATCGACGTGGCCGCGCAGGTCGGCACCCGCGAGAGCCACCGCATCCTTGCCGAGCATCAGCTCACGCGGCAGGAGGTGCTCGACGGCGTGTCGTTCGACGATGCGATCGCCCAGGGCACCTACCCGATCGACATCCACAACCCGGCCGGGCCGGGCATCCTCTTCGAGCACCTCGATGGCACCTGGAACCGCGTCCACGGCGACGGCAGCAGTGAAAAGGGGCGTTGGGACGGCCAGCCCGAGGACGCGCCGAAGCGCAAGACCCTGTGCTACAAAATCCCGTACCGCAGCCTGATCCCAAAGGGACTGACGAACGTGCTGGCCGTCGGGCGGTGCGCCGGGGCCAACCACGATTCAGCGGGGGCGATCCGCGTGATGGTCAACTGCATGCAGCTCGGCCAGGCCGCCGGTGCCGCCGCGGCGATGTTGCCCGGCTGCCGCGACGTCCGCGACGTCAATGCAGCCGACCTGCGGCAACGATTGATCGCCGATGGCGTGCCGCTGCTTGCGTGACGGCAGGAGGCCCCTTTACCCGGCCAGGACTTCGTCGATGGCGCTCTTCAGGTCGCGCTTGGTCTTCATGCCGACGAACTTCTTGACCGGCTCGCCGCCGCGAAACAGGATGACCGTCGGGATCGCGCTGATGCCGAACTGGGCGGCGGTCTCGGCGCTGGTGTCGGTGTTGACCTTGCCAACCTTGATCTGCTCGGCGTACTCGCCGGCCAGTTCATCGATCGTCGGGGCCAGCATCCGGCACGGCGCACACCATTCGGCCCAGAAATCGACCAGCACGGGCTTGTCCGACTGCAGCACCTCGAACTCGAAATTATCGTCACTCAGCTCCAACGTGTTGGCGCCTGCCATGTATCTGACTCCCTGATCGAAAAGCGACCCCGGCATCTAACCTGAACGAACACGCGGATTGTAAGGGCGTCGCCGGGATGAATCAACGCCGCGGGGCGTTGGGCGGCACAGCCCCTGCACGGCCCTGCTCCCTGCTTCGCCGAAGACGGCTCCGCAGGGCGGAGACGCAGGACCGTGCCGCCCGACACTTCGCAGCTCGGCATCTCGCATCGCTGCGCCAGCTCGGGCGGACCGCCTGAAGCCGGGACTCCCAGCGCCGGCTGAAGCCGGGACTCCTAACTGATCCCTGACCCCTGACCCCTGCCGTTCACTGGCAACTCTGGCGGGCGCAGCCCGCCCTACAGGGTCGCAACCGCCCTGTCCGGATCGCCTCGCGGGCGACCTCCAGGGCCTCTGCCCGGCTGAGGTTCTTGTCACCACGGACGGCCGGTCCCGCGAACAGAACCGATGCTTGCCGGTGCTGCCATCCGGGTCCTCCTCTCAGAAATCCGCCATCCCGCCCGCCGCGTCGCACAGCGGCACCGTCCGGCCGATCACCTCGACATCCGCCTTGCCCTGCAGATCCGCCAGCACCGCCGGCGAAACCAGCACGTCCGCCAGGTGCAGCGTATCGCGGATCCGCACGATACGGGCATTGGCCGCGACATGCAGACCGCAGCCGCGCAGCGCGATCTCGACGGCCTGCCTGTCCGTATCGGCGATAATGGGGATTTTGCCCCGCTCGAGGAACCTTGTCGTCACTACATTTTCGTAAGTCGCCCGAAGGTCGATCTTCTCGAACAGCCGGCGTGTCGTTACGTCGGCCAGCCCGACGCCAAGGGCGTTGCCGTGCGCCCCGGGCGAGAGGTCCCGCGCGACGATCATCCGCACCCGCGGCCGGTCAGGCTCGGGCTGACCGGCGATCTTCAGCCGGCCGATCACAGTGGTGTCCATGCCCACGCCGCTGATGTCCTTGCCGATCCGGTCGACGATCAGGATGTCGATGTCGTCGGCCGGCAGGTACGGCATGTTGTCGCGGGCCAGGTCCAGCAGCGGCGGCTCGGCGGCCGGGATCCGCCTGCCCGGAATCGCGTCGATCCGCATGGTCCGGTCGCAGGCGTTTTCGACGATCGCCACGCCCAGCAGCACCCGCCCGGTCGCCAGGATCGCCCGCGCGACCCGCGGCATCACGTCGCGCAGCCCCGCGACGCCCAGGTCGTGGATCGCCAGGGCCTGCGCGTGCTTGCCCAGCCCGATCGCCAGCATCTTCATCAGCCCGCTTTCGTAAGTCCCGTGAAACGACGTGTGCGGCTTGACGCGGTTGACGACGATGATCCCGTCGGCGCCGGCCGCATGACGATCGAGGTAAACGGGAACCGGCACGTCGCCAGCCGGCACGTCGACCACCTTCATCGACGAACGGATCGGCGCCCCGCAATGCGCCTCGGTGATGCCATACCCTTCCAGCACCCGCCGCTGCCCCTCGGCGGTCGCCCCGCCGTGACTGCCCATCGCCGGGACGATAAACGGCTCACCCCCCTGTCCGCGGACCCACCGGACGACCTGCCGGATGATCAAGGCGATATTGGCGATGCCCCGGCTGCCCGTGGCGATGGCGATCCGCCCGCCGCGGGGAATCGCCACGCCGCAGCCGGCCAGTTGCCGATCCACCTCGCCGGCGACGTCGTCGATCGCCGTGTCGTCGAAGGCCTGGCGGATGAGCGTAAGGTCGGGAAAGTCCATAGGTCCTGCGAATCGCCTCCTGTGACTGCAGCCGCGCAATGGTTTCGTTCCGATTCGTAGACAAACCTGCCCAAGGGTACCGCAGCCAGCCGACATTGTACACGCCAGCGGGGGGCACCTCGCGCTCGTGCAGCGGGCATCCGGATATGAGTGGCAGGATCCAGTGCAAGGCGGGCCGTGCCCACCAATCAGCGCTGTTGGTAACAATTGCCCGCAGTCAATAGGGGGTGGGCTGTTTGCCCACCGAATCAATGACGTTGGCGTGCATGTAGGGCAGGCTGTGCCCGCCAATCAGTGCTGTTGGCAACAATGCACTGAAAGTGCGGCATAAGTCAGCCCGGGGTAAGCGGGTCGCGCCACAGGCCTGCGAAGCCGCTACGCGGCGAAGCAGGCCCGCGACCCGCTTACCCCGGGTAGCGAGCCCCAACATTCTTGGTTCAGCCCTGAAAGGGCTGGATAACCGTAGCCTGCTCCACCGCCACCACACACAGGACGTACCCGCTCGCGCGACATTGCCAAATGGTCCGACCCCAGCGAAGCCCGGGACGTGGACGGGTGACACATGGTGCCACGGTATGGACTGCGGCGGTCGTAACGCCGCTTTCACTCAACGCCGCCAGGCCGTGCGAGCCCCGAATCCCGCATCGAGCGTCGCTGGTCTGCGGCTGTTTGCTGAGCCGGGGTGCCATGGCAGGGGCTGCTTCCAGCCATGGAATCCCTCGGATGAGCGTTACGCCCGGAAACAAACGGGACCGAGCCGCGACCGTCAGGTCGCGGTGGACCTGCAAACAGGAATCCCCCCTGCAAACGCACCTCCGGCTGTACTTGTCTCGCCACCCGGAAACGAGATAATCGACCCTCGAACCGCAAGCGAAAGGAGCACATGAACGACCGCCAGGACCAGAACCGGCAAGACGACCCGCCGCCGCGGATCATCAAGTTCGACCCGGCCGCCGCACACCAGACCGGCGCCGAGCCCTGCCCCGACTGCGGCGCGCTGATCCCCGACGACGC
>JAWLBS010000113.1:0-13947 GCA_041687575.1 Phycisphaerae bacterium | reverse complement strand
GCTAAACCATGGGCACGTTGTCCAATAAAGATTCTTCGCTGCGCTCAGAATGACATTCCTCTTTGTTGTAGTAGTTGTTGTTGGTGTTGATCTGCGAACATCTGCGAAATCTGCGGAAGGTCGTTGCTGTCGTTCGCTGGCAACTGGCAACTGTTGTTCCGCGAAATCTGTGGAAGGTCGTTTCGCCCCCGATGATCAGCGCGCCGCCGCCCGGGCCCGGCGCGTCCGATCGATCATCGCCCGTGCCCCGCCGGCCGCCACCAGCATCGCCGCCAGTACCAGCACCACCGCCGGGCCGCTGCTCAGGTGCGTCAGCACGAAGATCACCAGCAGCAGTCCCGCCGCCGTGCCGACGACCCCGCTGACCAGCGACCAGGCCAGCGCCGTAGCGAACCGCCCCGCCAGCGCCCGCCCGATCAGCCCCGGCATCACCAGCAGCGCCGTCACCAGCACCACCCCCACCAGCCGCATCGCCGCCACGACCGCCAGGGCCATCACGATCAGAAAAATATACTGCACCGCCCGCACCGGCGCTCCGAACAGCAGCGCCCCCTCCTCGTCGAACGTGTAGAACACCAGCTGCCGATACCCGACCAGCACCAGCACCAGCACCAGCGCCGCAATCAGCGACGCCCACGCCGTCGCCGCCGGGCTCGCGCTGAAGATGTCCCCGAACAGCAGACCGTGGATGTCCGGCTGCCACGTCCCGGGGCGCAGATATGCGTACAGGTCCATCCCCGCGATCCCCACCGCCATCGCCACCACCAGCGCCACGCCGATCGCCGAGTCCGACTCCAACGCCCCGGCCGAAAGCCGCCCGATCGCCAGCGCCGTCGCCACGCAGCTCAGCGCCAGCACCACGTCCATCCAGCCCGGCTGCGACACCGCCGGCACCCAGAGACCGGCCAGAAAGGCGATCCCGATCCCCCCGAAGCCGGCATGGCTGACTCCCTGGCCGACGAAGGCCATCCGCTTGTAGACGACAAACGGGCTGAGCAGGCTGCAGGCCGCCGCCACCGCCACCCCCGCGGCCAACGCATATCGGAATGCCGACAGCAGCTCCAGGTCCATCACGCCCCCTCTCGTCCCTTGCCGCCGCCTCGCGGCCAGTCCTGCAGTTCGCAGCGGAACACCCGGTTGAGCACGTCCTGGCCGAGGTGCTCCGGCACGTCGTGAAAGTGCAGCGTCCGGCTCAGGCACGCCACCCGATGGCAACTGGCCAGCACCGCTCGCAGGTCGTGCGAGACGATCACCAGCGTCAGGGCGAACTCATCGTGCAGCCGCGCCATCAGCGTGTGAAACGTCTGCTGCGTCCGCTCATCCACCCCGACCGTCGGCTCGTCGAGCAGCAGCACCTTCGGCTGCGGCGCCAGGGCCCGCCCGATCAGCACCCGCTGCTGCTGCCCGCCCGACAGCCCCCCGACCGGCCGGCCCGCGATATCCGCCAGGTCCAGCACCGACAGCAGGTGCTCGACGTAGTCCAGGTCCTCGCGGCGATACCTACGCAGCACCGGCGTTCGCCCGATCAGCCCCAGCCGGACCGCCTCGCGGACCGTCACCGGAAACCGCCAGTCCACCGTCGCCCGCTGCGGCACGCAGGTCACCTGCCCGCCGGACCGCCGCGCCTGCAGCGGCGAGACGCCCAGGACCGTTACATGTCCCTGATAATCCGTCAGCAGCCCCAGCAGGACCTTCAGCAGCGTGGTCTTGCCCGCGCCGTTCGGCCCGATGACCGCCAGATTGCTGCCCATCTGCACGTGCAGGTTCACGTCCTGCAGCGCCACCAACCCGTCCGGGTAGATGTACGTCAATCCATCGACGCAGATCGCTTCGTCGCCGACGTGCGTCTCGCCGATGTAGGCGTGTCTGGGGCAGCCGCAGTCTGGCCGGTCAGTCATCACAAGCCAGCCCCTCCCGCAGCGCCTGCAGATTGCTCCGCATCATCGCCATGTACGTGCCGTATCCTTCCTGGCCCGGACTGCCCAGCGGATCCAGCACGAGCACCTTCGCGCCGCTGCGTTCGGCGATGAAGTCGATCCAGCGGGATTGCATCTGCGGCTCGCGATAGACCGCGAGGATCCCCCGCTCGCGGATCATCCCGGCAACCTGCTCGACGTGCGCGGGGCTGGCCGTCATCCCCGACAGGATCGCGACCTGCTCCAGGTCGTACCGCCGCGCCAGGTGCCCATAGCCCGCGTGAAACACCACCAGCGTCCGCGCGCGGCAATCCCGAAGCCCGGTGCGGTACTCCGTATCCAGCGCCTGCAGGTCCGACCGTACGGCCGCCAGGTTCCGCTCGTAATCCTCCCGTCCCGCCGGATCCAGCTCTGCCAGCTTCGCCGCGACCAGCCCGGCGATCCGCCCGGCCAACACCGGGTCCAGCCAGAAATGGGGATCGACTCCGTCGTGGTCATGATGCTCATGATGTTCGCAATGCCCGCAATGCCCGTGATGCTCGTGGTGTTCGTGATCGTCCTCGCCGGCCCCGACTGCCGCCTCGTCGGCATCGTGCGAATCTGCCGGGCAACCGAGATGCGTGGCCGCCGCGTCTACCAAAGCAGCCGATGCCGCCGGCCCTGTCGCGGGCGGCATATGCGGCTCTGCAACCGGGCTCGCCTGGCCACCTTCCGGTTTCAGATCATCGGCCAACACCAGCACAGGGCAGTCGCTGTTGATGCTTGCGGCGGCACTGCGGGCCCAGTTGTCCAGGCCACCGCCGACCATCACCAGCAGCCGCGCCTGCATCAGCCCCCGCGCCTCGGCCGGCCGAAGGCTGTACCCGTGCGGGCTCCGTCCCGGCGGCAGCAGCGTGACCACCTGCCAGCGCTGCCCTGCCACGCGTGCGGCCAGATCCGCCAGCGGAAACACGGTGACCGCCAGGACCGGCCGGTCCGATTTATCCGCCGCGGCTTCATTCTTGTCGTTCGGCCCGCGGTCGCACCCGAACTGCGCAATCGCCGCCGCCACCACAAAGACGCCCACCAACGCTACTATGCCGATACGTTGCCGCATCCACGATCTCCTGCCGCCCGCAATCCACCGTTCGAACGCAACCTCATCATATACAAGGGGTGCGGGCCGGTCGACCGACCGGCTTGTTGCCATCTGCGCTCGCTCTGGCGAGGCTCGGGCGTTCTCTCCAGGGGTCTGACCCCCAAGCGAACGCCTGCCAGCGGAATCAACGCCGAGACTTCTTGGCGGCCCGGCTGTTTGTGCACGTTACCGGGGTCTGACCCCGTGGCGCGGGAGCGTGGGCGTCTTGCCCAGGGGGTCAGACCCCGTCGGATCGCTCAGATACCGGTGCCCCCGCGGGGATTCGGCGGTGATTCCGTGTGCGGGCGTGCTGCAAGGGGGTCAGGCCCCCAGCCCCGGTCATTGCTACCTGCGCTCGCAATTTGTACGATACGACGTTTTCGGGCGACCGGCCTTGCGCACAAGGCCGCGTGTCGCAGGAATGGTCGGAGGTGAAACGAAATGCCCCGCCGGCACCTGGCCTACATCGCCCTGGGCGGCAATCTCGATGACCGCGAGGCCTGCCTTAATCGCGCTGTCGACCGCCTGGCCGCGCTGGGTGACACCGAGGTCGCCGCCCGCAGTCCGCTGCTGCCGTACGCCGCTGAAGGCGCCGCGCCCGACGCGCCCGATTATCTCAACGGCGCCGTCGCCCTGGCGACCGATCTGTCCCCGGCTGCCCTGCACGAGCACCTGCAGGCCATCGAGGCGGAGCTCGGCCGCCCGGACATCCGGCAGCGCAGCTACCACGCCGACCGCACCGCCGACCTGGACCTGCTGCTTTACGACCAGCTCGTGCTGGTCACGCGGGACCTGGTCATCCCGCACCCGCGGATGCACCGCCGCCGCTTCGTGCTGGAGCCCCTGGTCGCCATCGCCCCCGAGGTTTTGCACCCGGTTTTCGGCCTGACGGCAAGCCGGCTGCTGAAAAGGTTGGAACACCCATGACCGTCCGTAACATGACACTGATCCAGACCATCGACGACCTCCGCAGCACCCTGCGCCCCCGCCGCGGCGACGCCACCATCGGGCTGGTGCCCACCATGGGCGCCCTGCATGCCGGCCACGCGTCGCTCATCCAGCGGGCCCGGCAGGAGTGCGATCTGGTCGTCGTCAGCATCTTCGTGAATCCCACGCAGTTCGGCCCGAACGAGGACTTCGCAAAGTACCCCCGCAACCTGCAGCGCGACCTGGAATCTTGCGCCGAACACGGCGTAGACGTCGTCTTCGCCCCCACCGGCGAGCAGATGTACCCAGACCGGCCGCTGACGAGCATCCACGTGGCGGAGCTGACCGAGACCTTGTGCGGCCCCCTGCGGCCCGGCCACTTCGACGGCGTCTGTCTGGTCGTCGCCAAACTGCTCAACATCGTCCAGCCGGACGTTGCGTATTTCGGCCAGAAGGACGCCCAGCAGGTCACCGTCATCCGCCGGATGGTCGACGACCTGAACATCCCCGTGCGGATCGCCGTGTGCCCCACCGTCCGGGAAGCCGACGGCCTGGCGATGTCCAGCCGCAATGCCTATCTCGACCCCGCCCAGCGCCAAAAGGCTCTGTGCCTCCACCAGGCCCTGCAGGCCGGCCGAGAGGCGATCGAGGCGGGAAACAGGACAACGGGCGACATAAATGCTATCATGCGCGGCGTCCTCGACGCCGCGGGCGTCGGAATCGAGTACGTCGAGGCGGTCAACGCGGTTACGCTGGCCGGCGAGGACATGCTGGCTGGCCGCGTGCTGCTCGTCGGGGCGATCCGGGTCGGCTCGACCCGGCTGATTGATAACCTGGCTTTGGATATATAACGAGGATTTCACGAAGCCCATGCACCTGAAAATGCTCAAGAGCAAGATCCACCGTGCGACCGTCACCGGGGTCGATCCGGACTATGAGGGCAGCATCACCATCGACGAGGACCTCTGCCGCGCCGCAGGGATCCATGAATTCGAGCTGGTGCTGGTCGCCGACTGCAACAACGGCACCCGGCACGAGACCTACGTCATCTACGGACCGCCCGGCAGCGGCGAGGTCAGCGTCAACGGGGCGGCCGCGCGGCTCGTGCACAAGGGCGACATTGTGATTATCATGGCCTTCGCCCTGGTCCAGCCGGACGAGCTGGCGGACCACACGGTGCGGGTCGCCCTGATCGGCGAGCACAACACGCTGGCCCGCCGGATCGAACACGGCGCGGCCCGCACGGGTAGTAGCAACAGGACTTGAGGACGCGAGATTCGACCCGCGAACCCTCTGGAGGATAGGATGCATCCGGTAATCTTCGAGCTGCCGTTCGGGATCAGCATCAAGGCCTACGGGCTGATGATGATGCTGGGCTTTTTCGCCGCCACCTGGTGGGCCATGCACCGTGCGGGCAAGGTCAAGGCCGATCCGGACGTGATCCTCAACCTCGGGTTCATCGCCCTGGTGGCCGGCATCATCGGCGCCCGGCTGCTGTACGTCATCCAGTTCTGGGAGCAGGACTTCGCCAACAAGGCCAACCCCTGGCGGGCGGCGATCGACGTCACCTCCGGCGGGCTGGTCTTCTACGGCGGGTTCCTGCTGGCGGTGATCTGCGTGCTGATCTACCTTGTCGCCGCCAAGCACTCGATCCGTCTGTACCTGGACATCCTCGCCCCCTCGCTGATGGTGGGGCTGGCGTTCGGGCGGATGGGCTGCTTCCTCAACGGTTGCTGCTGGGGCGCCCCGACCGAGCGGGTCCCGTGGGCGGTGACCTTCCCCTACGGCCAGGAGAGCAGCCCGTTCGTGGCGCACTGGCAGGAGGGCATGCTCGAGGTCCCGCAGCAGCTGCTCTACCAGCCGGCGGGCTACGGCCTGCCCGTGCCGATCCACCGCGAGCACATCGGCGTGTCCGCCGAAGCCCTCCGCCGGCCCGAGCAGCAGCTCAAGCAGGCCGCTGAGGCCCTCGCCCGGGCCAAGGCCGCCGGTGCGGAGGAAACGAGGCTCAAAGCCCTCCAGGCCGAGTTCGAGGTCGCCCGCGCACGGGCCGTCGAGCAGCGCAAGGAGTACTACGACCTCGCCTACGCCTACGAGAAATACGGCATGACCCCTGGCGACGTGACCGCCCTGGCCGCCCACCACCGGTCGCTGCCGGTCCACCCGACCCAGCTCTACGCCGTGATCGACGCCCTGCTGATCGCCCTGGTCTTGCACCTGGTCTTCATGCGCCGCCGGCAACAGGGCATGGTCTTTGGCCTGGTGTTCATCCTCTACGGCGTCGGCCGATTCGGCGAGGAGATGATCCGCGGCGACAACACCCGCAGCTGGCACCTGCTGGGGCTGGACCTGACGATGTCGCAGGTCATCAGCGTGGGCACGTTCATCCTGGCGGCCATCTACCTGGCGATCCTCTACCGCCTGCCGCCGGCGCCCCGCAGCGCGGTGCGGACCGTCCCGGCCGAGCAGGCGGAGCCGGCGCCGGCGACGACATAGGCACAGCCGGGCAGCGCCGCTCGTTTCACTTATTGCCGGGTGCCATGGCCGCGCTGTTGGCGGCCATGGAATTCCTCGGATGAGCGGATGCTTTCGGAAACGAGCGGGAAGGAGCCGCGACCGTGAGGTCGCGGTGACCCTGCGAAAAGCACTACCATGTGGCGGATCGCACCCACACGTAACGCTGATGGCACGGCCCTGCTGCGCAGGACCGTGGCACCCAACTCACCGGCCCCCACCGCTCCTTGCCCCCTGCCATCCCATCCGCTACGCTAATCCCCAAATCGTAACGACCGAATCCCGATAGATCCTGATAAGCAGAGGCCCGAACCATGCCCAGACAGATCACCGAACCGGTCCGCACCATTCCTGTCGCCATCGAAGCCGACGTCGTCGTCGCCGGCGGGGGGCCCGGCGGACTCTGCGCCGCAGTCGCCGCGGCGCGAAACGGCGCGAAGGTCGCCCTGATCGAACGCTACGGCTTTCTGGGCGGCATGGCGACCACCGGTCTGGTCAACCCGTTCATGCCCTTCCACCTCAATGGCGAGGCGATGACCCGCGGCATCTTTGCCGAGTGGGTCGACGGCATGCGCCGCCGGGGCGGCTACATCGACAAGGGCGAGCGGTCCAACAACGTCATCGGCGCCGAGGCCGCCAAGGCCTCCGCCCTGGAGCTCTGCCTCGATGCCGGCGTGCAGCTCCTGCTCCACGCCTTCGTCGATAACGTCATCACCGACGAGACGGGCACTCGCATCGACTACCTCTGCCTGGCCGCCAAGCAGCGGATCGCCGCGGCCGCGAAGATCTTCATCGACGCCACCGGCGACGCCGACGTGGCATACTTGGCCGGCGTACCGTGCGAGGTAGGCCGCGACGAGGACCACGCCGTTCAGCCGATGACGCTCTGCTTCCGCATGCGGGGCCTCGACTGGTCGAAGATGCCCGCCCGCGGCAACAGCCAGGCCCGGGCCGATCTCAACCGCCTCTACGACGAGGCGAAGAAGCGCGGCGCCATCCAGTGCCCCCGCGAGAACGTCCTGTACTTCCAGTGCGTCCGCGACGACGAGATCCACTTCAACCAGACGCGGGTGATCGGCCGGTTCGCCGCCGACCCGCTGGACCTGACCGCCGCCGAGATCGAGGCCCGCCGGCAGGTCGAGCAGTTCGTCGCGTGGCTCAAGGCTGAAGTCCCCGCCTTCAAGGACGCGCACCTCAGCGAGACCGCCCCCCAGATCGGCATCCGCGAGAGCCGCCGCATCAAGGGCCTGTACAATCTGACCGGCGACGAGATCCTGGCCGGCACGAAATTCCCCGACGGCATCGCCCGCACCAACTACCCGGTCGACATCCACAGCCCCACGGGCGAAGGCACGGTCATCCAGCACCTGCCGGCCGGCGAGTGGTACGAGATCCCGTATCGCTGCCTCGTGCCGCAGAAGGTGGATAACCTGCTGATGGCGTGCCGGGCGGTCTCGGCCGACCACGTCGCCCACTCGAGCCTGCGGGTCATGCCGCCGGTGGCAGGCATCGGCGAGGCGGCCGGCACGGCCGCGGCGATGTGCCTGCAGCAGGGCTGCGACCCGGCTGGCCTTGAGGGCGAGCAGCTGGTGGACAAACTGATCGAACAGGGTCAGCCGCTGATCAAGCAGGGGGTGCAGGCGTAGGAGCGGGTTTCGGGTGTCGGGGTTCGGGTATCGGTATCGAAAACGACAACGGCCTTCCGCAGATTTCGCAGATTGACACAGATTGTTAACAACAACGGCAACGACAGGGGTCAGGGATCAGGGGTCAGTGAATTGGGTGCCACGGCCCTGCGACCTCGCCCTGCGAAGCCGTCTTTCGGCGAAGCAGGCAGCAGGGCCGTGCTCTTCGGATGAGCGATACGCTGACAGGCGCATGGGAAGGAGCCCGAAGCGTAAGCGAGGGAGTCGTCCGGATGCGAGAGATATCTGCGCCCTTCGGAAAAGAGCCCGAAGCGTAAGCGAGGGAGTCGCTATCGCTGCGGATGTGCAGGACCCTCGAATATGGAGGGGAAAGAGCTGCGACCGTGAGGTCGCGGTAAACGTACGGAGACTTCAGGGTCACAAAAAGGTCGGACGTTCGAAGGCAGAAGAATGAGCAAACCGGATACCAGTGCAGGTACGAATGGTCAGGACGAAGATCTTGATCTGAATTCCCCCCAACCCTTCGCCCCGGACACAGTCTACCACGCCGACTGCGTCTCTCTGCTGAGCCAGTGGGAGCCCGGTTGGGCGGACCTGGCCTTTGCCGACCCGCCGTTTAACATCGGCTTCACCTACGACGTCTACAAAGACAAGAAGCCGCACGAGCAGTACGTCGAGTGGACCGAACACTGGATGGCCGCGTGCGTGCGGGCCTTGCGGCCAACCGGCTCGTTCTACATCGCCATCGGCGACGAGTATGCCGCCGAGGTAAAGATCATCGGCGAGAAGCTCGGCCTGACCCTGCGCAACTGGATCATCTGGCGGTACACATTCGGCCAGAACACCAAGGCCAAGTTCTGCCGCTCGCACGCGCAGATCTTCTACTTCGTCCGCGACGAGAAGGACTTCACCTACAACGACCGCCAGCTCCGCTACCCCTCGGCCCGGCACACGGTCTACAAGGACAAGCGGGGCCACCCCCTCGGCCGGCTGCCCGACGACACCTGGGACGAGTTCCCGCGGGTCTGCGGCACGTTCAAGGAGCGCGAGGGCTGGCACGGCTGCCAGATGCCCGAGGGGCTGCTCGCCCGGATCATCCGCGCCTCCAGCAACCCCGGCGACACCGTGCTCGACTCGTTCGCCGGCTCGGGCACCACCCTGGCAACCGCCGCCAAGCTCGGCCGCCGCTTCGTCGGCACCGACATTTCGGACCAGTACGTCGAGCACTGCCGCAGCCGCACCGAAAAGGCAAAAGAGATGCACCGCCAGTGGCTCGACCACGTCCCGGCCGACCACCTCGACTGGCACCCCCTCGACGAGCAGGCCCTTATCGACCTGTACCGCGAGACGAAGGTGCCCATCGACACCCTTGAGACGATCGAGCCCGCCCGCGACTGCTTCGTCCGCTGCCTGAACGAACGGACGGCCAGACCGGGAAAAGACGGGGACCGCTTCGAGGCCGACACCATCCTCGCCAAGCTCCACGATCTGGCCATCCGAACGGAACTGCCCCCTATCCCGGTCATGCTGAGCGGGGCCGCCAGCCACGCCACCGCCGCCGGCCGCTCCAGCAGCCGGCCATCATGACTCAGTGCATCGCAAACTGGCCCGAGCCTGTTCTGAGGGCCTTGCCAAACCCTCATCCATTCTGCATACTGAGGACTCGGGTCGGGGCACCCGCCCCGGCCCAAGCGCGTAACCGAAACCTCCAACCGCGGGAGTACTGACCGTGGCTTTGAGCCTGAGAAATCCGGAAGCGCAAGCCAAACTCAGCGGCGTCCTCGTCGCCGCTTCGATCGCCACTTTTCTGGCCGCAGCGGCCATCGCCATGGTCAAAGGCGGATACAGCTGGGAAGATCGACTGTTCATCTATTCTTCGGGAGGCCTGCGGGCCCCGATGGTCTTTGCGATGGCCGCCTTTAGCTTCGTGCTGGCCTGCGGGGCGTTCTGGTTTGCCTACGCCAGTGCCGGCGAGCGCCGCAACACCCGCAACGGGCTGAGCTGGACGAGTTTCGCCCTCAGTGCCCTGATCATCGTGTTCTCTCTCGTGTTCCTGTACGCGTACAGGTCCACGGCCTTCGTCCAGGGCTGACGCCCAAAGCCGCTACTGCACGCAGCTCAGGCTGTATTCCGCGGCGTCGTCGAGGTCGAGGAAGGTGATCGTCCGGGCCGGACCCTCCTCGTGCTCCTGCCAGTTGACGACCTTGTACCGGCCGCGGTCCTTCCAGATGAACGAATGCCCCCGGTCGCCTTCGCTGTGGGCGGTATAGCCGGAACCGACGGCGCGGGTCAGATCGCGCGCCGATTCGACGTCGACGACGGCTGTGCCCGGCTCGATCCGCAGGCGGGCCTGCTCTGGGTAGTCGACGGGGTTGAACGGGTACGGTTTGATGCTCGCTGCCATGGGTTGTCCTCGTCACAAAAAGGGCCTGGACCTCGGGACGCCCGCGGCACGTGGACGGCCTACTCCTATTGTTGCCGGGACCCGGGGCGGGATTCAAGCCGTCGGTGGAATCAGCCCGCCGGGTCCTCACGGTCGCGGCTCGTTCCGGCAGGTTGCGAGAGTCCCGCGCATTGAACAACAACGACGGTCAGTCCGTGCGACTTGGATCGGTATCTTCTTCGTGTACGCTCTCGACGCCGTAGACGTGTTCGAAGATATCTCGCACGACGGGGCCGGCGACGTGGCCACCGCTGCCGCCGTATTCGATGAGGACCGCAACGGCCACCTCGGGGGCGTGGGCCGGGGCGAAGCCCATGAACCAGGCGTGGGTGGGCCGGTCGGTGGGGTCGGGGGCCCTGGGCCACCAGGTGGCGCCGGTGCGGCGGGATTCGACGACCTCGGCACCCAGGTCCTCGATCTGCTCGCGGGCCTGGCGGGGGGTGGCGAACTCCTGCGTGCGGACCGAGCCGTCCCGCATCGTGAGTTCATACACGTACGTCACGGCAATGGGCGAGGCCTCGGCTGTGCCGGTCTTGCCGGCGATCTGGACATGATCGCTGTGGGCGGTCCTGCGGGCCGTGCCGTGCGGGTCGTTGACCACGCGGTACATCCCGTCACGGGCGATCCGCCAGAAGTCGGCCCGGCCGGGCAGCGCGCGGGCCTGCCGCGGATCGCTCTGGCCGGCCAGCAGGCTGACCGGTTTCCAGACGCCGGTGGCGACCGTGGCGCTGAGGTTGGCGGCCTGGATCGGGGTGAGCAGCACCTCGCCCTGGCCGATCGAGAAGTTCATCGCGAAGGCGTCGCGCTCGATCTGCGTGAAATCCGGGTTGCGGCGATCCGCCAGTCTGGCCCCGTGGTGCTCCCGCAGGTAATCGAGCGTCGGCAAAACGCCGGTGGCCTCTTCCAGTAGCCCGGTCCCCGGCGGCTGACCCAGGCCAAACCGGGAGAGCCCCTCGCAGAGTCGCTCGACGCCCAGCCGCCGGCCGATCGTATAGCAGTAGACGTTGCAGCTGTGCATGAGCGCCTCGACCGCCGTGATCGGTCCGTGGCCGGGCATGCCGCGCGACGTCGTCCAGCAGCGGAAGTAGTTCTTGCCCGGATAGAAGTACCCCGTGCAGGTGATCTGTTCGTGGGGGCTGGTCAGGCCGTCCATCAGGCCGGTCAGGATCGTGACCGGCTTGACGATCGAGCCGGCCGGGTAGCGGTCCGAGACGGCGCGGAACCGCAGCGGGCGGCGGACCTTGTCGGCCGCCATCTCCGCGTAGTTACCGGCGAATTGCTCGCGGGTGTAGCCGGGCCAGCTGACCAGGGCCAGTGGCTCGCGGCTGCGGACATCGAGCACGACGGCGGCGCCGCCGCTGGCGGTAGGCTGCTTGCGGACGGCCTGGCCGAGCCGCTCGTAGACCCGGCGCTGCAGGTCCATGTCGATGCTCAGGCGGACCTGTCCGCCGCTGGCCGGCTCGACGTACTCGATCTGCTCGCCGGCGCGGTTGTGGCGGACCTTGCCGTACCGGCCGCGAAGCTGCCCTTCGGCGAGGTACTCCGCGCCGGTGATGCCGACCCTGTCGTTGGCGCGGAGGCGCCTGAGTTCGTCGCTTTTGTAAGGGTCCTGCTCCATCGCCTCGGCGCTGACGGCTCCGAGGCGGCCGAGGACGTGGCAGATCGCCGGGTCGTCCAGGTAGTGCCGGCTGGTGCCGGCGTGGACGCGGAGCCACGGGTAGTCGGTCAGCTCCAGCCGCAGCCGGTTGGCCTGCTCCATGGTCAGGTCGGTGACCACCGGGTGGAAATCCCGCTGCTCGGCGATGGGCTGGTCGAAACCGCGGGCGTTTGCGACGTGCCGGCGGATCCTCCAGATGCGGTCTACGATGCGGTCGGCGGCCTGGAATATTTCCCACGTGGGCGTATCGGTCAGTTCGCTGAGCTGCTGCCAGCTGCGGGCGATCCGCTGCTGGACGGCCTCTTCGATGGTATCGAGCGATGTGTCTTCGGGGTATTGTCCGTCACGGAGAAGCCTGCGGGCGAGCCTTCGGGTGTAGCGATTGCCGGCCGAACCCTCGGCGTCGCCGTCGAGCACGCCGTACCAGGCCTCGACCTGCCAGCTGGGCACGTCCTGGGCGAGGACCTGGCCGTTGCGGTCGACGATCTCGCCGCGCAGGGCGGGCAGGTAGTCGGGGCTCAGCACGAGCCAGTCATCGAACTGGCCTCGATAGGTGTCCGCGCGGACGACCTGGAGGTATGCCAGGCGGAGCAGGATCACGGCCGCAATCGCGGCGAAGGCCACGATCAGCAGGTGCAGTCGCCTGCGGGAGGCCTCGCGGTGTCTGTCGAGATCGTCGATTCGGACCATAGCTGCCTCAGGATCTTCTGCGCTTGCCCGGCTGCAGGCCCAGCAGCGGGACCGCCCGCTCGAGCAGCCAGAACAGGTACGGCGTCAGCAGGGCGGTGTACAGCGCGACGTAGCCCGCCCGTGTGACAGACAGCCCGAAAGGCCACGCCCAATCGTCGCGCCAGGAGGAGTGGGTGAACACCACGGTGTAGACCAGCCAGCCCAGCACGCCGGTTACCACCATCTGGGCGATCGGGTGGTCGGTCATCAGGACGCTGCGCAGCCGGCTGGCCGCCATCGCCGCCAAGGCGAACGTCAGGGACTGGGCCCCCACCGGGCCGGTGCTGGTCAGGTCGGCGGCCAGGCCCATCGCCCAGCCGGCGATGCCCGCCGCGACGGGGGGCCAGCGCAGGCCGTAGAAGATCGCCGCGGCCAGCAGCAGCGACGGTTCGACCCCGCGGATGGCCAGCAGCGAGACGACCGACGTCTGCAGCGCGGCGACCACGACCGTTACAATAATCAGACCCAACCAGTACACGCTTCTCTACATCCCTTGATCAGGGGTTCCCGCTCAAACTCCTGGATGCCGCTGACCGGCCCGCCCGCCGGGTGCGGTCCCGCATCGACGAGCCGCGACCGTAAGGGAGCGGTAAACCCCGCCGTGCCCCTGCCATCGTCACGGGGTCAGACCCCATATGCGTGCGCAGGCACCCAAGCCGCCACGAGATCGCGGCGTTGATTCCGCCAGCAGGCGTGCGTCACGGGGTCAGACCCCTGATCCCCGCCGTTACACACCCGACACCCGAGCTCAGTGCAGCGCGGTCCCGCTCACGCTCGTTGCCGCCGACGCCTCCCCGCTGCGCGCGGCGATCCGCAGGATGGCGGCGGCCGCCGCCACGCTGACCCGCGGGTCGTCGTGGCGCATCCGCTGCAGCAGGTCGCCGAGGACCTCGGGCCCGCCGACTTCGGCCAGCGCCATCGCCGCCATGGACCGGACGCGGATCTGGCGGATCAGCGGCGGTTCGACCTGCGGGCCGTCGTCCGAGGAGTCGGGCTTCCAG
>JAWLBS010000112.1:0-13990 GCA_041687575.1 Phycisphaerae bacterium | reverse complement strand
ACCAGCAACACCAAGGGAACCCCGAATCCCAACACGACCGCGACCGTCGTCACATCGACCGACCCGACCACCGGCACGCTGACCACCGCGGACCGCGACGGGTCGTCAAGCACCCAAAGAGGAATCGTCACCGCCGGCACACCCAGGCCCAGCACCGGGAACAACCACGCGGACCAGTAGCAGACCACAACCGTGCGCGGATAGATCGCCCGCCAACCGAACCGGCTGGCCAACAAGGTCAGCAACCCATGCATCAGCATCAGGACCACGGCGGCCATGCCATACGTCATCCCCCCGGCCAGCAGCCCTTCCCAATCCCCCAGCGGCCCCGAAGCCCAGCCGAAGACGAACAAGCCGATAACGACCGCCTCCCCCACCCCCAGCAGCACCGCCAGGCCGACCGTCCAGAACAGAAACCGCACCGCCCCGTCCAGCCCGTCGCGCGTCCGCAACCGCTCGAAGAAATCCCTCCGGCCAAGCACCGCCGCAACGGTGCCGGGAAAGGCCCTGGCGCGCCCCGCCACCGACCGTGCCGCGGCGAACGGCGACGGCTGACGATGCTGCGGCAGCGACTCGCCGACCGGCAGACCGCAGTCGGGACAGGTTCCGTCGAAAAGCAGGGTGGTCAGGCCGTAGCCGCAGCGGCGGCACAAGGCGCTTTGCGGCTGCCAGGCGGGCCCTTCGGGCGGGCCGGCGTAGCGCCGCCCCGCCCGGATCACCAGTCCGATAGCCCACGCGACATACAACGCCACGGCCGCCCCGACAGCGACCCCGTCGAAGTCCACCCCCCATACCGCCAGCGCCTGCAGCACCAGCGCCAGCACGACCAGCGACGTCGTCGCCCACAGCACCAGCCGCACCGTCCGCCCGAACAGCCGCCGCGGCCGCTCGCCGACCGTCACAAACGGCATCAGCAGCAGCGACAACACCAGAATGGCAGCTGCGCAGACGAGAATCGCCACACCCGCGCTGATCAGGATTTCCACATGCAATGATGGATACACGAACTCCATCCGGGTGACCTGGGCCATCGTCTGCACCACAAGGGCCAACGGTGCCCGCAGGATCTCCCACAGCGTCGGCTCCGGCCAGAGCGAGTAGCCGAGCTGCTCCGGCGTGCGCCCCGCCAGCCAGCTCACCAGCGTGTACTGCGGACCCATCGCACAGGTCATCACGATGCCAGCCAGCCCGTACCCCATCCACACGACGTGCGCGACGATCGCCGCGGTCCAGCCGGCCGCGGCGAAATGCGGGCCGAACCGCCGCGGCATCACCCACACCAGCGGCGCCAGGACCACCGCCAGCGGCCACGGCAGCCAGACCGGTTTGACCACCTCGGGCGGGTCGACCGGCCAGAACTCCGGCACGGTCCGGCCAGCGGGCGTCGTGACGGCAGAGTCGCTTGTGTCGGTTCGTTCACTCATTCGCTTCTGCCAGTTTCGCCTTCATGGCCGGGACCCCGGCGTCGGGGACCAGGAACCACTCCGCCACGTAGGGTAAGGGACGTTCAACGCCGACGAAAATCCAGTCCGGGCCTTCGGCCACATCGTACAGGTCGCCCTGTTCGTCCCGCAGGGGGCCGCCGTCGTCCCGACTGTCCGAACCGGGCGAGTAGAGCGAATACCCGTCGCGCGGATCCAGGCGGTACCGCAGCGGGCCGCCGGTCACGGGATCGACCGGCAGTACCGGCAGATACGTCGGCACCAGGTCGACCAGTCGGGCGGGATATTCGCCGTGATCGGTGTGATACACCGACAGTGCAAGCGAGGTCGCTGCCGCGGCGTCACATGCGGCCGTACGGGCAATAGCACCATACCCGCGAGGATGGGCAAACCAGCCAGGCGAAGCCGCCTGACCGTCCACGGGGTTGTACCACGTCCACGAGTACCCGCGCTGTGCGTCCGAAGCCCCGGCCAGACGGGCCCGAGCCTCGGCAAACGGCAGATCCCCCAGCCGGCGGGCTCTGAATCTTCTCATCTCCACCTTTCGGGCAAACGTGCCGCGATCGCCGACGATCCCGGAAAGGAGGTTCAGCACCGCAGGCGCCCTGCCCAAAAGCCCCGCGTCCGGGGCGGGCACGTAAATAACGAGCCATCCGTCTGGCCCGGGCGTGTAGAACCCGTCGAGGTACTGGCGGGCGACCGCAGACTCCCCGTCGACCGCCCGTGTCCATATCTCGGCAAACCCCATCCGTGCGGGCTCGATCTCCGCCAGGATCTCCTGCGCCTGATCTCGGGTCAGGTCGAATTCTCGCGAAAGGCAGATCAGTTCACTGAACACAAATTGCCGGATGGCAATCGCCGCCAGATGGCAAATGCTCGAGGTATCGCCCTGGAGCATCACACACAGGTCGAGGACGGTCCGCAGGTCGCGGGTCGCAGCCGCGGCGTCGTGCTTTTCGGCCATGAAGTACCGGGCCCTCGCGACCAGGAGCTTCGAGACATGACGGATCGGGCTGAGCGGCATGCCCGAGTAGCCGAATGGCAGCACCGTGGTTCGGGCGAGATCGGCCACGCGGGCGAGCGCCGCGTCCAGATCGTCGCGCCCCAGGTAGTCGACAGCGTGGCGGAGGTGATGGCGGGACTGCGGGTCCCATGGCCCATACGACGCCACATCGAACGGATAGACCGAGAACGGCCCCGTACCAGCCGCAGCCTCCGTCGGTACCCATTGATAGCCCTCGGGGGCAGCCGGGGGAGGCGGCAAGGTCGGCGGGTCCGGGATCGCCTCGATGGCGGCCAGCAGGTCGGCCATCGCGTCATCCGGCTCGCTCCATCCCTCATTGACATACTTCCGACCCGCCTCCGGATCAACCGGCGGCGTGGTCATCCGCGTATAAGCAAAGTGCACGAACCAGGGGATCACTACGACCGCAAAGGCAAGGCGCACCCACCACCGCCGGCGGTCGACCCACAGGTGCAAGGCTTCCCAGCGTTCGAGGAAGTTGGTGTTCATGGTGCGGGTAACAGGATAGCGGATTGGCAGGGTGGGGAGCAAGAGATGTCAATCGTGAAGAAAGAGCTCCCCAAGGTTCAGCCGAGGATCAGTGGGGGGAGGCAAGTGCTTGCCGGGGGTCTGCCCCACTTGCGGCGACGGGCGGGCGCTTGCCGGGGGTCTGACCCCCTTGCACCACGTCCGCACCCGAATCCCCGCATCCGATTCCCGTGGAGGCACCAATACCTGAAAGATCCAGCGGGGTCTGACCCCCTTGGGGGAAAACGCTGAGAGGGATGCCACGCTCCTGCTTCAACGAGCCGCGACCGTGAGGGAGCGGTAAACGCCGCAGGACGCCGGATCTCTCGCCTCCCATGGGGTCAGACCCCATATGCGTGCTCAGGCATTCAGACCGCCACGAGATCCCGGCGTTGATTCCGCTGAAAGGCATGTGCTTCGGGGTCAGACCCCTGACAAACGCCACCGAATAACGGATGCACCCAACTCGCCGTGACCCTACTCGAAGGCCCGGGACCGGTCGTTGGCCTGGTCGCGGATATCCTGTGCCTGGCCCCGCGCGCCGTGGCGCTTGGGCGCCGCCGGTATCGGGGCCGGCGGGTTGGGCTGGGCACGCCTTCTCGGCGCGGCCTCGCCGACGGATTGAGACTGGCCGACATCCTCGGCCGGGGCGACATCCTTCTGGATCATGCCGATCAGCACCCGGTGCTGCTCCGGGCCCAGCGGCTTCGTCTCGGTCAGCTGAATGACCACGTTCGTCAGCGGCTTGACGTCGACCGACCGGTTCTGTGCGGCCGGTCCGCGCCGGCCACGCTGAGCGGCTGCCCCGCCGGCACTGTCGCCGGCCGGTACCTCGCCGCCCAGGCGCCGCGTCTCGGTGACGCTCTTGACGCACGCCGCATCCGCCGCCACGTCATAGTTGAAGACGGCGACCTCCGGCATGACGCCCGGAACGATCTGCGGCTGCAATTTACCGTCGATCGAGAGGCTGCCGTTGTCGGCGAGATTCCACCTGCTTTCGATCCTGAGGGACTTGTCCGAACCGAGCGCCAGGTCCGGCACGGTCACCTCGAAGGCCTCCCCCTCATCCGAGTTGATCGGCGGCAGAGGCAGCACCGGATACGGCATAATCTTTCTGGCGGACGGGCGAAACAGGATCGTGCCATCGTCCTGCCGGACGAACTCCCTGCCCAGATCGTGACGGGTCCACTTCATCGGGATCGTCTCGGCTGCCGGTTCCGCCCCGCGAGGTTGCGCCGCTTGTGCCGGCGTCGGCGTGGCCGGCCGATCCTGCGGCACGCCGATATACAGAACCAGGCTGTCCGAATCGACGTCAAAGACCGCCAGTTCGGTGCGGGTCAGCCGGTCCATGCTGCTGCCCGGACCCGTCCCGGTCCGCGTGTTGATCAGCACCTGATAGACCAGCATGTCGGTCGGGTTGATCCGATAAGCCGTGGGCAAGGCGGGCTGCGTGGCCGGTGCTTCGGCCTGGATCGCTGATTCCTGCGCGAGCCCCGGCACAGACGCCAGGCTGCCAAACCCACCTGCGATCAACCACACAGCCAGCGGACGGCACACTCTCATGATCAATTCTCCATTCGAAACGTCAGCCAGGCCGGACGAACCCGACGGTGCCCTGACGGACCTAAGGGATTTTGCGCCGAAGACGGTGAAAGACAAGGCGCCAAGCGAAAAGTTCGTAACCGGCGCATCAGGAAACAATCCGCCGCCAGCCTGGCCCCATACCGCTCAAGCATCTCCCGCACAATAGCTTGCGCGGCAATTGCCCCTGCCCCGCTCCCCGGTTAGCATGGCCTTGGTTCCATGCCCGCACCACCGACAGGACCTCGCCGCTGCGCGGAGCCTGGCACCATCCTGACAACCCCGGCGGCAAGGAGCCCGATCATGGCCGATAGGACCACTCACCACGAAGTTGGCACACGAATCGAAGGCGAGACGATCCACCTGGCGGGTGGCGGGGTCAAACTCTGCCTCGACAGCCGGACCGGCCGCATCACCGGCCTGCGGCACCTCCCCAGCGGCCACGCATTCGTCGCCCCGGCGGGGCCCGACCAGGCGGCCGGGCTGGAGGTCTTCGACGAGCTCGACCGCCGCTGGTACACCGACCTGCAGACCGGCTCGACCGTCTCGGACCTGCTCGTCAACGGGCGCGAGGCGTCGTTCGTCAAGCAGTTTGAGGCGGCCCCCTTCACCCTCCGCTGCCTCTGGCGGACCGGCGGCGATGGGCTCCGCCTGCACGTCGAGGCCCGCCTGCATGACGGTGCGCCGCAGCGGAGCGTTCGCCTCAGCGTGGTCCTGCCGGCGACGGCCGGCCTGTGCAGCTGGGCCCCCTCCTGGCCGGACGTGTCCGACGTGATGACCGACCCGATCCGCTACTGCTACCTCGCCGACGAGCGCGGCAAGGCCCGCACCGGCATCCCCATGCTCACGCTGCTGCAGCCGCAGCAGGCCGGGCTGACGTTGTGCATACCGCTGGAGGTGCCCAAGGTCCAGCTCAACATGGGCGTCGAGCCGGTCGACCCCACCCGCTGGTACGTGCCGGAGAAGACCCCGCGCCTCAACGCCGGCGCCGAGGTCGACACCGTCACCCCGCCCGAGGCGGCCGAGATGGGCGAGCGGCGCGTCATCCGTTTTACAGAAAAGCATATCGGTCTGCGACCGGGCAAGCCCCTGCCCTTTGCGATGTGGCTGTTCGGCCACGAGCCCGACTGGCGACCGGGCCTGGGACGGGTCATCGAGACCTACCGCGACTACTTCGAGCCGCACCCCGCCTTTGCCGCCCTGGCCGGCGGGACCTACGGCGGCAACCCCAACCGGGTCGAGCCCGAGATGCTCGAGGGGGTCCGCCCGCTGGGCCTGACGAAGAACTGGTTCCACGCCCACTTCGAGTTCCACGGCGAATTCCTCACCGACGAGGCATGCGCCGATCCGTCCTACCGCTGGGTCTGCGAGCCGTATCCCAAGGACTTCACCGACCTCGGCATCGAGCGCGTCCGCGGGGGCATCCGCCGCCTGGCCGAGGACGCCAACGCCACCTTCATCTACGGCTTCAACATGCACTGCGACCCGACCATCATCGAGAAGCGCGATCTGCATGCCGACGTCGCGAAAAACGAGGACGGCGACATCGCCCGCGCCTACCACGACCAGCCGGTGATGTTCTTCTCGCCGGACAGCCCCTTCGGCCGGCACCAGCTCGCCCAGATGGACCGCCTGGCGGCGATGTACCCGCGGATCGCCGGGGTCGCCCTGGACAATTGGAATTACGCCGGCGTCGATTTCGGGCACGACGATGGCATCACGATGATCAACAACAGGCCCGCGGCGAACCTGAATTTCACGCAGCAGCGGATGATCCCCGCCATCGCCGCAAAAATGCACGCGGCCGGCCGTTTTGTCTTCACCAACAAGGGCCGCACGATCGAGAGCCTGCGCGGCGTGGATGCGGTGCTGACCGAGGCGCAGGGCGACCGCACCTACGCCACCTTCGCCTACATGAACCTGCACCGCTGCGTCACGCCCACCGAGTACAAGAGCCGCGAGGACGCCGCCTACGCCGAATACGTCCTGAAGTACGTCCTCGCCTGGGGCGGCCAGCAGAGCAGCATCGAGGCCGAGGCCGACCTCCAGCAAGCGATGGCCTATAGGCCCCTGTACGAGTGGCTCCGCAACCAGCGCTGGGTCTTTACCCCCGACCCGCTGACGCTGCCGAAGGGCTGTCGCGGCCAGATCTTCCGCATCGACGAGCGGAGTCCCTGGAACCCGGGCACAGTTGCGGTTTCGGTGGTCCAGCCGGACCTGAGCTGGCGCGACCGCAAGTTCCGCAGGAACCAGAAGGTCAAGGTCCGCCTGCCGGATGCCGCCCGCTTTGGCCGCGCCCGCTGGATCGGCGTCGAGGACAGCGCCGCCGGCCCGGTCGACTGCCGCCTGAGCCGCCGCCATGGCGAGATCACCGTGACGATCCCCGCAATCGGCGCCGCCGGCGTGCTGCAGCTCCAGCCGGCGGAGCCGCAGACATAGGCATGAGGAAAGGCAAACAGAGTCCTCTTAAAATTACTCAGAGTATTGAGTAAATTTGCTCAGTACGGTGAGTAATCCATGGAGGCACGCATGTTCAGCAGATCAATCCCGCGGCGGCGGCTCATCCCGCTCCTTCGGCCGCTCGAAGATCTGCCCCAGCACAATCTCCGCCAGCCGGCGCACCGCCTCGCTCCGCAGCAGCAGCGACGGGTCGCGCAGCACGTCCCGGATCGGCAGCACCCCCTCGTAGTACAGATCGATCTTCGCCGGCCGGCCGACCTCCAGCCGCCTCAGGTCAAAATACAACTCCCCCTCGAACGTGTAGGGGATGTCCCCGCCCAGCCGGCGGATCGCCTCTTCCGCGCTGAGAATGCTCTGCCACGTCAGGACCACCGGCACCGTCACCGGCAGCGTCCCCTCCGCAGGCAATGTCCCTTCCAGCCGCGTCCGCCCCCGCACGATCGGCTCGGCGCCGATCCGCAGCACGTACGTCACCCGCTCCAGCGGAACCGCCCGCGGGTTCGGGTTGTACAGCTCCATGTCAAAATCCACGGTCATGCCGACCGCGTCGACGTGCACCAGGTCCGCATCCGTGAACGTCACCTTCGGGATCTCGTACTTCTCGCACCCGTCCGCCGCCATGCAAAACGCCGCAACCGCCCCCAACAACATTGTCCTGTACATGTCCCGCCTCCTTGTGTCCTGCTGGATTGTATAGCATCATGCCTCATCCAGACCTGGGGCCTCGACGACGGCCACTCCTGGATACCGGGTTGGTTCGACCAGCGCGACACCGCCCTGCTGCTCGACCGCAACCTGAAGCCCAAACCGGCCTGGCGCGCCGTCGCCGAGGTCCTGGCTGGCAACAGGGGAGGCGCCTCCCGGGATTGATCCAGGCCGGCCCCTGCACCACTGGCCCCCGCACCAAAGCCTCCCTACAATGCATCGTCCATGAAGTACCTGACAGACTATGACATCCCCTCCCTCGAGGCCCGCATCCGAAGCTGGGGCTGTAAGACCTCGCACGCGCGACGGCTGCTCGGGCACTTCTACCGCTATCCGGATCGGCCCATCGACTTCGAACGCCTGCTCGTGCCCCTGGCCCTTCGCCGCCGGCTGCGCGAGCAGGTGCCGCAGCGCCAGTCCCGCATCCTCGCCCGGACCGACGCCGCCGATGGCACGACCAAGGTGCTTATCGAGTTCGACGCCGGGGGCTCGGTCGAGGCCGTCCTGATGCCCGGCCGGCACAGCAACCGAGCCGCCGCCTGCGTCTCCAGCCAGATCGGCTGCGCGATGGGCTGCGACTTCTGCGCGACCACGCGGGACGGGCTGGTCCGCAACCTCACCCCCGGCGAAATCGTCGAGCAGTTCCTGCACTTGAGGGCCCTCGCCCTGGACCAGGGACGCAAGCTCCAGACCGTGGTGTTCATGGGCATGGGCGAGCCGATGCTCAATCTTGACAACGTCATCGGCGGCATCCGCCGCATCGCCGACCCCCTGCTCGGCGCCGTCGGCTGGCGCAACACCACCGTCTCAACCGTCGGAATCGTGCCCGCGATCCACCGTTTCATCGACGCCGACCTGAACGTCAACCTGACGATCTCGCTGCACGCGGCCGACGACGCGACCCGCGCGCGGATCATCCCCGCCGCCCGCCTCTACCCCGTAGCCGAGATCATCGCTGCCGCCAGGCGATTCCTCGAAGAGGCGAAACTCTTCCCCAACATCGCCTACTGCCTGCTCGACGGGATCAACGACTCGGACGAACACGCCGAGCGCCTCGCCGACCTGCTCGCCGGCCTGCGCGTCCACGTGAACCTGATCCCCTACAACCACGCCGGCCCGGGCGTAAGCGGCACGGTCTACCGCCCCTGCCCGCCCGAAAGGGTCGGCCGGTTCCTGCGGATCCTCCGCGCCCGCAACGTCGTCGCCCACGGCCGCGACAGCCGCGGCCAGGACGTCCACGCCGCCTGCGGCCAACTCCGCCGCGCGACCCTCACCCACAACCAGTGACCTTGGGAACGAGCCGCGACTGTGAGGGAGCGGCAAACCTCCGGCTGAAGCACTCCTCACGCTCGCCGCCCGACGGGTGCCATGGCCGCGCCGTTCGCGGCCATGGAATTCCTCGAATGAGCAAACCGTTCCCTTTTGGAACGCCCCCGAATCCTGTGCCACGCACTCCCCTGCCCCAGACGCGCGTTCACCCCCGCGACGTCGCCGTCTCCAGCAGCCCCGCACTACCCGACCCCGCCGGCGACCGGTAATCCACGGCAGCCAGAAACGCCTCCCGCAGATCGACCGCCCGGCGCACGAGCGTCTCGGCCGGCTGCGAACGAATCGCCTCGGCCGCCAGCGCGTCCCGCACCATCGTGAACAGCCGCGTCTCGTACCGCCAGACTCGACGCGCCGAACAGCCGAACCGGATCGACAGCTGCCGCCTCGAGATGCGATACCGCTCGTCCGGCACGAGCATCCGCTCCTCGACCACCGCCCGCAGCAGCGCCACGCCGTCGACCTGGTCGGCGTAGACCGGCATCAGTTTCGCCATCGCCCGCCGCACCGCCCGCACGTACCGCTCGCGCAGCGCCTGCTGCGACCAGCCGATCGGCTGGCTGCTCACCCCCGCCGCCCGCTCGTCCCGGCACTCCTGCTTCCGCGCCTGCTGACGCGCCTGCCGGACCGCCTGGGTGGTCAGCAACGATTCGCACTGATCGACGCTCTTGAAGCGCGGCAGTTTCGCACCTGCCACCGTCTGCGGATCGGCCGCCCCCTGATGCCGCACCTGCTTGCGGAGTTCGACGAGCCGCCGGGCCTCGGCCGGCTGCAGCGCCAACCCCTCCATCTGCCGGGTCAGGTACCTGCAAATCGCCCCGCGAACGTACGTCAGGGCGTACGGCATGAACGGCCCGTGCCGTCCCGTCCGATAATTAGCCGCCGCGTACACCAGCCCGACCATCGCCTCCTGCAGAAGGTCCTCCCGCTCGCGCCGCTGCAGCCGCCCCGGCGTCCGCCGCAACCACTGTTGCACGTGCCCGCGGACCCGCCCGTAATGCTGCTCAACCAACGCCTGCTGCTCTTGTGACAGATTGATCATGAGACACCCCCCTCGCCCGATAGGATTTGCCCGGAACAGCCATTCCCACCCCGTGAGAATACCCAAACAAATACCTAACATATCGCTGCGTGTCAATGCATTTTCCAGAGTTTTTTTCCGCGCGCGCCAGCCGCGACAGGCAGGCCCCAACGATGCCTCTTCGGAGCGAACCAAGGGCGAGGCAGGGATCAGGGGTCAGCCAGGAGTCCACGGCTTCAGCCGATGTAGGGCGGGCTGTGCCCGCCAAGTTTGGAGTCCCGCCTTCAGGCGGCGTTCGGAGTCCCGCCTTCAGGCGGTCCGCCCGAGCGAGCAAAGCGATGCGAGTGGCCGAGCCGAAAGTTGCCGGGTAAGCACCCCAACGGGAACACCGCCCCAAGCCAATCCATGCCGTCGGCATCCACGTAGGGCGGGCTGTGCCCGCCAACCAGCACCGTTAGCAACCAGCAGTTCTGGCCACTCCGACGCAGGACCGGTAGAATCCGAACCATGAGCGACATGAGCGAACCTCCACGACTCCAGGCACCTTACATCTAGATCAGAGGAAGGTCAGGTATGCGGATATACGGAATCCAGTCAGATGGCAGCTTCCGCGAATATGTGCCGACACCATTTCAGGTTGAGCACCAGGAGAAGGTGCTGGAAGACTGGCTGGAGGCCAACCCCAGGGGAATTGTCGAAGACAGCAGTCTCCTTATCATCGGTCGCCAAGTGCGAACCGATTTCAACTCGATCATCGACCTGTTGGCACTGGATCGAGAGGGCCGCGTCGCCGTGATCGAACTCAAGAGGGACAGGACGCCTCGTGATACCCTCGCACAAGCACTTGAGTATGCGGCGTTCGCCGCGCGGCTCGATGCTGAACAGCTGCAGACAATCCTGTGCTCATACCTGAAAGACGACTCCCTAACATTGGCTGATTACCACCGCGAGTACTTTCAGCTATCTCCGGATGACGCCGTAGCCTTCAACAAAGACCAGAGGATCGTCATCGTTGGCCAGACCGTCAGCTCGGAAACACGCCAGACAGCTTCGTTTCTGGCTGCCAAGGGAATCAGCGTGACATGCATTGAATTTGCGTTCTTTCAGTCCGAAGACGGCACCCCGATTCTGTCTCAGGAGGTTGTCGTAGGACAGGAAGCGGTCAAACCGGGCCGGGTGACCACCGCTTCCCCACCGGCTGTGACGCGCGACCAATTCATGGCATCACTGGACGACAACGGGAGGCGGGTGTTCTCGCGAGTGCTGGAGTTCGCTCAGAACGACTCCATGGAGATCATCTGGGGCACGAGAGGCTTTTCCATGAACGTGGTACTGGACGGGACCTGGGTCGGCTTCTGTTTCGGCTATCCGCCGCAGGCCTTGGGTGGCCAGTCGTTGCGCACTACCCTCCGGGACAAGCGAGGGATAGCCGGCAAGACGGCGATACCGGAGGATGTCTTGACGTCGCTTCACGATGCAGCCCAATCCACAGGTATGTTCCGTTCGGCAGGAAGCGAGCTGCGCTGCTCGATAGACAGGGCGTTCACTGACAAGGAGATCCAGGATCTGCTGTCGTGGTTCAAAGCAGTAACTCAAGCCATCCGCAGTTACGGCTTGAAGCAGTAGGCAGCTACTGGGGGCGTTTTGGGCTGGGGATTCAGGTCGAGGCGCCGCCAGCCGAGCGCCCTCAGTCGCCGGCTCTCAGCACATCCGCCACCCGCCCCGGACCGCACAGCGCATCCACCCGCTGCCGCGCCGCCTCGCGCAGCGCCGCCGCCAGGTCCCGGCCGCGCCACACCCGCGCCAACGCCCGCGCCAAAGACAGCGGCTGCGCATCGACCGCCGCCAGGTGCGTCCCGTCAATTAGCAGGCCCGCCCCGGGGGCCGCGGACGACGCCCGTATCACGCCCTCACCTGCCGCAGACGACGATTCCTTGCCGACCTCACCCGCTGCAGGGAACGACTCCGTCCCGCCCTCACCCGCCGCAGGTGGCGACTCCGCCCCGACCACTTTCCCCGCAGGCAACACAGATGACTCCGCCCCGACCGCCCTCGCCGTCACCACCGGCAACCCGGCCGCCATCGCCCATGCCAGCGGGATCGGCTCGTGCAGCGTCGGCGTCGGAGCGACCAGCACATCCGCCGCCCCGACGAGGTCCAGCCAGCCCGTCTCCTCAGGTGCCACGAGCACGGCATCCGGCTCGGTACACGCCGCCGCGAACCGCACCGCCTGCCGCGTCTGCCGGCGCGGTCCGGCCGGCAGCACCAGCCGGCTGCGGAAACCCCCTTTGCGCATGATCAGCGTCGCCCACGCCGCCAGCAGGTATCCCTCGTCGCGCCCGACCAGCGGCGGCACCGTAAACACCGGCCCCTCGTCCGCCGTCAGGCCCAGCTGCTCGCGGATCTGGCCCCGTCGCGAAGCCGCCCCCTCCGTCGCCGCCCGGTCGACCGCCGGGTCGATTGCCTTTACCCGCGATTCCGACCACCCCGCCGCCGCCAGGGCCTGCCGCACTGCGCTGCTGCAGCAGGCGACCTGCAACACCCCCGACCGCGAAGCCCTGCGCAGCTGCGACACCCGCGGCGCATCCGCCGGGTCACAAAGGTTCACCCGGACAGGCACCTCATCGCCCACCACCGCCGCCACCGACCGAGCCGCCCGCACGTCCCACGCCCACACCTGCCGCGCCGGCGGCGCCATCCGCCGATACCCCAGCCCCAGCAGCCCCCGCCGCACCGGCTCGACCGGCATGCCGAGCCGCTCGACCGGCATAGCCAGCGGCTCGCCCGCCCGCCCCGCCGCCGGCAGCGCCGCCGCGCGGACCTGCCAGCCGCACCGCCGCAGCCCCGCGGCCAGCCCCCGCGCCTGCAGCGCCGTCGCCTCGGCCATCGGCGAGCCAAATAGAAACAGGATCGACTTTTCGTCCGTGGTCATCCGTCAAATGCCTCGCTACACACTGCGAACCCAGCCGAACCGCGCACCTTCGGCCGACCGGCCCCCAGCCCGGCGGAGATTCTGCAGACAACCACCCCCCGGTCAAGCCCCGGCAAAACAACACGTCCGCCGGCAGCTCCCGGGGCGCATCCTTCATTTGGTGGCGATTCCAGGGGTCAGACCGGTCAGACCCCGTGGCCGCCGAGCCGGGACATTTCCAGGGGTCTGACCCCGAGTCGCACGTTTCATAGCGGTATTAACGCCGTGATCTCGTGGCGGCCTGGATGCCTGTGCACCCTACCGGGGTCTGACCCCGTGGGGCGGAAGCGTTCTCCAGGGGGTCAGACCCCGGCGGACCTTTCAGGTACTGGTGCCGCCAAGGGGGGTTGGAGCATGGGTCTGGATGCGGGCGTGCTACAAGGGGTCAGACCCCCGGCACGTGCGACGTTTCCAGGGGTCTGACCCCGTGGCGCACGTTCCATGGCGGTATCAACGCCGTGATCTCGTGGCGGCCTGGATGCCTGTGCACCCTACCGGGGTCTGACCCCGTGGGGCTGGCAGGGGCACGGCAGGGCATACCGCTCCCTCACGGTCGCGGCTCGTTGAGGCAGCACCATAGCACCTCTCGCAGCGTTTGCCCCAGGGGGTCGGACCCCGTTGGATCTTTCAGGTATTGGTGCCCCCACGGGAATCGAATGCGGGGATTCGGGTGCGGGCGTGCTGCCAGGGGTCAGACCCCCGACAAGCGCCCGGCCAGATTCTGCAGACAACCACCCGCCGGTCAAGCCCCGGCCGGCCTTCCCGCCCCGGCGCCTTGCGAAATCGCCTCGCCGGGGGAACAATCCCGTACATGCCCGCAGGGGCGCGGTCACTCGACAGGAACGAAAACATAAAGAGGCTGTCATGCAACAACCCGAAAAGGTCTACGACGTCCATATCCCCGACGATTTCCTCTGGGGCGCCGCCACCGCCAGCTACCAGATCGAAGGCGC
>JAWLBS010000111.1:0-14118 GCA_041687575.1 Phycisphaerae bacterium | reverse complement strand
ATGATCCGTCAGAGCATGCACGAGCTGCGCCGGCGGCGGGGGCTGTTTCTCGAACAGTTGTAGATTGTTCAAGCCGGAGGTTGTCATCCTTCCTGAACGGAGTGAAGGATCTCTACCTCGCAAGGCGCTAAACCATGGGCACGCTGTCCATTAGAGATTCTTCGCTGCGCTCAGAACGACAGCTTTGGACGGTGATTACAGATGGAACACGCTGCGCATGCGAGGAATTCCATGGCCACATACGGCGTGGCCATGGCACCCAATACCCAGAACCACCGCAACTGGCAGGCTACTTCAGTTCTACGTCCCAGTAGGCGAAATCGAGGAACTGGCGCCAGGAGGCGTAGCGGTGATCGACCAGTTTCAGGCTGATGATCGGGCTGCGGCGGGGCTTTTTGGGGACGGTGATCAGCTTCATGCCGGCCTGCTCGGGGGTGTTGCCGCCCTTGCGGATGTTGCACCCGATGCAGGCGCAGACGATGTTCTCCCAGGTGCTCTTGCCGCTTTGGCTGCGGGGCAGGACGTGGTCGAGGCTCAGTTCGCTGGTGGGGAACTTCTGGCCGCAGTACTGGCAGCGGTTGCCGTCGCGGGCGAAGATGTTGCGGCGGTTGAACTTGACCTCGTGCCGGGGCAGTTTTTCGTAGAACAGCAGCCGGATGATCCGCGGGACCGCGATCTCGAAGCGGACGGTCCGCAGCCAGTCGAAGCCCTCGGGCTCGAACTCCCGCTTGAGCTCACTGACGCTCCGCCAGGATTCGAAGTCGTAAGACAGGTACTCGCCCTGCTCGATGTGCACGACTTCGGCCAGGTCCCGGTACAGAAGAGTGATCGCCCGCTTGGCGTTAACCACGCGAAGGGCCATGAAGTTCCGGTTCAGAACCAGGACACTGCAGGCCAGTGCGCCGAGCGGCGATCCCGAACTGTCCAAAAGCCCAGTAGGGAAAGCAAGTCTCCTTTCTGCAACAAGCGGAAGTACTCGCTTCTACCCATATTGTACTTTTCCATCCCCGCTCTGCAACCTCCGGATCATGAGTTCTTTATGAATCGGGCGACCCGGCAGTTTCCCAATGGGGGCGGGCGGCAATACCCGAGGCGGACCGTGTCCCGGGCGACGCGGGCCATCGCTCGGGGGCATCCGCTATTCGGTGGCGATTGTCAGGGGTCTGACCCCGAGTCGCACGCTTCCTGGCAGAATCGATGCCGTGACCACGTGGCGGCCTGGATACCTGTGCACGCCACCGGGGTCTGACCCCGTGGGGCGGGTGCCGGGGCGTTTTCCCCAAGGGGGTCAGACCCTGGTGGATCGTTCAAGTATTGATGCTGCCAACGGAGTTGAGGCGGGGATTCGGGTGCAGTGCAGGCGTGCTGCAAGGGGTCAGACCCCGGTCAGGCCCGGCGGTATGTGCGGTGGCGGTGATCGGGCATGCTGGCGGCTGTACGGGCCTGTGTCGCGGCCGAACCGGCCTTCTGCTGCCGGACGAGGCGGTCGTATTGCCGCAGGCCGTCTTGGCGCATACACTACGGGGTACCGCCGCGGACGAAAGGACAGTAAGGCTCGAAAACATGGGCGGCGGGGAGGTATTCGACTATGGGCATGACGGTCACGGAAAAGATACTGGCCAGACACGCCGGCAAGGGCAGCGTCCAGCCGGGCGAGAACGTCTGGGTCGACGTCGACGTGCTGATGACGCATGACGTGTGCGGACCCGGCACGATCGGCGTGTTTGAAAAGGAGTTCGGCAAGGATGCGAAGGTCTGGGACCCCGACAAGGTGGTGATCATCCCGGACCACTACATCTTCACGGCCGATGCGATGGCGCACCGTAACGTCCAGATCCTCAGGGACTTCGTCAAGAAGCATGGGATCCGGTACTACTACGACCCGGACTTCGTCAAGGCCGAGGGCATGCCCAGCCCGTATGTCGATCCGAACAACACCGGCTACAAGGGCGTCTGTCACGTCGCGCTGCCGGAAGAGGGCCACACCCGCCCGGGCGAGGTGCTGTTCGGCACGGACAGCCACACCTGCACGGCCGGGGCGTTCGGTCAGTTCGCCACGGGCATCGGCAACACCGAGGCGGGTTTTGTGCTGGGCGCCGGCAAGCTCTGGGTGAAGGTGCCGCCGACGATGCGGTTCACTTTCGAGGGCGGCGCTCTGCCGCCGTACCTGATGGCCAAGGATTTGATCCTCACCATCATCGGCGAGATCGGCGTGGACGGCGCGATCTACAAGGCGATGGAGTTCGCCGGACCGGGCGTGATGGCCCTGAACATCGAAGAGCGGATGACCCTGACGAACATGGTCATCGAGGCCGGCGGCAAGAACGGCATCGTTCAGGCTGACAAGGTAACGACCGATTACGTCCAGAGTCGCACGAACAAGCCGTTCGAGGTGGTGACCAACGACGCCGACGCCGAGTTCGCCTACGACCGCACGTACAAGATCAGCGACATCGTGCCGATGGTCGCCAAGCCGCACTCGCCGGACAACAAGGCGACCGCCCGCGAGCTCAAGGGCGTGCGGCTGGACCGGGCGTACGTCGGCTCGTGCACCGGCGGCAAGATGACCGATATGCTGGCCGCGGCGTCGATCCTCAAGGACCACAGGGTGGGCGTCGAGACCTACGTCATGCCGGCCAGCACCGAGGTCCACAGCCAGATGCTCACGCACAAGATCGACGGGCGGACGGTCGAGCAGATCTTCCTGGACGCCGGCTGCACGGTCGGCCCGGCCAGCTGCGCGGCGTGCCTGGGCGGTCCGGTGGATACGATGGGGCGGCTCAACGAGGCCGGGATGAAGTGCATCAGCAGCACGAACCGCAACTTCCCGGGGCGGATGGGTCACAAGCAGGCGGAGGTGTTCCTGGCGAGCCCGCTGACGGTGGCGGCCTCGGCGGTGACCGGCTGCGTGACGGATCCGCGTGAGTTCATGAAGTAAGCTGCGATGGCGCACGGTCCTGCAACAGCGCAGGACCGTGGCCCCCGACATGCGAACCGGGAGATTGGTTCTGCACAGGTGCTGAACGCGAGAAGCTTTGACGGCGAGGAAGTCGAATCATGGAAAAGGTCATCAAGGGCAAGGTCTATGTGCTGGGCGATAACGTCGACACCGACCAGATCATCCCGGCGCAGTACCTGATGTACAACCCGTCGATCCCCGAGGAGCGAAGGATGTTCGGGCGGTATGCCCTCTCCAGCGTCCCGACCGAGCAGGCGGGGCTGCCGAAGGGCAACGTCCCCTTCGTCGATCAGGCGGACGAAGACAACACGAAGAGCGAGTACACGATCGTCGTGGCCGGTCGGAACTTCGGCTGCGGCTCGAGCCGCGAGCATGCCCCGCTGGCGCTGCAGGAGGCGGGGATCAAGGCGGTCGTCGCCGAGTTCTACGCCCGGATCTTTTACCGCAACGCGGTCAACGGCGGGTACGTGGTGGCGTTCGACTCGCCGCAGCGGCTGGTGGACAAGTTCAACACCGGCGACGAGGCGGAGATCGACGTCGAGCGGTCCGTCGTCAAGAACCTCACGCAGGGCACCGAGTTCCATCTGGCGCCGCTGGGCGACGTGGTGCCGATCATCGAGGCCGGCGGGATCTTCGAGTATGCCCGCAAGAGCGGGATGATCTGACCAGGCGGGCGCCGCACGGGTTTGCTGGATCGGGTGCCATGGAATTCTGCGGATGAGCGAGGCGCTTCCTTCCGGGAGACCACCCGGGGATGACGACGGAGCCAGCGCCGGGGACGCCGGCACGGCCCTGTTTGGCGGCTTCGTCGAACGACGAGTACGTCGTGGCTGGATCTGTCGCTCCCTCACGGTTGCGGCTCGTTTCCGCGGGACGGTGACACCCGGCACCCGACCGAATTTTCGAGTACATCCGAGAATACACTTGCATTTTCCGCCCGAAAGGGCGATATTTGTTCTGGGCAGGACGCGACGATCCCATGACCCGTTGCAATCGGCTGGGGCGTAGCGAACACCTAACCGGTGCTGCCCCCCGGTCCGCAGAGGCGGCCGGTGCAACCATGGATCCTATTGGAGAGGCGAAAAGCCATGGCGACCACGCCCCGCAGGAAGTCTGCTGCCCGCAAACCCCCCGTCCGTCCCAGCGAATCCCCGAACGGCAAGACGCCGCTACACACCGTAACCAAGACCGGTGCGCAGTGGGTGTGCGATGCCCTGGTCGATCTGGGTGTGGACGTCATGTTCGGCTACTCGGGCGGGGCGATCCTGCCGACGTTCGATGCGCTGGCCGACACCCCGCTCAAGTTCGTGCTCACCCGGCACGAGCAGGGGGCGGGTCATATGGCCGACGGGTACGCCCGGGCCACCGGCAAGGTGGGCGTGTGCGTGGCGACCAGCGGCCCCGGCGCGACCAACCTGGTTACGGCGCTGGGCACGGCATACATGGACAGCATCCCGGTCGTCGCGCTGACGGGGCAGGTCGCCACGGCGGTCGTCGGCAACGACGCCTTCCAGGAGGCGGATACCACCGGCATCACCCGCGCGGTCACGAAATACAACATCCTGGTCAAGGACGTGAAAGACCTGCCGCGGGTCATCCACGAGGCCTTCTACATCGCCCGCACGGGCCGGCCCGGTCCGGTGCTGGTCGATCTGCCCAAGGATGTGCAGGTGGGGCCGCACGCCTCGACCGGTACGTTCGAGATGAATCTGCCCGGCTACAAGCCCCGGTCCCGTGGGCACACGCGGCAGATCGAACTGGCCGCCGAGGCGATCAACGAGGCCCAGCGGCCGGTGCTGTACGTCGGCGGCGGGGTGATTCTTTCGGACGCCGCGGAGGAGCTGCGGGCTCTTGCGAAAAAGGCCAATATCCCGGTAACCACGACGCTGATGGCGATGGGGGCGTTCGACGAGACCGACCCGCTCGCGCTGCACATGCTGGGCATGCACGGCAGCGCCTACGCCAATTACGCGGTCCAGTACAGCGACCTGCTGATCGCGGTGGGCGCCCGCTTCGACGATCGGGTGACCGGCAAACTCGAGACGTTCGCCCCGCTGGCAAAGATCATCCACGTGGACGTCGATCCGTCGAGCATCAGCAAGAACGTCGATGTCGACATCCCCGTCGTCGGCGACGCCAAGGCCATCCTCCAGGAGATGGTCGGCATGATCGAGCACAAGCCGCGGGCCGACTGGCTCCGCATGATCGAGCAGTGGAAGGCGAAACACCCGTTCAGCTACAACCGCCAGGCCGGTACGCTCAAGCCGCAGCACGTCATCGAGCAGATCTTCGAGGCGACACGCGGCGAGGCGATCATCGCCACCGGCGTCGGCCAGCACCAGATGTGGGCGGCGCAGTATTACCGGTGGCGCCGGCCGCGACAGATGATCACCAGCGGCGGCCTGGGCACGATGGGCTTTGGTCTGCCGGCGGCGATCGGGGCGAAGCTGGGTCGGCCGGACCAGACGGTGATCGACATCGACGGTGATGCCAGTTTCATGATGATGCTGCCGGAGCTCAGCACGGCGGTGGAGTTCGAGGTGCCGGTCAAGGTCGTGGTCCTGAACAACAGCTTCCAGGGCATGGTCCGCCAGTGGCAGGAGATGTTCTACAAGAAGCGGTACTTCGCGACGGTGATGCGCAACCCGGACTTTGCGAAGGTTGCCGAAGCGTTCGGTGCCAAGGGGATGACCGTCACCGGCAAGGACGAGATCCGCGACGCGATCGAGCAGATGCTCGCCGAGCCGGGCCCGGTGGTGATGGACGTGCATGTCGATCCATCTGAAAACGTCTTTCCGATGGTCGCCACCGGCAAGAGTCTGCACGAGATCGAGATGGGCAACGTGTCGTAAGGGGCAACCGCAATGGACCGCAAAGATGCGAAGTTCATGTGGCTGGACACCGACATCGGCTCGGACATCGACGACGCGCTGACGCTGGCATACCTGCTGAGTCATCCCGGGGCCGACCTGCTGGGCGTGAGCATCGTGACCGGCCCGACCGTGCCCAGGGCGCGGCTGGCTGCGGCGATTTGCCGGGATCTGGATCAGCCGAACCTGCGGGTGTTCACCGGGGCGGCTCGGCCGCTGCTGGTCGCCAGCCGGCAGAGCGAGGCCCCGCAGGCCGAGGCGGTGGATCCGGCCCTGGTCGCGGAGCTGGATGAGCAGGTCGCCACGACCGGCGCGCACGTCGAGGCGATGTACCGGGCGGCGCTTCGCTGGCCGGGCGAGGTGCACCTGCTGGCGATCGGGCCGCTGACGAACCTGGCGCTGCTGGTGCGGACGCACCCCGACGTGGTCGACCTGCTGGCGAGCGTGACGGTGATGGCGGGGCGGTTCTTCGGGCCGGCCCTGCCCGAGTGGAACGTCTGGTGCGACCCGCACGCCGCGGCGATCGTGTTCGACTCGTTCAAGGACGTGAGGGCGGTCGGGCTGGACGTAACGCTGCGGACGACGCGGCCGGCCGAGGAGATCTTCAAGGCGTTCCAGCCGGCCGGTCCGACGGTCGGCGAGGCGATCGAGATCTTCATGCGCAAGCAGAAGAATGAAACGATCTGCCTGCACGACCCGCTGGCGGCGGCGTGCCTGCTGGACCCGCAGGTGCTCAAGTTCGAGCGGGGGCAGGTGCGGGTGGAGACAGCGGGCGCCGCGGCTGACGGGGTGACGGTGTTCCGTGAAAAGGCGGACGGCCCGCACCTTGTCGCCAAAGATGTGGACCTGGCAAAATTCCGCCAGAGCTATGAGCAGGTTCTGCGCCAACGAGCCACGACTGTTGCTAACGAGCCGCGACCGTGAGGGAGCGGTAGACCTCTGCATGCGCAGCGGCTCCGTATATCGCGGGAAGGAGCCCGAAGCGTAAGCGAGGGAGTTGTTCGGGTGCCACGACCCTGCGACTCGTCCCGGCGCAGTCGTTGTCATGACGAAGCCGGAAACAGGGCCGTGCTATCCAGCGTCGGACCCGGGCGCTATGCCGCAAGCGAACGAAACAAAACGAGAATCCAGGATGGGCCCTTCGCCCATCGAAAAAGGTGAAACCATGAGCAACATAACCACAGATGGCCATCCCCAGGAACGCAAGTGTGTGCTGAGCATGCTGGTGCAGAACCAGCCCGGCGTGCTCAGCCACATCGCCGGCATGTTTGCCGCGCGGGGCTACAACATCGACTCGCTGGTGGTCGGCCGGACCGAGGACCCGGAGTTCTCGCGGATGGTCCTGGTGACCACGGGCGACGAGCTGACGCTCGAGCAGATCCGCAAGCAGCTCGGCAAGATCGTCGCGGTGGTCAAGGTCCGCGATCTGACCGAGCAGAACTACGTCGAGCGCGACCTGCTGCTGATCAAGGTGCACTGTCCCCAGGAGCGCCGCAGCGAGATCAAGGACCTCGTGGATGTGTTCCGCGGGAGCATCGTCGACGTCGGGCCCAACGCGGTGATCATCGAGCTGACCGGGCCCGAGGAAAAGATCGAGGCCTTCATCGACCTGTGCCGCCCCTACGGCATCCAGCAGGTCGCGCGGACGGGCGTGATCGCCGTACAGCGGGCCAGCCAGACGCAGATCAAGCCGGCGCGGGTGCGGCCGGTCCGCCAGCGGCGGGCGTCGATGCCGGTCCCGGACGGGCTGGAGGGTGTGCCCGGGCTGCTGCCGCTTTCCATGCAGGCGGTCGAGGATGAGTCGCCCAGCGTGGCCCTGCCGCCGTCGTAAGCACCGCTTTGCCTTCGGGCGTCGAACCGGCTAAACTGGTCGGAAGCGCCTGGCCTGGACCCGATAACAAGCGGTTGTGGCGCAAAAAAAGAGGATCCGAGCTCGCCGTAACCCGGAC
Organism: Phycisphaerae bacterium; assembly: GCA_041687575.1. Lineage (GTDB taxonomy): Bacteria > Planctomycetota > Phycisphaerae > UBA1845 > JANYLN01 > JANYLN01. The sequence continues at coordinate 6,340 of JAWLBS010000111.1, read as the reverse complement.
CCTCCAAGCCAGGCTGTCCGCTCGAGTGAGCGGAGACCCACAGCCTTCTATCGTGATATCGACGCCGACCGGGGTCGGCTTAAGTCTCTGGTGTTTTGCGGGAATTCCTTCATGGAAGCCAAAACTGCCAAACTGGCCCTCGAGGATGGCACCATACTCACCGGCCGGGCCTTCGGAGCTACCGGGACCCGGCAGGGCGAGGTCGTTTTTACCACCGGCATGACCGGATATCAAGAGATCCTCACAGATCCCTCGTACGCCGGTCAGATCGTGACAATGACATACCCGCTTATCGGGAATTATGGGGTCAACCTTGAGGACCTCGAATCGGCCAAACCGGCCGTGGCGGGGTTCGTGGTCAAGGAGCTCTCGCATCGCCGGTCGAACTTCCGCGCCACGGCGGACCTGGGCGAGTGGCTGACAGGGCACGACGTGGTCGGCATCGAGGGGATCGATACGCGGGCCCTGACCCGCAAGCTGCGGGTGGACGGGGCGATGAACGGCTGTCTGAGCAGCGAGATTCTCGATGACTTTGAACTGCTCCGCATGGCGCGGTCGGCGCCGAAGATGCTGGGGCTCAACCTGGTCGACGCGGTCGCCCCGAGCGAATCGTATCCATGGGCCGATGGCTACAACAGCCCGTTCTCGATCGATCCGCGCGGCCGGTCCGCTGAGTGCAACGTCGTGGCGATCGACTGCGGCGCCAAGCACAACATTTTGCGGAACCTGGTGGAGGCGGGCTGCAAGGTGACGGTGGTGCCGCCGTCGTGGTCGGCCGAGCAGATCCGCGAGCTGCGGCCGGACGGCGTGTTCGTCTCGAACGGTCCGGGCGACCCGGGGGCGGTGGTCCAGACGACGGCGACGCTGCGGGACCTGGTGGGCACGGTGCCGATTTTCGGGATTTGTCTTGGGCATCAGCTGCTGGGGCTGGCGCTGGGCGGCGAGCGGTTCAAACTCAAGTTCGGCCATCGCGGGGCGAACCAGCCGGTGATGAACCTGGCGACCGGGCGAGTGGAGATCACCAGCCAGAACCACGGGTTCGCGATCGACGCCGAGTCGATCCGCAAGGTCGGCTGCGAGCCGACGCACGTGAACCTGAACGACCGGACGCTGGAGGGCTTTGCCGCGCCGGACCGGTGCCTGTTCGCGGTGCAGTACCACCCGGAGGCCTCGCCGGGCCCGCACGACGCGACGTATTTGTTCGACCTGTTCCGCAACATGATCCAGACCGGCCACAGCCCCACCGCGGAAGAGATGGACGAGGCCCAGCGGCGGGTGGAGGCCGAGGTGCAGAAGCTGGCCGGGGTGTAGATCGCGGCGGCGGTCAGGCGCCGTGGCGGTGCGCCCTGCGTCGGCCAGACATCGTTGCGAGGCGCCTTGCGTGGGCCCCGCCGTCGTTCCTGATGATCCGGGCGATCGGCAAACCGGCGTCGATGCAGTTGCCCGCCACGCCGGCGAGGCGTACATTGTAGCAGTCAGGGCGATTAGCTCAGTTGGTTAGAGCGCCTGCTTTACACGCAGGAAGTCACTGGTTCGAGTCCAGTATCGCCCATTCATGATTCCCTGGTCAGACCTCCGAACCCCGCTGGTGCGTAGATCCGGATAGGGGACCGTACGTGCGGTATGCTCGGGGCACGGGCAGGCCGGCTCTCGAAGCGGACGGTCCTGTGGGCGTAGAGATTATTCTTCCGTATGTGCCCGAGCCGCGGCGGAGTGCAGTATGGACACGATCGAAACGGTTCTCCTGGTAGACGGCAATGCGGACCAGGCCGCTCAGATCGAGCGGGCATGTCGCGCACTCGGAGTCTCCCTATCAGTCGCGGGCACCCCCGATCAGGCGATGGAGCTTCTGGCAGTCGGCCACGCGGATCTGGTGGTGGCCGAGTACGAGGCGCTCGATCAGTTGCGCCGCCGGCGGCCCGATCTGCTGGCGGTGCTGCTGGCGGATACGCCGGATGGACAGCAGAGCATCGAGGCGATCAAGCGCGGGGCGATCGATTGCCTCGTTCCGCCGTTTCGACATGACGACCTGGTTGCTCGCCTGCAGCAGGCGCTTCGCGCGGCGCGACTGGCCCAGATGCCGGTGCCGACCCGGCCGCGTTCCCCGCGCACCAAGGGGGTGCGGCTGGTCGGGCAGTCGCCAGCCATGCAGGATGTGTACAGGCTTGTGGGCCTGATCGCGCCTCGCGATATCAACGTGCTGATCACAGGGGAATCGGGCACCGGCAAGGAGGTCATCGCCCAGGCAATCCACGAGCACAGCCCCCGCTGCGATAAGCCGCTTTTGGCGGTGAACTGTGCCGCCATTCCCGAAACGCTGCTCGAATCCGAGCTGTTCGGCCACGAAAAGGGCGCCTTCACCGGCGCCGATTCCCGGCGGATCGGCAAGTTCGAGCAGGCCTCCGGCGGGATGCTCCTGCTCGATGAGATCGGCGATATTCCGCTGTCCACGCAGGCGAAACTGCTCCGGGTATTGCAGGACCAGACGTTTCATCGGCTGGGGGCGAACGAGGAGATCCGCTGTGATGTGCGGATCATCGCCGCGACGCATCAGCCGCTCGAGCAGCTGCTGGAGACGGGCCGTTTCCGGCAGGATCTCTACTATCGGATCAACGTGGCACGCATCCACCTGCCGCCGCTTCGCGAGAGGGAAGTGGATGTGGTCCTGCTGGCCCATTATTTCCTGAATCGACTGAATCCGCAGATGGGCACGCACGTGCGGGGTTTCGACCCCGAGGCCGTCGCCGCCCTGCTGGGTCACTCCTGGCCCGGCAATGTCCGCGAACTCGAAAACGTGATCCGTGCATCGCTCCTGATGGCGCGCGGTCCGGTGTTTCGCAGGGAGTTCCTGCCCGAACGGATCAGGGAGACCGTGATGGGCCGGCCCCGGCCTGAAAGCGAAGCAGCCGCAGCCGCAACGGATGGACTCTCGCTTGAGAGACTCGTCCGCAGGCTCATGGCCGATGCCTCGCTCCGCGGGCGGGTCGGCGACGAGGCCACAGGCATGCTCGAACGGACCCTGATCCACGCGGGCCTGGAGCATGCCGGCGGCCATCTGAGTCAGGCCGCCGACCTGCTCGGCTGGAGCCGCACGACCTTGCGCAAGAAGATGCGCGAGTACGGGATTACGGTCCGTGCCGTGCCCTCTGATGGCGAGAGTGCCACCGACTGATCGGCTCGGCCAGATACTGGCCATGCCGCACACCGCCTGACCGCGCCCTGCCCCATCTTGAGAAGAGCGTCTGATTGCGCAAGTCCTTTACATATATAGAGTTATAACTATCCATCTTCATTTTTCCGGTCTGGCACACTGCTTGCTCATTGTGACAGGCGTCCGGCGGCTGGTCGCCGGCAGAGTTTTGATGAGGAGATTGGGACATGATTGCGACTCTGGCCAGATGGCTTGCACCGGTCCAGAGGTGGTTGTCGTGGCCCCTGGACCGTAGTGATGCGACGACGGAGCCGCGTCGGCGCCGTGAGTACGGGTTCTTCTATGCCCATCCGCTGATCTGGATGCCCCCGGAATGCGGTCCGTGGTTTGACCTGGAACCGCCTGCGGCGCCGCTCAAACACGAGGATCTGGAGGATGACGACGAAGCGGACGAGCCTCGCATCATGCCGAGATGGGAAGGGTATTGCACAAGCAGGAGAGAAGAGGAATTATCGCTATGACCAAGAACCGACAGACCGTTCTTTCTGGCCTGCAGGTGACCTTGCGTGACAGGTTGGCGGCTTTTCAGGGTACGGCCGACATGGAGGCGAGCGGTCCGGTCCTGGCAGGCAGGATCGGCGAGATCTCGCAGGCTCTGTCTCGTATACACGAGGGCGATTACGGCTGCTGCGTGGATTGTGGGAGGGATATCCCGCTCGCCCGGCTCGAGGCCATGCCCCAGGCGGTGCGTTGCATCAGCTGCCAGGAGCGTCACGAGCAGGCCGGCCTGCCCAGCCGCCGGGCGCCGCCCTGGCAGGGTGCGTCCGGCCCGGTGACTGCCGGCCAACGGCCTCATCGTGGCCGGGCATGAGTGGCGTGCATGTATGGTGAGATCGGAGACGTTCCTTGGGAATGATCACGTTTGAAGGGAGCGTGTAGCGTACAGTTTGAGTGGCGGGCCCATCCTTGCAGGATAGATGCCTTAATCGGGCGATGACCCAGCTCCTGCATCGGTGGGCCTGCCTGCTTTTTTGAAGGCCGTTGCCGGCGGCGGTCATCCGGCGCTCATCATATCGCCTCGCCGCACTCCGGGCGGCGGGGTTCGCTCAGGCCGCGATCCTTCAGCGGGTCGTCTTGCGGCTGGATCGCCCGCGCGTTGGGGATGTGCGGCAGCGCTGCCTGGGCCCGGCCGGGGCGCCTGTCTCCGCTTGCCGGAACACTTCGTCGATCTTGCGTACGGTCCGCTCGCTGGGGGTGACCTTGGCCTTTTCAATGCGGTTCAAGGTCTCGGCGCGGATGCCGGCCCGTCGGGCTACTTCCACCTGCGTGAGTCCGAGGCGCCGGCGGTGGAGGATCAGTTTGCGGGCCAGACTAGCCGTGGCATATTCAATGGCAGGGTAGAGCCCATCCGCCCCCATTTCCGGCAGCGGCGGCAGGTCAGGCTCATCCCCCGGAACGGGCCGCAGCCGAAGCAGCTCGTATTCATCCTCGGGGATCAGAACGTAACGCTTGCCATCCATTGTGACTGTTGCAACCATAGGGTCAATCCTCGTAGAAGCGATCGCGATGACCGATCTTCTCCACAATCACCGAATCGCCGGATACGCGGAACCGCACACGGTAGTCTCCCGTGCGCAGGCGAAACTGGCCGGCCAGGTCTCCGCTCAGCGGCTTGGCGCCGCTGACGGCCGGCCACTTCTGAAGGCGTTCCATCAGGTGCAGGACGCGCCTGTGGATGACCTCCGGCAACCGGTCCAGGTCGTCGAGCGCTTCGGGAGTAATCCGAACGTTCATCCGATCATTGTAGGGAATTGACTTTTAAAGTCAAGACCTGGGCGTGTTCTCCGGCGGGTCGACTCGATGCTGGCATCGCAGCAGCGTTAGCATAAGGGCCGCCATCCTCACGGACAGCGGCCCTGGAAGAACATTTGTTGACACGTGACGGCTATGCCCGCCGGCGGCGGGCGATGAGCAGGCCGCCCAGGGCGAGCATCGCCAGAGTGGCCGGCTCGGGGACGACGGTGATCGTGGCGCCTACTGAATAGACATTAGCCGCATCAGGCGAAGGGACCACTTGCACGATAGGGTCGTCGAATTCGTATTCGAACCAAAGGTTGACCACGCCCTGGTTGACGCCCTTGACGGTGTACGTGGCGAACGGCACCCACGTCTGGCCGTGCTCATCGACCGTCAGGCCTGTGCGGGCCGAGCCGAAATCGGCCACGCCGCCGTTGCCGGGGGTCCCGACCTCGCTGGAAAAGCTGGGCGGCGCCGCCTGGTAGGCCGGATCGAACGTCAGGCCGCCTACGTTGGCCAGGACCGGGGGAGTTCCGTCGAGCACTGTCGGGATGACACTGCCCTGCAGGCCGTACACGCCCTCACCCGGCACGCGGTTCCGGACCATAAGGGTAACCACGGTCTGCTCCCCGAGATCGATCACCGAACTGCCCGGCTCGACCTTGATATCGAGCCAGGATGCGGCCAGACTCGGCGCCGCCAACAGACCGACCAGCACCACCGCAATCAGGAAGTTCCGCATGTTGCTTCCTCCAAGTAAGAGAATCTATGAACTGCCCATCTCGGCGATGCACGCGCACGCCACCGAGCAGGCGCCCCGCAATTTGCGTGCCAGTTTGGCCTGCGCTCTGTGAGTACCGGGCCGGCCAGACGGCAGATCCCGAGCATACAAAGGTTTATACTGATTTCAGGCACTTGCTTTAAGCGACGGAAACGCCGTGCCATTGCTCCCAATGTTTCCAAAGTATATCAGTAATGTTGTCTGGCGGCAACGTGGGATGGGGCAGGAGGGCCGGGGGGGTGCGTGACAGTTTATGCGGTCCTGGTATAGGCCGGTCGGCTGTTGTTCCAGTAGCGTTGCCAGCGATCATCATTTGACAGCCACATCGCCCGTAACGACAGGATTGATTCCACCTGCGGCGGGTTCCAGAACTGCTCGGTCCCCTTGACCCGCTTGTTGAACAACTTCACGCCCGACGCGGCTACACCCGAACCGATCGGCCAACCTTTGGCTCGATACCTCGCATAGTCCATGTGCCGGCCGGGCCCAGTTACGTGCCTGAGGGGGAAAAAGACCGGTTGCAAGCCCGGCATCTGGCGTGCTGCTTGAACAGCACCACCGGCCCATAGCGGCTGGTCGCCTCCGGCTGGCTGGTCCGTTTCTCCAGATAG
>JAWLBS010000110.1:0-14130 GCA_041687575.1 Phycisphaerae bacterium | reverse complement strand
GGGAGACGTGCGATTCGGGGTCAGACCCCTGGAAGCGCCGCATGTGCCGGGGGTCTGACCCCTTGCAGCACGCTCGCGCCCGAGTCCACGCGTCAAGTCTCTTGGCGGTACCAGCACCTGAAAGATCCAATGGGGTCTGACCCCCTGGAGCGGACGCATCGGCCGCCGCCCCACGGGGTCAGACCCCGGTGACGTGCACAGACATGCGGGCCGCCAGGAAGCTTCGGCACTGGTTCCGCCGGGAAACGTGCGACTCGGGGTCAGCCCCCTGGCATCACGCATCCAAAGCAAACGGGAAAGAGCCGCAACCGTCAGGTCGCGGTAAACCCGCGGATGGAAAACGCCGGCAGCGCCGGGTGCCAGTACCCGTCGCCCGACAAAGCCATTTCACCTTGCCTGCCCCGGCGTAGCCGTTGTCTGGCGAAGCCGGGTCACCCCCTCACCCTGTCACCTTGTCATCCCCGCCCATTCCCTCGCCCACGAACTCCGCTATACTGCCCCGATTGATTTCGTCTGCAGTCCCACAGGAGCGAGAAAGAGCCGTACGATGTCCAGGAAGATGCCTCACCCGCTGGCGATCGGGATCGACACCGGCGGAACCAACACCGACGCCGCCGTTGTCGATATCGTCAGTCGCCGCGTCCTCTCCCACGCCAAGGCCCCCACGACGTATCACGACTACGCCGTCGGCATCCGCCAGGCCCTTGAGGCCCTGCCGCCCCGGCTCCTGAGCCGTGCGGTCCGCGTCGGCGTGAGCACCACGCTGGCCACCAACGCCATCTCGACCGGCGCCGGCGAACCGGCCGGGCTCATCCTGCTCGGCTACCCGGCGATGACCGAAGATCTTGTCCGCTTCACCCCCATGGCGAGCGTGGCCGGGGCGATGAGCATCGACGGCGAACCGCTCGAGCCGCTCGACGAACAGGGGCTGCTCGACGCCGCCCGGCGAATGATCGACCGGCACCGCATCACCGCCCTGGCCGTCAGCGGCTACGCCTCGGTCATGAACCCCCAGCACGAGCGCCGCGCCGCCGACCTGCTCCAGCGCGAGACCGGCCTGCCCATCGTCCAGGGGCACCACCTGTCGATGCGCCTAGGGGCCGCCGAACGTGCGGTCACGGCCGGCTGGAACGCCCGGCTGCTGGCGAATATCGCCCGGTTGCTGGCGGCCGTCGAGCAGACGTGCCATCGCCTGGGGCTCGACGTGCCCATCGTGGTGATCCGCGCCGACGGCACCGCCATGCCCGCCTCCGCCGCCCGCGAGCGGCCCGTCGAGACGATCCTCTCAGGCCCGGCCGCCTCGATCGAGGGAGGTATGGCCCTGGCCGGCGGGGCCGACGCGATCGTCGTGGATGTCGGCGGCACGACCACCGACATCGGCCTGGCGGTCGGCGGGGCGCCCGCGGTCCGCGACGAGGTCGCGATCGTCGGCGGGTTTGCGCTGGCGGTCCGCGCGGTCCAGGAGTACACCGTCGCCCTCGGCGGCGACAGCTATGTGCAGGTCACCAACGAGGGGATCGCGATCGGGCCGCGTCGCGTGGAGCCGGTCAGCGTGCTGGCCCGGACCCACCCCGGCGTGATCGAACAGCTCCAGGCCCTGACCGCCGGCAGCCACGAAAGCCTGCTCTGTCAGCCCGCCGACATGTTCGTCCTGGCTGGGCCCGCCGAAACGATCCTGCCCGACGGCGACGCCGCGATGATCCGCGCCCTGGCGGGCGGGCCGCTGAATCGCCCGCGCCTGGCCGCCGCGCTGGGTCTGGCGCACGCCTCGCTCGTGCCGCTGGATGCCGTCCGCCCCGGGCGGGTGCTCCAGGCGGGGCTGACCCCGACCGATTGCCTGGTCGCGATGGGACGCACGGGCCTGGGCGACAAAACGGCCGCCGACCTGGCGGTCCAGCTCATGGCCAGGCGGGCCGGCTGCAGCCCCGAGGCGTTCATGCAGGCCGTCCTGGACCGCTTCACCGAAACGCTGTGCCTGGCCGTGCTGCGGACCCGCCTGATCGCCGGCGGCGCTCCCAGCGACGGCCTGTTCAATGACCCCGACGCCATACGGCTGCTCCGCGCGGCCCTGGCCGGGACCAACCACCTGCCGATCGACCTGCGCATTCGCCTGAAGGAGCGGATCTGCGCCGTCGGGGCGCCCGCGGCAGCCTACGTGCCGACCGCCGGCCGGCGACTGGGCACCAAAACCGTCGTCCCCCGCGCCGCCGGCGTCGCCGCTGCGGTCGGTGCTGCGATGGCGGGCCTTTCGATCCGCACCACCGCGACGATCTGCCCGACCCTCAGCCAGCGGTTCAGCGTCCACACCGAAGCCACCCGACAGGAGTTCGACACCCTCGACCAGGCCAAGGCCTTCCTCGAGACGCACCTGGGGGATATGGTCCGCAGCCGAGCATGCGAATTCGGCATGACCGATCCAGCCGTCGAGGTGCGATTCACCGACCGCACGGCGGAGGTCTTCAGCGAGCAGGGCACCGAACCCGTCTGGCTGGAGACCCGCGTCGTCGCCCGGGCCACGCAAGCCCTGCAACAGGCCTGATTGGCTGGCCGGCGTGCCCTTTGGACTGCGGCGCGGAACACGCCGCTTTCAATCACGCCGCCATCGGGTCCAGGCTCTCGAAGTGAAAGGGGGGCGACCAGCGGCGACGATGGACTGCGGCGGCAACGACGCCGCTTTCACCCAACGCCGTCGAGCCGTGCGACGCCCGTCAACTTGCGGCATCCCACCCACCGGCGACAGCCACGCGCAAGATTCCGATGGGCAACAGTCCACCCCACAGCCTGGACGGCAGCAACGGCTCGGCGGGCGCAGCCCGCCCTACATTTCGTCCGCCGCCGCAATCGGCGCCCGGGCAAACAGGACATATACCCCGCAGACAATCAGCACCCCGACCATATCCGCCAGCCAGTCGCCCAGCGTACACGATCGCCCCGAAAACGGCTGCGTCACCTCGTCGATCGCCCCATACACCCCGGCGATCACGATCACGGCCGCGGCAATCTTCAGCCTGCCGTAGCGATCGTGCCAACGCCCCGCCACCAGCAGCATCAACCCCGCCAGCACCCCGTAGGCGACCACGTGCGCGGTCTTGTCCTTGCCCGGAATGTCCAGTCCGGGCATCTTCGGCCAATGCGTCGCGACCGCCAGGACGACCCAGTAAACGGTCAGCAGGACCTGCGGCCATCTGCTTGCGGCATTCCCTGACACGCGCCGGCCTCCCCCTGATCGGATTCGGAATTCTCAGCCGCCTCGTCCTGTCCCGCATCATCCGCGGGCACCGAGGCGTCCTGCCGCGTCTGCTCGACAGGCCTTTCGACATCAGCCCCCGCCCCGTCGGCTGCCGCATCCATCGCCGCGCCATCGACAGGCGTTGAGCCATCGCCCGCCTGTCCGTCGGCGGGGGCAGCGGCATCGACCCGGCCGGCAGCCGCCGATACGCCCTCCTCACCGCCATCGGACGCTGCACTGCCATCCTCGGCGCCGTCCCCGGATGCCCCTGGCGCAGCTGTGGACAACGCCGCTGACGCCTCGGTTCCCGGCCGGACGGGACTTGTTCGCTTGTGGTTGTCGCCAGATGGCGGCTCCACGCCCAGGACCTCGGCTGCCAGGGCCTCATAGTCGACCGCGCCGGCCGTCTTGGGCCCGTAATCGAAGATCGACCGTCCGTGCGAGGGTGACTCGGCGAGCTTGATGTTGCGGCGAATGCGGGTGCGGAAGAATATGGCCTCCGCCCAGGGCACAGGCTGGCCGCGCGCAGATTCGAGGAACCGCTCGATGTCGTCGACCACCTCGGCCGAGAGCCGCGTGTTCGACTCGTACAGACACATCAGGATCCCGCCGACCCGCAGGCCCCGGTTGAGCCGCTGAGCGACCAGCGAGACGGTCTGAAGCAGCTTGGAAAGCCCCTGCAACCCCAGAAAGTGCGGCTGCAGGGGAATGAACACCTCGTCCGCGGCCGCCAGCGCGTTGATCGTCAGCAGCCCCAGCGACGGCGGGCAATCCATCAGCAGGATGTCGTAGCGGTCCTGCTGCTCGGCGATCTGGTCGCGAAGGACGACCTCCCGGCCGACCACGCTGGCCAGTTCCATCTCGGCGGCGGCCAGATCGATGTGGCTGGGCACCAGGTCAAGGCGTTCGTCGACCCGGATGCAGGCCTGTTCGATCGGCAGCAGTTCCGTCAGGACCTGGTAGACGGTCAGGTTGACCTCGGCGGGCTCGACGCCCAGGTGCAGGCTCAGGTGTGCCTGGGGGTCCAGGTCCAGCAGCAGCACCCGCTGGCCCATCCGTGCCAGGGCGACCCCGAGATTGGCCACGGTGGTGGTCTTGCCGACCCCGCCCTTCTGGTTGATCACCGCAATCCTTCGCATGTCAGGCAGTCCTTAAACCAACGGGACGAATCTCCGCAACAAGGGGACATTATACGGATCAGCGGCCATCCACAACACTCGGCGGACGCCGCGACCTCGCAGGCCCTCCGGAATGGGCAGAAAACGCAGGCAAGGGTCTGCCCCAAAGAGCGGTCGGTCCCGCATGCGAAATCCGTTGCGGTCCATGGAATCTGCGCCGCATTCGCGCCACGCGGTCACAGCAGCGCCACCGAGCAAGAGGGTCGGCCTCGGTGATAACCGCGAGTATCCAAGCCTCTGACGCTCTGGCGGCAGCCCCGGCCTGGCACACGCGCTCGGGGCATACCCGGCAAGACGCCGCGCGTCAGGGGCGCATCAGCGGACGCCTCAGGGCGGGGCGCGGGACGAATCGTTGGCACGCCGGGAAAGGGCAAAAACGCATCATGCAAAGCGGAATGGCGGGAGGTCTAAAAAAAGGCAGGAGATGCCTGATGAAAGGCATCTCCTGAGCAGGTTGACTGCCAAGTGTGGCCTGAGTTTCTTCGCACCGTTTAGGTCGTGGCGCTAATCTAACGGGTGCTAGCTACTTCTTGGCCTTCTTGGCGGTCTTCTTCTTGGCTGTCTTCTTGGCCGGAGCCTTCTTGGCCGGGGCCTTCTTAGCCGGGGCCTTCTTGGCCGGAGCCTTCTTGGCTGGAGCCTTCTTGGCCGGGGCCTTCTTCACAGCCTTGCCTGCCGTGCTCTTCTTGGCGGTCTTCTTGGCCGCCTTCTTGGCACTCTTCTTCGCCATGGACATCACCTCCTTTCATCCTTTGGTATAAGCGGATTCCCGCCTTGTGTCAACATCTTTATGAACATCTCTGCGTCCAACATCCCTGGTCGATCCGTCCGACTTACAGTTCGCTAGAGCATCTCGATCGACCATCTGCCTTGCTCCCGCTGCGACCGTGATCGCCTGCCTCTGCAACAGTGTCCTTATCGGCAACCAGCGTCCCTATCGTTTATTCTAATGGTAGTGACTCAGCTCATACAAGTGTAGGTCGCATCGCTCGCAAAGACCGAACGCGAAGAGATTCGTCCCCGCAATGCGCCCTGCACCGGCTGGCTGCTCACCATGGCGTCGCACATGCCAGACTGCCGAATTCACCATTCATTTGCCTGTTTCGCGGCAGATATCGACGATGCATCCGGCACGGTTGACGCTTCGCGTCCTCGCCGAAAGACCGCCATATCTCCGCCAGGATGGTCCACTTCGCGACACCTTTTTTTGAATGGAATCCGTCCGCGCGGCATGATAATATGCCGGTCAATCGAAGGCGGTGTGGCGCAAAGTCGCGCTGGCACAATGCCGATCGAGCGTCGCGACGGGAACGATTCGCCCATCCTTGCGTCCCCGTGATGACCGAGGTGCACGTGCATGGCGGCAATGGTGCGAGCGAAAAGTAACGCAAGCGACAACCACTGGAGCTACCTTCGTGTGGCCGAACAGATCCGCCAGGAGGTCCTTGCGGGTGTCTACAAACCCGGCAAGCGACTGCCGGGCGAACCCGCGCTGGCGCGTCGATTCGGCGTGGGCCGGGTCACCATCGCCCGCGCGCTGCAAGTCCTTCAGCGGTCCAACCTCCTGTTTCGCGTGCAAGGCAGCGGCACCTACATCCAGCCCGACGTCGCCCGCGGAAGCGTTCGCCTGACGATCGGCTACCTCGTCCACGACATGGGCGGCCTCCGCAATTCCGTCGGCGCCGCGTTACTGGAAACGGTCCAGCAGGACCTCGAGACCAAGGGACACACGGTAAGGCTGCTGACGCGCAGCGAACTGTTTGCCGGCGGCATGCCCGCGGCCACTCTCCGCCGCATGGTCCGCGCCGGAACTCTCGACGGCCTGATCGTCGCCTATTCGCTGCATCCGGTCTTCGCCCGCGCCATCGGGCAGATCCTGCCGGTGATGTACATGCTCAACGACCTGGTCCCCGACGGGGCCCTGCACGTGGCTGTCGACTACACGCTCGGACATTTTCAGGCCGCCCGACACCTGCTGGACCTCGGCCACCGGCGGATCGGCCTGCTCGGCGGCAACCGGACCGGCAGCATCGGCTACCGGATCTTCCAGGCCTTTCGCCTGGCACTGCAGACCTGCCACATCGACCCGGACGGCTGCCCCGTAGTCCAACCCGGTTACGATCCCGCCGCCCAGCACGCCGCGGCGCAGGCCATCCTCACCGACAATCCGGACCTGACCGCCCTGGTCTGTGCCGATGACGAAGCCGCCATGGCCGCCATCGCGGCCGCCGATAGGCTGGGCCACACCGTGCCGGATGACCTTTCGATCGTGGGCTGCAACGACTTGCCGGCCGCAGCAGCCATGCGGCCGCCCCTGACGACCCTGCACGTGGACTACACGCAGGTCGCTCGCCAGGCGAGCGACCTGCTGATCGGGCGCCTGTTCGGTCGCCCCGGGACGACACGCTGTTACGTCAATCCGCACCTGGTCGTTCGGGGCACCACAGCGCGGCCGGGGCGCCCGCGCTGCAGCCGGCCTCCGGCAGCCGATCCGCAAATTTGCTGAAGGGCGGTCTGGACGAACACCCCCGACGGACCGATCATGAGATATCGGCATCGGGCCCGCACGCCCCGGCGCGGCTGGGTCAGCGACTGGCGGCAGATTCGACTCGGAAGGTAATGTGAATGCTCGCTGAAGCCATGAATCTCGGCAGTGTATCAGACGCGATCGGCAACCTCGGCCAGCACGCGCCCGACCTGTCCCGTTTGACGGCACTCTGGCCGTACGCAATCCTCCTGGTCGCCTCGATCCTCATCGGGATGCACGGCGAACGGATCACCCGCATCGTGGTGCTCGCCGGGTTCGTGGTCCTCGGGGCGCTGCTGGGCCAGAGGCTGGCGGAATGGATGTCCCTGCCGCCGATGCCCACGGTGGTGTTCCTCGGGTCGCTGGGCGGCATCGGCGCCTGGATGTTCTACCGCTGGTCGTTGGGGCTGGCCCTGGCCGTGGCAATGGCCCTGGCGGCGGGGGCCTGGTCCAGCGGCGCACGCCTTACCGGCAGCGAGGTGCTCGGCATCTTTTCCAATGCGCCGGGACTGCCGTCGGTCGAGATCGCCCCCGACGACTATACCTCCTTCGGCGAAATCCCCCTGCCCCCGATCGACGGCGAAGCCCAATCGGTCCGACCGGTCGATGCGGCCGCCGTGCTGCGCTACTTCGACGGCGTCTGGCAGCGCGTCGCCGCGGTCTGGTCGGCGGTGGCCGCCAAACCCGAAGGACAAAAGCACCTGCTCCTGTCGATACTCGCCGGCGGTGGCGTGGGCCTGCTGGCAGGTCTGCTGCTGGGGCGGCTGGCGGCGTTGCTGCTGACCAGCGTGCTGGGCGGGGCGGGGCTGGTGGCGGCGGGCGTGTCCCTGGCGGTCGCCGTCCAGCCCGACTGGGCGGAATGGTTCACCCAGAACCGCCAACACGTGCTGACCGCCGGGGCGATCGCCTCGGTCCTGTTCCTGCTGCGCCAGGCGGCACACCGCCGACCGCGACCGACCGTGGTCACAATCGAATCCGCGGAATTGGCCTCCGCCCGAAACAAATCGTAAATCCATTGCTGAGGCCAGCCGCGTGCGGACCCGCCGGGCCCGCACCGGCACGTGTATCGATCCGTGGGATCCGTGCACGAGCGAGCCGGCAGAGGCGATCCAAACGGACCGGGCACCAGCCCGGCTGCCGGCCTGACAAGCGGCAGCCGGCGGTGCAGGACCGCCGCATCCGAACTGCTGACTCGCTTTTGTACGATCGCTTATTGTGCCAAGGCGGAGGAGGACGCAGCCCGTGCAGGCATTCGAGAATCTGTTGATCCATCAGGCAGGTACGCTGCCGCCGATGCTGGCGGCCCTGGCAGTGGTGGCGGGCGTGATCGTCCTGCTGCTGGGCTGGCGGCTCAGCGGCCTGGTCGCCACGCTCAATTTCTCGCTCTTCGGCATCCTCGTCGGCGGCAGCCTGACCGTGGGGACCGATTGGCAGTGGGCCGCGGCCGGCATCGGGGCCGTTGCCTTCGGCGCGATGGCGATGTGGCTCGAATACTACGGCGAGGTCGTCTCCGGCGGCCTGATCGCCGGACTGGGGGCGGTTGTGCTGATGGGATGGATCTGCAGCCCGCTGCCTGCCACGCTGCTGGCGACCGCCGTGGCCTTCGCCTGCGTGGTCGCGCTGAGCTGGGTGGCCTACCGGCAGACCTCGGCCGTGCTCACCGCCGTGCAGGGCGGCCTGCTGACGGCATTCGGCCTGGCGGCGTGCATGTACCAGAGCGGACCGTTCTGGCACGACATTCGCAGCGTGCTCGCCCACAGCAGCGTCGCGCAGATAATGTTCCTGCTGGCCCCGATCGCCATCGGGGTAACGTTCCAACTCGCCTCGATCCAGAACGAAGAGGTCCTGGCGCGATAGCCGCGATTCATGCCCGCCTCCGCCTCCCGCGCGGCGCGAACCGGATGAAATTCTGAGGGTACCTCCGTCTCAACCCAGCGGACCACGCCCGGGCTTCCGGGCGTGGTCTGCGCTATTTTGCCTGGACCGCCCCGTGCTCCGGTGCAAGAATGTTGCAGGACCGGCGCACCGACTGGGGGCTGCCGCCCGCGCCGGCTCATTCGGCGCGAACATTGGTACGCAGCACTGGAGGACCATTCCATGTCCCCATCGCGGGTAAAACTCGGTGTCAATATCGATGATCTGCGCATGCCGGCCCGGGAGGCGATCCGCCAGGCAGCGCAGCTGGGATACCGCCTCATCGAGATCAACATCGTCGGCACCGAATTCGAACCCCGGCGATTCGGCGAAACGGCCCGGCGACACCTCCGCCGCTTCGTCGGCGACAACAATCTGGAAATCGCCGCGCTCGAGGTCGATATCGGCGGCCAGCGGTTCGGCGATCCCGCCAGGCTCGAAGAAGGCGTCGACCGCACCCAGCAGGCGATCGAGATGGCCGCACAGATGCACATCCCCATCGTCGTCGCCGAAGCCGGCCCCATTGTGCCCGACAACAGCCAGATCCTCGACGCCATACGCCGCCTCGCCCGTCTCACCGACGCAACCGGCACCTTCCTCGCCCTGCGGACCGGCTACACCGACCCCAACCAGGCCGCCGATATGCTCGGCGAGCTCAACGCCTCGACCGTGCGGATCTGCTATGACCCGGCCGGCCTGCTGCTCGGCGGCTTCGAGGCCCTCTCCGGCATCGGCCCCCTCGCCGACCAGATCGTCCTGGCATATGTCCGCGACGCGATCGCCGGCCGCGGCTCGCAAAGCGGCGGCGGCCGCGCCCCGCTCGGCCGCGAGACACCGCTGGGCGAAGGCGAGCTGAACCTCGAGGAGTACGTCGCCGCCCTGCACGCCGCCGGCTACTTCGGCCCCCTGATCGTCCGCCGCCAGCACGCACAAAACCCCGTCGCCGAGCTCGGCCAGGCCCGGGAGATGGTCGAAGGCGTGGGCGTGTGACTGCGAAATCGGGTTGACCTGCGTGCCGCTGTTGCCAATAATGATGCGAAACGCTGCGTCAGGGGCGGCGTAGGAAGGCGTATGGCCGTCAATCGCTCCAGAATGGTTCCGATCCTCCTGTTTGCCGTTACGGCATACGCAACGGGTCTGTTCCATTACGTCCACAACCGGCAGGCACACGGGCGGACGCCGGTGCCGAACACCTGCCTCGCCGCTTGCCGCGTTGTGGCGCCCGCAGCTGCCGAAACGTCGCCATGTGACCCGAATCGGAACTCCGAACGATCCGACAAGAGCTGCCCCCTCTGCCAGGCGATGGCGGCCACCAAGGTCCTGCCGACCGTGGCCCCGCTGATCGCCTGCTTCGATACCATCCTGGTGGATCGGGCAACGCCCACGCAGTACCACGTGCCGGCCGTGCCCGTCCCCGACGATCTCAGCGCCCGCGCCCCACCGAGCGGCTCCCTCCTGTAACTGCCATGACTCCATCACTCATCGCGCCTTCCGGCTGCGCGCTGCGCGCCGTGGGGCTGCCATTCGCCTGAAGCGCCCCCCCGCACCGGCAGGCCAGGGCGATGTTGCGGGTTCGCTCGCAACCAGGAGCATGGCGGGACCGATCATCCAAACAGGTCCGCAGTACTCTGAGCGAAGGAACCGCTATGCGCTCGCGCGGCTTTACATTGATTGAACTGCTGGTGGTCGTGGCGATCATCGCCATGCTGATCTCGATCATGATTCCGGTCATGGGCCGGGCCCGTGAATCCGGCCGAACGGTCGTCTGCCTGAGCAACATGCGCCAGATGGCCCTCGGCATGATCATGTACGCCGACGACAACCGCAACACGTTACCGTCGGTCGGCCTGAGCCACGGGTCGCACCAGGTGGACGAGCAGGGCAGCTGGCTCAGACTCCTCGAACCTTACTGCAAGACCGAGCTGGTCTACCGCTGCCCCAGCGACCACAGCCGCTGGTGGGATACGCCCTTGCCCGATGGCGACGGCACACGCATGCGCAAGATCAGCTTCGCCACGAACTACTACATCTCCGGCATGTACGAGGAGGAGGACACCGGCGAGACCCTCAAGTTCAACCGCATGACGCAAATCGACCGGCCGGGCAAAACGATCTTCGCCGCCGAACTCGCTGACGGCGACGACCCCTCGCTCGGCCAGAGGTACTGGGAGTACGCGGCCGCCGACCACGTCCACCCGAGCATCCACTGGCTGCTCGACGACAAAAACGTTCGCAAGCAGGTCGCGATCGATCGGCACGCCGTCGGTGCCAACTACGTCTTCCTCGACGGCCACGCCGAAACGCTGTCGTTCGAGAAGACGTTCCAATTGGATCCGAATTCCGTACTGGATCCGGCCAACCCGGGCGCCATCCGTTGGAGGGCGAACCTGTACGACCCGCGGATCGCACAGTAGCCGGATCCGGTTGAACCATTCTGAAAACCACGACTTGAAAAAGGAAAAAGCATATGTTCCGTAAAACGACTGTTCTCACGGGAGTATTGACGGTGCTGAGCATGATGGCGGCACCGGCGCTCGCACATGACCATGAGCACGAAGGCGACTATATCGTCGGACGGACCGCGGCCGGTCAACTGACGATCGACGGGCCGCGATGTCAGCGGATCCTGCTGCCCGCCGCCGCAGGCCCCTTGCTGTACGGCTGGGTCGACACGGACCCGGGATTCGATGCCCTTAACGACAACGACCCGGCGGAAGACCTGTACGTCCTGCAAAGCGGCTGCTCCATCCGCCTGGAAGCGGTGACCGTGCCCGTGGGCGTACGGTTCTGGAGCGCCAGCCTGACGTCAGTGGCCGATGCCCCCGGCGAGCGAGTCTACCTGGGCGGCTCGTCCCTGCACTCGCACCCGTTCTGGCACATCGACAGCAACGTGCCCGACATCGGTCCGGATTTTGAGGACATCCTCGTCTTCCAGTTCCGGCTCGTCGACACCGGAAGCACCGGATATGCCGCTTCCGACGTCTTCACCGTCTATCTGACGAATCTGCCCGCCCCCCAGGTCGAAGGCGACGTCGATGGCGATGGCCACGTCAACGCCATCGACCTGCTCTCGCTGGCCAGGACGTTCGCCAAATCAGCCGGAGACGAGGGGTTCGATCCCCGGTGCGATTTCAACCTCGACGGCGTCGTCAACGCCATTGATCTGCTGATTCTCGCTCACAACTGGAATACCTGACGCACGCGAACGGCAAGCGCACCGGACCCCGGCTATATTTCACAAGCACAAAGATCCGCCACAGCCCCCACGGCCGCCGCATCGCGCGGCCGCGCGGGCGCGGCGGATCTCTTCAGTATCAACTGATTGCCGTCAGACCGACTACCGGCGACGGCGCACCATCGCCAGCCCGCCAACCGCCAGCAACGCCAGCGTCACCGGCTCGGGCACCACCGTAATCGTTGCGCCCGTCAGCGTGCCCAGCGCCAGCGACTCGTTGCACTCCAGCGGCATGAAGTTGCCGAACTCGCCGCCGACGAAACTCAGGCTGACCGTCCCCAGCGCCAGCCCCTCGACGGTGTAGCTGGCGATCTCGACAGCCGCCAGCCTCGCGAAACCCTCGTCCAGCGGCAGCGCGGTCTGCATCGAGCCGAAACCGCTCCAGCCGCCGTTGACACCCGCCGCCCCGACAGCCGGCGGGAACAACTGGCTGCCGTCGCCGGGATCGTACTGCTCCCACGACAGGAATGACGGCACAAACGAGAACGACCCCGCAACCGTCTCCAGGGCCGCATCCCCGCTGGCAACCACGCTGCCGCCCAGCGCCGCCAACCCGCCGCCGCTGCCTTGCGCCCACACGTGAACCTGCGTCTGCTGCCCGATCCCGATCACCGGGCTGTCCGCAACCAGCGTCACGTTGATCTGACCAAGTCCCGGAACCGACAGCAGCGCGACCGCAGCCAGCACTGCCAACACGTAGCGCATGCTCAATCCTCCTGCACCGATACCCCTGCTGCAATTGACCGCACCCTGAACACGTCACCCCGGGCAAAGGCAGGCCCTGGCAACTCGATATGCCAACCCAGCCGAAGCCCGTGCCACAAACCTGAACAAACGCGTAAAAGCTCGCCCGCGCAAGGCAACGGAAAAGACCGGGGAGCGCGCCCGATCGGACGCCTGCCCGCGCCGTTCGCACGGACATGAGACTCTCCACACCGACATGCAGCATGCAATAAGCGTGCCAGACCAAGGATATGGCCGGTGAAATGTCATGCAGACGGATCACATATTATGTAACCACAACCAGTTCCAAACACGTGGGGGCGCCAATGCGGGTGCCGGCCCCGCCTGCCGCATGTTGCAGTTTGTCAACAGGCATGTTGATTCCCGTATACATGAATGGGCCCAAATGTGCCGCCGGGACTCGCGCAGCCGCCAACAGACAGGAAGAGACGCACCCCCGGCGCAGTCCACGCCCAACCGTTCCAGCGCCCGGCTCGACAGGGCACTGGTCGCCATGAGCACGCCGAAGATCGTCAGCAGAAATCCGATGAAAGGCCGGTTCGCCCATCGGCCGCTCAATCCTTGCCTGACCGCCGCAGCCCCAGCGCCACCAGCAGCAGCCCCAACACCCCGCCCCCCACGAGCAGCCCCCGCTGCCACGACGGCGCCGACCGGTACTTCGTCATGGCCGTCTCGTACACCCCCGGCCTGAGCGTCGCCGGCGTGTGGACCCAGTCGATCGCCTCGTCGCGCTGCCCAGGCGAGAACGACCGCACCTCGCCCCGCACCGTCCAGCTGAACGCCTTGAGCAGCCGCTCCGCCCAGCCCGGCCCGCCGATCACCCCCATCTTCGTGAAGTCCCGCCAGTGCGCCACCCCCAGCCGGGTATCATCCCACAGCGCCGCCGGCTCCCACCCGTGGAAGTCCTCCCCGATGTCCACCAGCACCCGCGCCTTGCCGTGCTCGCGGAAGATCCGCTCCAGCCGCGGCGCCAGCACGTCCGTGTAATCCCGATGGGTCAGCCGGTCGCTCGCCCGAAGAACCAGCACGTCCTCGCGGCTCTGCGGCAGCACCTCGATCATGGTATTCCCCTTTGTCGTTCGCACGGGCCCGGCCGCGCCGGGCAAGAGCACGTCTACTGGAGCTTATGCTCGCACGAGCCGTATTGGCCACTCGGCAGACGATCGGATGCCACGTCAGGGCTGACGCCGGGTTGTTGACGTGACGCCCCTTCAGGCCCGTCGCAAAGGCAAAGCGGCGTCTGCGGCGCCGCACTCCAAAGATGGCTGACGCCGGGTCTGTGCGTTGGCAGATACGCCGCGGCACT
>JAWLBS010000109.1:0-14211 GCA_041687575.1 Phycisphaerae bacterium | reverse complement strand
GAGGTTCCCGGGGGTCTGACCCCGAGCGGCCAGCCGCAACCGGGGCCAGCGCGAAAACCTGATGGAGGTCCGGATAGTTGCGTAATTCACCGGGGTCTGACCCCCTGGTCCGGACAACGGAGAAAAACGAAAGGAAACGTATCATGGCAAAAACATTCATCGCCTCCTCCCTGCTGCTGCTCTGCCTGCTCGGCTGCGACGGCTCGACCATGCAGCAACAGCCCATGGTCAGCATGCAGATCACCGAGTACAAGGACGCGGCCGCCTTCAGCCGCGTCATCGAGTCCCTGCGGCAGCGCGACATCACCGCCACCATCCTGGTCAACGACACCTTCGCGGCCGACAACTGCGATCTGCTGCGCCAGCTCGACGCCGAAGGCTTCGAGATCATGGCCTTCGCCCGACCCACCAACCAGGACGGCTCGAGCACCGTGATGTCACAGCTGACCTACGAGCAGCAGCTCGCCTTCGTCTCGCAGATCAAGGCGGGCATCGAGGCGTGCCTGGTCCGGCCGATCGACGGCTTCCGCTCCACGCGCTTCGACCAGAACGAGGACACCTATCGCGTCGTGCAGGAACTCAACTTCGACTACAACCTCGGCTTTGTGGCGCAGACACCAGAAAATCTGCCCGGCCACGAAGACGCCATCCTGCCCTACTACTCAAACGAGTACGAGTTCTGGGCGGTGCCGATGCACGTCGCCCCCTACCAGGGCGGACTCAAGACATTCTGTGACAACCCCTGGAGCGATGTGTCCGCCGAGCAGTGGGAGGCCGCCCTCATAAGCGAACTCGACCGCATGGACACCGAGGACCGCCCCCTGCTCGTCGAGTTCCACCCCTACTTCACGGGCACCGACGAGGGCCGCTTCGAGGCGTTCGAGAGTTTCCTGGACTACGCGGTGCAAAAGGGCGTGCGGTTCATCTCCGCCGAGGAGTATGTCCGCTGGTCGCAGGACGCAGAGGCTGGCAAGGGCAGCTCGGGCGAGTGGACCCCGTGTCCGTGGGATTGATATGAAAGAACTCGTTGTCATCAGCGGAAAAGGCGGCACGGGCAAGACGTCGATCGTCGCGTCGTTTGCGGCACTGGCGCCCGGCGCCGTGCTGGCCGACTGCGACGTCGACGCCGCCGACCTGCACCTGGTGCTCGCACCGCAGGTACAGCGGCGCGAGACGTTCAGCGGCGGCTCGCAGGCCCGCATCCGCCCCCAGGCCTGCACCGGCTGCGGCGCGTGCGCAAATGCCTGCCGGTTTGAGGCGATCCGGGAGGAGGGGCGCAGCGACGGGTCCGCGCGGGTCTTCCGCGTGGACCCGATCGATTGCGAAGGCTGCGGCGTGTGCGCGCGGGTCTGCCCCAGCAGCGCGGTCGAGTTCGGCCCGGCCATACACGGCGAGTGGTTTATCTCGCACACCCGCTTCGGGCCCATGGTCCACGCGAAACTCGGCGTGGCCGCCGAGAACTCCGGCAAGCTCGTCAGCCTCGTCCGGCGCCACGCGCGGCGGATCGCCGACCAGGACGGCCGCGACCTGGTGATGGTCGACGGCTCGCCGGGGATCGGCTGCCCGGTGATCGCCTCGATCGGCGGGGCCGACGCGGTCCTGATCGTCACCGAACCGACCCGCAGCGGCCTGCACGACCTGCAGCGTGTCGCGCAGCTGATCAGACATTTCGGCATCCGCGGCTGCGTCTGCGTCAACAAGTGGGACCTCAACCCGGACATGGCCCTGGACATCGAACAATGGGCCCGCGAGCACGACCTGCCCGTGGCCGGCCGGGTGCGATACGACGTGCTGATCACCGACGCACAGGTCCGCGGCCTGAGCGTGGTGGAGCATCGGAATGACGGCGCAGCTGGCGACATCCGCCGGCTGTGGACGAAGGTGTTTGAATCTGTAACCCAAGGCAATGGAAAGGAAACCGAATGAAGATCGCGATCCCGATGGCCGACGGCAAGCTGTGCATGCACTTCGGCCACTGCGAGACGTTCGCCCTGGTCGAGGTGGACGAGGCCGGCAAGCGGATCGTCGGCACAAGCCTGCTCCAGCCGCCCGTCCACGCGCCGGGCGTCCTGCCGGCCTGGCTGCACGAACAAGGGGCGGGCGTCATCATCGCCGGCGGCATGGGCCAGCGGGCCCAGATGCTGTTCGCGCAGAACGGGATTGACGTCGTGGTCGGCGCCCCGCCGGAGCCCGCCGAGGTGCTGGCGACGGCCTGGCTCGACGGATCTCTCCAGACCGGGCAGAACATCTGTGATCACTGACACCCGAAGTCCGCAGGATCTGACCGCAGGGGCCGTTGTCCATCCCGGCTGCTTCGTCTGCAGCCGGTCGAACCCGCGCGGGCTGCACGTGCGCTTCGCCCCGGACGAAGACGGCGTCCGGGGCGAGTTCGCGTGCGACAGGTCCTTTGAAGGCTACCCCGGCGTCATCCACGGCGGCATCGTCACGGCGCTGCTCGACGAGGCGATGCTCCACTGCCTGCTCGCCCGAAACCTGCCCGCCGTGACGGTCGACCTGGCCGTGCAGTTCCGCCACCCGGTCGAGACCGAGGTCCTCGCGACGGTCCGCGCCCGCATCGCCGACGGCGCCGCCCCCCTCTACCACCTCGTCGCCGAACTCCGCCAGGCCGGCCAGCTCAAAGCCCGCGCCCGCGGCCATTTCATGCTCAAGCCCCCGAACACCTCGCCCGACCGCGGCCGATATTGAGGGTTGCGCTGTTAAAGAGGGCGACAGTGGTGACCGGGCGCCGCATCGCGGCCCGCAAGCGGGCCGGCTAAATAAAGACGCCAATCGCGGGCTTCATTTACTGCGCCGGGGTCAATAACCGAATCGCCATCCGTAGCCATCGGACAGGGGGATTCGGGTCGCGGCGCTGATAGACGCCGCTTTGGATCAGGCCGCCATCGGCGCCAAGGCACCCGATCCTCACCCCGCCAGGTCCCGGGTGCAGTAGCGGCAGACGCGGGCCTCCGGCCGCACCAGCTCGCCGCAGTGCGGGCACTTCTTCATCCCCGCCGCCAGCTGCCGCGCCTCCAGGCTGGCCGGGTCGGCCGGCGTCAGCAGCGCGTGCACCACCGGGATCGCGCCGACCACGAACACGCTGACCAGCAGCCCCGTCATCGGCACGGCCTGGGCCGTCTGGATGAGCCCCTGAATCTGGCCGAGCCCGCCCAGCCCCATCAGCCCCCCGCCCGCCGGCGCCGCCGCCCCGCTCATCAGCCGCCCCACCAGCACCGACGGCACCAGCGGCACGGCCGGCAGGGCGCTGCCGTACATGAACCACAGCAGCGGCGGGCGGCCCTTGCTCGCAGCGATCATCGAGGTGATCACCCCGATCGCCAGCACCGGCCAGAGCGCCCCGGCCGCCGTCGGCGCCATCAGCATCACCAGCACGCCCACCCCGAACATCAGCAGCGCATAGCCCGCGATCAGCATCGCCACGACCATCTGCGAGCTCAGCCCGCTGTCCAGCTGCGTCCAGCCGGGCGAGGACGAGGCCCGCACCGCCGGCGACGGCCGCGGGCGAGGCGGTTGAGGCCGGGCGCCGGCCGGGGCGGGTTGACGCGGCGCCGGGTGCGGCGCGGGCTGCGCCTGCCCAGGCCTCGGGGCTGCTTGCGGCCGCGCCGGTTGCGCGGGCTGCGGCGGCGGGGCGGGCTGCTTGCCCTGCTTGCGCGCGACCTCCGCCTTGCGATACTGCGCGACGTCCTGGCTCAGCTTGTCCAGCGGGGAGCCGCCTGGTGAACCGCCCTTGGGATCGGGTCCGGGTTTGTCGGCCATACTGCACCTCTTCGTTCATCGCGCCCGCCTGTCGTTCCGGGCGAGCAGTCCGTCATCCTGAGCAACGCGACGGATCTCTGCCTGTCGCGACCCTTGTTGTCATCCTAAACGAAGGGAAGGATCTCGGCCAAGCGGACGAATCGGGGCCGGCGACACTGGCAAGACGCGGGCACCGCCTATAAGATGACACGGATAGGTATGTGTTAGGGTGCCGGATACAAGGATTCGCCATGCCGGGATGGCTCGACAATCTCAACGACTCGCAGCGACAGGCCGTCCAGCACGGCGAGGGCCCCCTGCTGATCGTGGCCGGGGCGGGCACGGGCAAGACCCGCACGCTGGTCGCCCGGGTCGCGCAGCTGATCAGCCGCGGCGTGCCGCCCCAGCGGATCCTGCTGCTGACGTTCACCCGCCGGGCGGCGGCCGAGATGCTCAGCCGGGTCGGGCGGATGACCGACCCCGAGGTCGCCGCGAAGGTCTGGGGCGGGACGTTCCACGCGGTCTCCAACCGGCTGCTGCGGATCTACGGCAAGTCGATCGGCCTGGCACCCGAGTTCACGGTGATGGACCAGTCCGACGCGGCCGACCTGATGAACATGGTCCGCAACGATCTGGGGGTCGCCAGGGGCGAGAAGCGCTTCCCCCGCAAGCAGACGCTGGTGTCGATCTACAGCCGGACGGTCAATGCGGGGGAGAAGCTCGGCGCGGTCCTGGAGAAGGTCTTCCCCTGGTGCGCCGACGATGTCGAGGGCATCCAGCGGATCTTCAAGGACTACGTCCGCCGCAAGCGCGAGGCCAACGTCCTGGACTACGACGACCTGCTGCTGCACTGGAACGTGCTGTGCCAGGCCCCCGGCGTCGGCGACACCGTTGCGGATCGCTTCGAGCACATCCTCGTCGACGAGTACCAGGACACCAACAGCCTCCAGGCCCGCATCCTGATCGGCATGCGCAAGCACATCAAGAACATCACCGTCGTCGGCGACGACGCGCAGTCGATCTACTCGTTCCGCGCGGCGACCGTCCGCAACATCCTCGACTTTCCCGAGCAGTTCCCGAACACCACGATCGTCACGCTGGAACAGAACTACCGCTCGATCACCCCGATCCTCCAGGCCTCCAACGCCGTGATGGACCAGGCCAGCGAGCGGTTCACCAAGAACCTCTGGTCGCAGCGCGAGGCGCAGCGCAAACCCCAGCTGTTCACCTGCGTCGACGAGCGGCAACAGGTCGAGGACGTCTGCGCCAACGTCCTGGAGCACCTCGAAGGCGGCACAGCCCTGATGCGCCAGGCGGTGCTCTTCCGCGCCGGCCACCACAGCGACCTGCTCGAGGTGGAACTGGCCCGGCGGAACATCCCGTTCCACAAGTACGGCGGACTGAAGTTCATCGAGGCCGCCCACATCAAAGACATGCTCGCGTTCCTGCGGATCCTGGAGAACCCCTACGACGAGATCTCCTGGTTCCGCATCCTGCAGATGCTGGAGGGCATCGGCCCGCGCAGCGCCCAGCGACTGATGGACGCACTCGGCGTCCGCCGCCCGGCCGAGCCGCGCGAGGGCGAACCGCCGACCGGTATCTCGCCCCTGCGCCGCCTGTTCACCGACCCGCCCGCCCCGCCGCCCGCGGCGAAAGACGGCTTTGAGAGCCTGCGGCAGGCCCTGGCCGACTGCAGCGGCTCGCGGACGGACGCGGCTGGCAACGTCGCGCCGTCAGCGGAAACGCCGGAAAAGGAACTGCCCCTGCCGGTGCAGGTCGAGCGGCTGCGGCGGTTCTACGAGCCGATCTTCGAGAAGCTCTACGAGAACCCCGGCATCCGCCTGCGGGACATCGAGCAGCTCGAACAGATCGCCTCGGGCTACCGGTCGCGCAGCCGGTTCATCGCCGATTTGACGCTCGACCCGCCGACCTCGACGTCGGACCTCGCCCAGCCGCCGCACCTGGAGGAGGACTGGCTGAACCTCAGCACGATCCACTCGGCCAAGGGCTGCGAGTGGGACGTGGTGCACATCATCCACGCGGCCGACGGGATGATCCCCTCGGACATGGCCACCGGCAGCGACGAGGAGATCGAGGAGGAGCGGAGGCTGTTCTACGTGGCGATGACGCGGGCGAAGGACTGGCTGTACGTCTACTTCCCGCTGCGCTACTACCACCGCCGCGGCAAGATGCACGACCGGCACAGCTACGCGCAGCTGACCCGCTTTGTCACGCCGCAGGTGCGGTCTCTGTTTGACGAACGATCGACCGGGGTGATCGAGCAGGACGCCGCCCACCCCACCGGGCCGGTCAACCTCGACCAGCTCCGCAGCGAGCTGGACGACCTGTTCGACGGCTGAGGCCGGGCAGCCAAAGCTATCCGCAGATTCTGCTCAAGCGAGCAGCAACAGCCTTCCGCAGATTTCGCAGATTACTCAGATTGGAAACAACAACGGCAACGACAACAACATCTATCCGCAGATTTCGCAGATTACACAGATTAAGAAACAACAACGGCAGGGGTCAGGGGCCAGGGATCAGGGGTCAGGGAATCGGTCCTGCGGCTGTTCGCAGGGCCGTGCTGTTAGGAGTCCCGCCTTCAGGCGGCGTTCGGAGTCCCGCCTTCAGGCGGTCCGCCCGAGCGAGCGCAGCGACGCGAGTGGCCGAGCCGCGAAGGCAGAAGAAAGCTGCGTCACGAGAACAACGCTGCGAAGGAGCGTATTGGCTGCCACAGCCCTGCGACCTCGCCACGGCACCGCATCGTTCGACGAAGCCGGGCATGTCACGGCATAGTCGTCGTTTGACGAAGCCGGAAGCAGGGCCGTGCTTTCCCGGTGGCGGGAGATAACTTCCGGAGGCGCATGAGAAAGAGCCGGGACCGTAAGGTCGCGGCAAATCCTCGCATGTGCACCGCTTCGCCAAGCTGCGGGAAGGAGCCCGAAGCGTAAGCGAGGGAGTTGTTGTCGTTACGCTTCAGGGCGCAGCGCTCCCCATCCTGCCCCGCATGCAGACGAGCGCATGTAGGGCGGGCTGCGCCCGCCACCACGTTCCGAACGCGTGATCTCCCCATACCTGCACCGCGTCCAAACGAGCCCGAAGCGCAGGCGAGGGCATCCTTTCCGCCCTTCGGACCGCCCCCGTCGCACCCCGGCTACCCCCCCTTCCGCCGGCCGCCGCCCGCATCGTGGCCATGGGCGCTCGACACCGGCGTGGCACTGATCTCGGTCAGGGTTTGCCAGAGGCACTTGGGGCGGTTGAGCATGCCCATCTGCTCGAGGCTCAGCGCCACGTTCCGCCAGAAGGACTGGTGCTGCTCCTCGCCCAGCGATTCGCCGAACGTCTCGACCGTCAGCTCGAACCGGTGCGACTGGCTGAACAGCACCGACAGGTCGTACTGCGTCCGCATGTCGATCTTCTCCGGCCAGAACGCGCGGCGGAGCAGGCCCGACGTCGGGGCATCGCAACCGGTCGCCGACAGGCCCAGGCGGACCAGGGCGAACGTGCAGCCGGGGTGGATCTCCAGGGTCTTCTGGTACGCCTGGTTGGCCGAGTCGAGCTGGTTGTCGGCCTCGAGCAGCATGCCCAGGCGAAGCCATGTCGAGGCGTCGTCCTGGTTCTGCGTCAACCACGCCAGGTGGATCTGGATCGCCTTTTGCAGCAGTTCAGCGCGGTATGCCGTCCGCACCTCGCGCGGGGCATCCGCCTCGGGCGCAGGCTCGACGTCGGGATCGTGGGCGGCGATATGCATGCGGGCGATCTCGGCCATCAGCACCGGCGCATTGGAGGCGATGCCACGGGCCATCTCGATGTTGTCGCGGCTTTCGGTGTCCTTGCCAATGTATGCGCTGGCCAGCGCCGTGCCGACGTAGGCCATCAGGAGCGTTTCGTTGATGTCCAGGGCCCGGCCCAGCCACGTCGCGCCCTGCTGGGCCGCGCCGCGATGCACGTACACCGCGGCGACCTTGGCGGTCGCCTCCAGGTAGTACGGGTTGGCCCGCAGGGCCTGCTTGTACTCCTCCAGCGCCTCGTCGCCGCGCCCCTGCCGGGCGTACAGGTCGCCCAGCCGCACGTGCAGGTCGGCGGAATCGGCGCCCTCGGTGACAGACTCTTCCAGATGCTCGATCTCGCTGGCCGCGTCCTCGCCCGTAGCCGGATCCATCTGCGAGTCGGGCTCCCGCCGCCAGTTGTCCGCCAGCAGCTGCAGGGCCTTATCGAAAGACCGGATCGCTCGGGCCGGATCGTCGGTCACCAGCTGCAGCGCGCCCAGGCGGGTCCAGGCGGGCAGCTCCAGCGGGTACTGCCCGCACAGCGCCTCGGCCTGCGGCAGGGCGGCCTGATAGTCGCCGCCGGCCAGCGCCAGGGCCATCAGCCGGAACCGCGAGCTCCGCTGGTGCGGCTGGAAATAGATCGAATGCTGATACAGCGGCAGGGCCTTGTGCGTCTGGCCGGCCCGCTCCTGGAGCAGGCCCATCGCATAGTGGAGCTTGGCGTCCTCGGGGAACTGCTCCATGAGCAGCTTCAGATACCGGCGCGCCCGGTCGGGCTGTCCCATCATGTCCAGCGCGCAGGCCATGCCGATCACCGCGGCGGGCGTCCGCTGCTTGCTGGCGAAGGCACGGTCGAAGTGGAGCTTGGCCTGGCCTGCGGCGGTATGCTGCAAGGCGGCCACGCCGGCCAGGACGTGTGGATTGTCGCCGCAGCGGATGCGGCCGGACGGCTTTTGCGTCTGCCCGCCCCCCCAGTCGCCGAGGTAATCCCGAAAGACCGGCCAAAGGGAGTCCGGCAAAGCCCGTCCGAAAATCTCCAGCATGTAACTCATAGCAGCGTGCCCTCGCGGTACGTAGCCGCAGCCCGCGCCCGGTCGACGGATCGACCGCAGCGTGTCGCAGAAAAACCCGATGCATCCAACCGGAAAATGTACGTGGCGGGCAGCGTCCTGGCACCGCAGGAAGCCACGCTGTCTGGCCCCGGGATGGCGAGCATCCGTGACCGAGAGGTGTATCGGTCAATCACGTTGCCAGCATTACTAACGACTCTTTGCGGGCAAACTTTCCGCCCGCAGTTGCCGGAAGGCGCGGGTGAATCTATGCTTGCCGGAATTACAGGGAAGGAGGCCAGTTCCCTTGGACGTGCAGACGTTGCCCCGGCTGACGCAGCATACCTACCGGATCGAAATATTCCATATCGCCATGTGGGGCGGCCTGGTCGCCCTGGTGGAAGGCGGCATCGCCGCGGTCATCGTCGCCAAGACCTTCGATGGCTCGCCATGGCAGATCTCCGTCGTGCGGGCGACCCCCGTGGTCACCAACATGGTGTGCATCGTCTGGGGAATGCTGGCCGTCACCCGCCCCAAGATCCCGCTGCTGACGGTGGCGTGCGCAGGGGCAGCGGTGGTGATGGGGATGACGGCGCTGGTGCCGGCCGGCTATGAGTGGAGCGGCTGGCTGTTCGCCGCGCAGATGGCGGCGGCGCGGATCTTCGTTTCGGGGGCGGCGACGGTCCGCACGGCGATCTGGAAGGCGAACTATCCGACGCATGTCCGGGGGCAGATGGCGGGCAGGCTGCAGCTGCAGAGCAACATCAGCCGGCTGGCGGTGCTGTACATGGCGTCGTGGGTGCTCGACCTCGACCCGTCCAAGGAGAACCTGTGGCTGCCGCGGTTTCTGGTCGACAATCTCGGGCTCGACGCCTGGACGAGTTACCTGACCGTGCCGTCGTGGCTGGTCGCCTGGGGCGGACCGTATGCATACCACTGGCTCTATCCGCTGCTGGCGGTGGTCGGCGTGGCGGCGGCGATCCTGCTGCAGGCGATCCGCGTCCGCGGCGATAAGCTGCTCGGTCGCCCCGATCCGGACCGCGGTGAACTCGGCCCGATCGCGCCGAAGGCCCGCGCCATCGAACCCTACAGCCTCACGGCGATCCTCAGCCCCGTCGAGCCGGTGCGCCGGATGGTCGACATCCTGCGGAGAGACAGGGCGTTTCGCATCTACCAGACAGGGCAGATGTTCAGCGGCGGGGCGAACCTGCTGGTCGACCCGATCCTGGTGCTGATCTTCGTGCACCAGTTGGGGCTGAACTATACCTGGTCGACAGCCATGCTGGACATGATCCCGATCGTCCTGTCGCTGGGCACGGTCACCGCGTGGGCGCGGCTCTACGACCGCTGGGGCCTGCCCCGCTACCGCGTGATCAACGGCGGGTTCTGGACGATCCGGATGCTGCTGACGGCCATCGCCGTGATGCTGCTGCAGTACATGCCGGACGTGCCCTATGGGCGGGCCCTGGTGATCGGGATGTTCGTGATCGCGCAGATCCTGACGGGCATCGCCCAGGGCGGCGGCGGCATCGCCTGGAGCCTGGGGCACCTGCACTTCGCCAAACCGGAGGAGGCGGAGCTGTACATGGGCCTGCACGCAACGCTGACGGGCATTCGCGGATGCCTGGGGTTCATCGCCGCGCCGCTGTACGTTTGGCTCGGCTGGCCGGTTTTCGCCATCGCCACGGCCATGAGCGCAACGGGATTGTACCTTTACATGCACGGCATGACGTCGGTGTGGGGAGACAGCCAGCAGGAGACGAAGAATGCCCTGGTCGCAGAGGAGGCGAAGAAGTAGGCTCCCTCGGCCGAAGGTTCAACGGCCCCCTGTGAACTGTCATCCTGAACCGCCCCACGAGACCCGAGACCCGACACCCGGCAGTGCCCCCGTGTTGCCAGCGCGCGATTGTGGCCGACAGAGTGGTCAAGTATACTCCGAACCAATGCGGCGGCGCACGCGGGGCGGGGTCTACGAACCGGAGACTTTAGCCATGACTCAAAATCGTCTTGCACGGGTTTACTTGTGGACGACGTTGGCGACAGGCGCGGCGCTGGCGGCCGGATGCGCGTCGCAGACAGGAGACACATTCCTCTTCAAGCCGATGCGATCCTTGCTGAAGATGCCCGAGCCGGTGCGGATCGGCACGACGCACCTGCACGTCAATCCCCTCGTGACGCCACCCTGGGCCGGGTTGCAGTCGGACCTCCAGCAAAAACTCGGCCGCCAGGTCCAGGTGCTGCAGTTCCAGCCGTTCCAGATCCACAGCCAGCTCGAGGGCGGATTCCTCGATTTCGCCATCCTCTCGGCCACCGACTATGCCGAAATCCGCGATACGGGTTGCTGTCAGCTGGTCGCCCAGCCCGTTAACACGATGGGCGAGCGGGGCCATCGCGGACTGATCATCGCCAAGAAGGATTCGAAGATCGAGGGCCTGGCCGACCTGAAGGGCCAGCGATTCGCCTTCGGCCCGAGCTGGGATGCCGCGTCGCACCTGGCCGCTGCGTACGCCCTGATGCAGGCGGGGCTCGATCCCAAGGACATCGTCCGCGAACTGCTGCCCCTGCCCCTGGCCCGCAGGCACCACCTCGACTCCTACGAGGTCGCCAAGGCCGTCGCCTACGAGCCGCTGCTACCGGCCGGGGCGATCGACGAGGTGGAATACCACTCCTGGCCGGACACCGGCGGGTCGATGCTCCTGCAGAATGTCAGCCAGGACTCGGTGCGGGTGATTGTCAAGACCGCCGAGCTCCCGGAAGGTCCGATCGTCGCCTCGCGCAAGGCCGATCCCAAGCTGGTCGGAAAGATCCGGGACTATCTGCTAAGCGGCAAGGTCCCCCCGGCCGCGATCAGGCCGCTGCACTGGCAGGGCTTCGCCCCGGTCGAGCCGCAGGCATACGACCAGGTCGCGAATATGCTCGACAGCCTCAGGGCGAAGGGATGGATCACCGAGGTTCGACCGCAGGCCCCGACGACCGCGCCGGCAACGCCCGGGGCGGAGTGATGCGGGGTGAGCACGGAAATGACAAGGTGACAGGGTGGCGGGGTGACAAGATGACCTCATCCATACAGCGAATAGGCCTCGGCTGGGACCTGCACACCCTGCAGCCCGGCCGGCCGCTGATCCTGTGCAACATCGAGATCCCCCACGACAAGGGCCTCGCCGGCCACTCCGACGCCGACGCCGCCCTGCACGCCGTGACCGACGCCCTGCTCGGTGCGGCCGGGATGGGCGACATCGGCGAGATGTTCCCCCCGAGCGACCCGCGGTGGGCCGGTGCCGACAGCGGCGACCTTCTGCGGCGGGCCCTGATGAGGGTAACCGAGGCCGGCTGGTCGGTGGTCAATGTCGACGTCACCGTCGTGGCCGAGCGCCCCCGGATGGGACCGCACAAGCCGCGGATGAGACAACGATTGGCGGAGCTGCTGGACGTAGAGGCCAACCGGGTTAACATTAAGGCGAAGACCTCGGAAGGGGTCAACGCAGTCGGCCGAGGCGAGGCGATCGAGGCGATCGCCGTTGTAGGGCTGGGCCGGACCGGCGGCGGACAGGCCGGGTCGTAAAGACCCTCAGGGCCAGCCAGGCCGGGTCCGGTCGGCATGACCCCGGCCGGCGGGCGCGACCCCCGCGGGACAACACGAAATCGTTCGTCGGAGTGCAATTGAAGATGGCATTGCAGGTTTACAACACCCTCTCGCGTCGCAAGGAGCCGTTCGAGACCGTCCAGCCGGGCAAGGTGGGCATGTACGTGTGCGGACCGACGGTCTACAAGCCGTCGCACCTGGGGCACGCGGTCGGGCCGATCATCTTCGACACGATCAAGCGCTACCTGCGGTACCGCGGCTACGACGTCAAGTGGGTGGTTAACATCACCGACGTCGATGACAAGCTGATCGTCGAGGCGGGCAACCAGAAGACCACCGTCTTCGAACTGGCCGAGCGGGTCACCGGCGATTACCTGGCCAACATGAAACGCCTCAACGTCACCGGCATCGACGAGCTGCCGCGGGCGAGCCAGTGCATCGACGACATCATCGACATCGTGCAGAAACTCATCGACCGCGGCGCCGCCTACGCCGTCGACGGCGACGTCTACTTCGACATCACCAAGGACGACGACTACGGCCGGCTCTCCAACCGCCGCCCGGAAGAGCAGGTCAGCGGCACCCGCGAGGGCCTGTTCGCCGGCGGCAAGCGCAACCCGGGCGATTTCGCCCTGTGGAAGGCGGCCAAGCCGGACGAGCCCGAAGAGGTCAAGTTCGACTCGCCGTGGGGCAAGGGCCGGCCCGGCTGGCACATCGAGTGCTCGGCGATGAGCAGCAAATACCTTGGCCAGCCGTTCGACATCCACGGCGGCGGCATGGACCTGATCTTCCCGCACCACGAGAACGAGATCGCCCAGAGCGAGACCGCCTGCGGCTGCCGGTTCGCCACGTACTGGATGCACAACGGGCTGACCCGGATCAACACCAAGAAACTCTCCAAGTCCGACGCCGAGATGCAGGAGGCCCTGCGCCGCCTGACGCTCAACACCCTGCTCGACGAGTTCCGCCCGGAGCTGGTCCGGTTCTTCGTCCTGCAGACCCACTATCGCCGCCCGATCGACTTCTCCGACGAGGCGATGGAGGCCTCCCACAAGGCCCTCAGCACGTTCTACCGGTTCTTCGATCGGACCGAGCGGATCACCGGCCACAGCCCCTACGACGCCGCCATCGGCGTCGATCCGGCCGCAGTCGAGATGGGCGACGAGGCGGCGGCCGCGCTGGTGCATGCCGTCGGCGAGTACCGCCGCCGTTTCGAAGACGCGATGGACGACGACTTCAACACGGCAGGCGCGATCGCCTCGCTGTTCGAACTGATCACCTACGCCAACCGCTTCGCCGATCAGCAGCAGCTCGAGGCGGCAAAGGGGCAAAAGCCGGATGCGGACAAGGCGCTGCAGTTCGCAGCCGATACGGTGATGTTCCTCGGCCGACTGCTGGGGCTGTTCGAGCAAAAGCCGCCCCGGGCCGAAGAGTCGCTCGGCGGCGAGATGACCGGCCAGCTGATCGAGCTGCTCATCGACGTACGAAACAAGGCCCGCAAGGCCAAACAGTTCGAGATCGGTGACCACGTTCGCGACGAGCTCGGTAAACTCGGTGTGAAGCTGGAAGATCGGCCGGACGGCACGATCTGGCACATGCAATAACAGGCAGTTGGGAGGTTTTCTCATGTCAGTCAAGTCGTTTGCAGCCGCCGCGCTGGCGGGCGTTGTGCTGTGTGCGCCGGCCTTCGGCGTGGTGCCCGATCCGCAGATCATGACGGATCATCCGGTCTACCGCGGCGAACTCGCCTGCTCGACCCTCGACCGCAACATCGCCGATGCGTACCGCATCTTCAAAGACCGTTACGGCCACGAACCCAAAAACGAGAGCGAGAAGCTGATCGCCCTGTGGATCTGGAAGTGCGAGCACTTCATCCACTCGGCTGACAACCTGTCGTACGTAGGCCCGGACAACGTCGAGGCCCACAAGGACGGCCCGATGGCCGGCTGGATGGACAACCGCGACTGCCAGATGAACCAGTTCTCCTACGGCTTCGCCCTGTGCTACAGCATCCACGCCCAGATGACGGCGCTGCTCAGCCGGGCGCTCGGCGACG
>JAWLBS010000108.1:12600-14273 GCA_041687575.1 Phycisphaerae bacterium | reverse complement strand
GCTCCAGCTCGGCCCGTTCCGGATCGCTAAGTGTCAGGGTGCGTCTTGTCATGAATCATTGTAGACTCAATACCCGATTAGTCTGTCAAAGAGCATAAGGCGGGACTCCGAACGCCCGCTGAAGCGGGGACTCCAAGCGCCCGCTTAAGCGGGGACTCCTAACTTCTGCAGTGCGTCCTTCAACTCGCTGCGCTCGCTCGGGACAAGGCGTTCGCTCGGGGCCGGTTATTTGTGTTCGCGGCTGCTGATGAAACCTTACGGCCGGTCCAACTGCCCCAATACCTGCGGCAGATCGCGGAGCGTCGTGATCGTCGCGTCGGGTTGCACCTCGGGATCTTGCGCCTTGTTTGTCCGGTTCAGCCACACCCCGCGCATGCCGATTGCCTGGGCGCCGGCGATGTCGCGCTCGAGGCTGTCGCCGATCATGACGGTGTCGGCCGGGGCGGCACCGAGGCACTTCAGCGCGTGCTCGAACAGGCGGGGGGCGGGCTTGCAGGCGCCGATATCGCCGGCGACGACGACCGCGTCGAACCAGTCGGCCAGGCCGGTGGCGGAGAGCTTCCAGCGCTGCACGAGGGGAGCGCCGTTGGTCAGGACGGCGAGGCGGTAGTGCGGGCGGAGGGCTTGCAGGGTCGGTTCGGCATCAGGATACGGGGCAGTGCGCAGTTTGCGCTGTTCAACGAACTCGGCTGCCATGCGGGCGGCGTGGGGGCCGGGGTTGATGCCGAAGCGCTCGAGCGCAGCCGCCCAGGCGTGGGGGCGGTAGTCTTTCACCCATTCCGTCAGAAAACGCGATTCGGGCGTGGCGCCGTCGTAGGTGCCCCAGAGGCCCTCCCAGGAGCTGATGCCGCAATCGACGCAGAACTGGCGGACCGGACAGGCATACCAGATCTCGTGGGCGCATTCGAAGACCGCCGCCGCCAGGGCGGGCGGCTCCACGCCGTGTGCCTCGGCGACCGGGACGCACGTGGCCAGCACGGCCGCCTCGGCGTAGGGGCGTTCGCACACGAGGGTGTCGTCGAGGTCGAAGAGGATGGCGGGGGTGGGCATGGCGACACTCCCGTGTGATTGCGGCTATCCCAGGAAATACCACATCAGGACCACGGCGATGACGATGCGGTAGACGCCGAACGGCGCCAACCAGTAGCTGGTCAGGATCAGGGGGCCGGTCGAGGAGACGGGCAGGTATTCGGTCAGCCCCTCGACAACGCCGAGGACCGCCGACTGGACGAGCGTGATCTTCTGAGAGACCGCCTCGACAAGTCCGGGTTGGACGTCGCCGGCGAGATCCCCCGTGGCGGTCAGGACGGTATGGCTGGTGCGACGCATAGGCAATCTCCCGCGTGGGCTCGTGCTGTTCGGGTCCGCTGGCGAAAGCGGCATTGTAGCGATCGGGGGCGGGGTTGTCTTCGTGGGGGACTCGTTTCGGCAGGCGTCACCCGGCGGGGGCATGGGACGTTTTCCCTCGGGGTCCGACCCCGGTGGATCGTTCATGTATCGCTGCCGCCAAGGGGATTTCTGCGGGGGCTCGCATTCGGGCGTCGTGCAAAGGGTCGGACCCCTGACACGGCGCAAATCTTCTTGAGTGGCATCGGGTTCTGCCGTGCGGTAGCATGGGGCCCTGTAGGCTGAACCATATTGAAGGGACCCTTGCATGCGGGAGGCGAATCGAG
>JAWLBS010000108.1:0-12500 GCA_041687575.1 Phycisphaerae bacterium | reverse complement strand
AATCTTCTTGAGTGGCATCGGGTTCTGCCGTGCGGTAGCATGGGGCCCTGTAGGCTGAACCATATTGAAGGGACCCTTGCATGCGGGAGGCGAATCGAGACATGGGCAAAACCGTTACGGATCTCAGGCGTGACGTGCCGGTGTATGACGAGGTGGACGTGCTGGTGTGCGGGGGCGGGCCAGCGGGGTTCTGCGCGGCCATCGCGGCGGCACGGGCGGGGGCGAAGGTGCTGCTGATCGAACAGACCAACTGCCTGGGCGGCATCGCCACGGCCGGCGGGCACAACCACCTGTGCCTGTACACCTCGTGGGGGACCAACGAGCGAGTCGTGGGGGGCGTGCCGTTCGAGATGGTCGAGCGGCTCGTCAAGATGGGCTACGGCGTGTATCGCCGGGGCAACTGCGACTTTGAACTTGAAGGCCTCAAACTCGCCCTGGAGCAGATGGCGGCCGAGGCGGGGGTGAAGCTGCTGTACCACACGCTGTTTGCCGACGCGATCGTCGAGGGCGGCGCGTGCAAGGGGGCGTACATCCAGAACAAGTCGGGCCGGCAGGCGGTGCTGGCCAAGCGCGTGGTCGATGCGACGGGCGACGCCGACGTGGCGGCGTCAGCCGGGGCGCCGTTCGAGATGGGGCGGGCCAGCGACGGCGCGGTCCAGCCGTGCACGCTGATGTTCATGATCGGGGGCGTGGACTGGTCGAAGGTCGAGCCCTTCCGCAACCAGGTCGACCGCAAGCTCGAACACGTCTGGGCCCAGGCGCAGCGAAACGGCGACATGGAGCCGTTCCAGAACCAGATCATGGGCTGGTGGTGGACGCCGACCCGGCCGGACCAGGTGGGGCAGAACTTCACCCACATCGTCGGCTGCGACCCGACCAATGCCGAGTCGATCACGAAGGCGACGA
Organism: Phycisphaerae bacterium; assembly: GCA_041687575.1. Taxonomy (GTDB): domain Bacteria; phylum Planctomycetota; class Phycisphaerae; order UBA1845; family JANYLN01; genus JANYLN01. Next base: position 11,594 of record JAWLBS010000108.1, on the reverse strand, counting down.
TTGAGGGGCGGCGGCAGGCATTCCACATGATCCCGGTGTTCCGCAAGTACATTCCGGGAATGGAAAACTGCTACCTGATCTCGACGGCGGCGCTGCTGGGCACGCGGGAGAGCCGGCGGATCGTCGGCGAGTACGTGCTGACCGACGAGGACATCCTCGCGGAAAGAGCCTGGGACGACAGCGTCGGCTATGGCTCGTTCTTCATCGACGTGCACAACTGCACCGGCCCCGGGATGGACGCCGAGACGTACCGGCCGCACCCGGGGTTCAAGTACCAGATCCCGTACCGCTGCCTGGTGCCCAAGGTGGTGGACAACCTGCTGGTGGCGGGCCGGTGCATCAGCGTGACGCACCGGGCGCTGGGTTCGACGCGGGTGATGCCGCAGTGCGGGCTGCTGGGCGAGGCGGCAGGCGCGGCGGCGGCGCTGAGTTTGAAGGCCAACTGCACGCCGCGGCAGATCGACACCGGTTCGCTGCAGGAGCACCTGCGGACGGCGGGGGCGATCGTGGATGAGGCAGGGATCGCCTCGGCGGTGACAGAAGGGGTTTGAGGTCAAGTCAAAGGAAGTGCGGGTTTTGAATGACTGCTGACACACTCGCGCCCTGGCTCACGCCGCAGAGGCTGCAGGAGCTGGGGGCGCTGCAACCGATGTCGCCGCCGGGGCGGTTCGACCCTGAAGGCGACTGGGTCAACCGCTATCGCATGTGGGCGGCGATCGCCAGGGGGCGGATCGACTACGGCCAGTCGCGGATGCTGGGGCACCTGGTGCTGCGGCGGACGCGTCGGCCGGACGGCGACGGGTTCACTCTGAGCCTGCATCAGAAGGTCGTGATGGACGAGGGGGACCCGGCGGGTCGCCGGCCGCACGGCTGGCACGAGATCGACGCGGAAATCCGCTGCCGGTGCGATGAGCTCGCCCGCCCCGTTTCCTGGCGAATGCGGAACCGGTTCGGGCGGGACCTGGCGATCCTCGACCATCTGACGATGCAGGAGCAGGGGGCCAAGACGGCGGACGGCGCGGCGTACACCATCGGCGATGAGACCTTCCCGATCCACATCGATACGCCGTGGACGAGCGACTGGTCGCTGTTTGAGGCGGTCCAGCGGCTGGACGGCACGGCGGACGAGCCGCTTCGCTTCGAGCTGCTGGAGAAACTCCGCCTGCCCAAGCCCGGACAGGTCATCCGGCGCAATCCGGCGCTGGACTGTGAGCTTGCGGGCATCGGGCCGCTGCGGTGTTTCAGCCAGACGGGCCATGGCATTCTGCCGGTGGATTACTGGCGGGATGCGGCGGGGCGGCTGCGGATCGTCGTGACGCTGCACGTGGCGTGGATCCTCGACGAGCAGGCCGAGGAGAAGACCGAGCAGATGCTCCGCGACGGCGTGTTGCGCAAGTTCGAGGGCGGCCAGTGACGATGCCGAAGGACCAGCCGAACATCCTGTTCATCTCGACGGACCAGCAGCATTTCGAGGCGCTGTCGGCGCCGGGCAACCCGCACGTGCGGACGCCGAACATGGACGCCCTGGCGGCATGCGGTGTGCGTTTCACCCAATCGTACAGCACGAACCCGTTGTGCGGGCCGGCCCGGACGTCCTACTTCACCGGGCGGATGCCCAGCGAGGCGGGGGTCCTCGGCAACGAAGAACTGTACCGCGACGATCTGCCGACGATGGGCGAGTGGTTCCGCGAGCACAGCCGGTACGAGACGGTCTTTTCGGGCAAGTGGCACGCCGGCGGTCCGCCGCAGACGTACCGCGTGCCGGGCTTCGACGTGCTCGTCGGGGGCATCAACCGCTGCGGGATCATCGGCGACGCCTCGGTGGCGGCCTCGTGCGAGTCGTGGCTGCGGCAGCGCGACCGGAGCCGGCCGTTCCTGCTGGCGGCGAAGCTGCTTCAGCCGCACGACATCTGCGAGACGATCCGGTTTGTCGGCTCGCCCTTGGGGCCGGGACGGTATCCGGGCATCGAGGGGGACCTGCCGCCGCTGCCGGCCAACTTCGAGTACGAGGGCATGCCCGCCATCTGCCAGGTGTCGCCGCAGTCCGCGCACTGGACCGAGCGGGACTGGCGGTTCTACCTGTACAGCTTCTATCGCCAGGTCGAGATGGTCGACGCCGAGATCGGGCGGATCATGCGGGCCCTGGACGAAACGGGCGGACTGGACGAGACGATCGTGCTGTTCACGGTCGATCACGGCGAGGGGCTCGGCCACCGGAGGCACGTGACCAAGGGCACGCTGTTCGACGAATGCGTGCGCGTGCCGATGATCTGCGCGGGGCCGGGGCGGTTCCCGGCGGGGGTGGTGGACCGCGAGACGCTTGTCAGCGGGCTGGATATCCTGCCGACGTTCTGCGATTTTGCCGGCCTGCCCGTGCCCAGCGGTTGCCGTGGGGCGAGCCTTGCGGGGGTTTTGACCGGCGGGGCGGCGCCGCGGCGGCAGGCCGTCTTCGCGGAGGCGAGCAACAACAGGCAGCGGATGGTGCGGACGCTACGGCACAAGTACATCGCCTGTCGCGACGGGACCGAGTGCCTGTTCGATATGGTTGATGATCCGGACGAGGTGCGGGATTTGAGCGGGGATGCAGGCAGCCGGGGCGTGCTTTGTGCGCACCGGTCGCTGCTGGCTCAGTGGGAGTCGGGGCTGGATCTGGCGCCGGGGGTTAAGGCGTTTGCGGTTCCGGACGGGCCGGGGACGTAGGGTGGGCTATTTGCCCGCCGTCCTCTCCGGACGAATGCGGGTACCCAAGACGGGAAAAGGTGTCAGGAAGGATTCATCGTCACCGCAAGAGTTATTCTGACACCTTCTTCTCTTCGGGCGCCATGCCCATGCCAAGGTCTACCGCGACCTCACGGTCGCGGCTCCTTTCTCGCAATGCCCGGGCGTCCTGCGCATCCGCACAACGATTCCCTCGCTTACGCCGCTTACGCTTCGGGCTCGCCCGCGAGGAGCGGGATCGGTGCACATTCGAGCAACTCCCTCGCTTACGCTTCGGGCCCCTGCCCGTTTGTCTGCGAGCGCAACGCTCGTGCGAGGAATTCCATCGCCGGAAACGGCCCCGGCCATGGCACCCCAAAAACGGCGCACGGCCCTGCTGCGCAGGACCGTGAACCCAGTGTCACCTTGTCACAAGATCGTTGCGGGCAATAGCCCGGCCTACTTGTCCTCGGGCAGGGGGGCGGGGATGTCCAGCGGCTCATCGCCCGTGGGCATGGCCGGATAGTCCGGGCTCGTCAGGCCGCTGACCAGGTCGGCGACGCGGATCATGCCGCCGGTCGCCATCGACTTGTTGGCGGCCACACCGGTCAGGATCGAATAGGCGCCGCTGCGGTGGTCGGCGGCACGGAGGTACTTGTCGGCCGGCGGGTTCGCGCCGAACACGTCCTCCAGCAGCGGGCTGTCGCCGCCGCCGTGGCCGCCCGTGCCGGTCCACAGGTCGAGCTGGTAGGCGGGGCGCCGCTGCGGGAAGACCTTGATCGAGGTCCCTTCCTTGTCGAGCGCGCCGGGGACGGTGCCGTCAGCGTTGATGTAGACCTTCTCCTGACAGGTGTGCTCGAGGCGGCCCCTGGTGCCGTTGAAGGCCACCATGTAGCCCTCCCACGAGCAGAAGGCGTTGAGGCTGTAGCTCATCTTGGCGCCGCTGGCGTAGCCGACCACAACGTTCATGGAGTCCTCGATGTCGATCTTGTCGGAAAAGACGCACTGGTCGCGCTGGTAGCCGTCGTACTGCTCGCAGTCGAGGTAGAGATTCTTGAGGTTCTCGTTGCCGGCCATGTCGAGCTTGAAGGTACACTTGTCGAACGCGCCGCAGCCGTGGCAGCGCTCGCCGCGGCCGGTCAGACCCAGGCGGTCGGCCGTCTTTGGCGTGTAGAATTTGCGATGCCCCAAGGCGAAGACGGTCTCGGGGACGCTGGAGAGCCACCAGTTGACCAGGTCGAAGTGGTGGGTCGCCTTGTGGACCATCAGGCCACCGGAGTTGACCGCGTTGCGGTGCCAGCGGCGGAAGTAGTCGGCGCCGTGGTGGGTGTCCAGCAGCCAGTGGAAATCGACGCTGAGGACCTCGCCGATCACCCCGCTCATCAGCAGGTCCTTGACCTGGGTCCGCGGCGGCGAGTAGCGGTAGTTGAACGTGACGGTGCACGTGCGGCCGGTCTTGCTCTGGGTATCGACAATTTTCTGACATCTGGCCTCGTCGGTGGTCATCGGCTTTTCGGTGATGACGTCACAGCCGAGCTCCATCGCGCGGCAGATGTACTCGTCGTGGAAGCAGTCGCGGGTAGTGACGATGACGGTGTCGGGGCGGGTTTCGGCGATCATACGGTCGAAATCCTCGGCGGCGTAGCCGGGGACCTTGATGTCCTTCTCGCAGGCCCGCTGGACCGCCAGATCGAGCCGGCCCTTGTTGTTGTCGCAGAAGGCGACCATCTCGCAGGTGTCGGCGTAGCTCTCGAGGACCGCATCGGTGAACATCTTCGACCTGCCGCCCAGGCCGACCTGTGCGAAACGCTTCCTGGCCATCGTATACATCCTTTTTGCTCTTACTGTGACTGCTGTGACACACTACACCGTCGGAAGGGACAGTTTACCGACTGCGGCAGCGGCGTCCAATGGTGCGTTTCCGGTACGAACTCCGGGCGAAAACTCCGGTCCGGCCGAAGGAAGCACGGCCCTGCAAACAGCCGCAGGACCGGTGGCACCTCATGGCACCATATGCCCCCCCACCGCTACCTTCGGGTACCGAAAATCTGTACCGGCCGTCCTATAACATCACGCCTGCGACACATTGCTCCCCTTCAGGGCAACTTATCGCCTGGAAACGACTGGTAAAATAGGCATCATTTTGGTAAACTGCATAAAATAGTGAAGATCGGCAAAGGCATTTGCCGACTGTGGAATGTGGTGGACGAAGCCTTGGCCGAGTCGGGTCCGCAGTCAGGCCGGGACTCGGGCGACGCGGGATGCGTCGGCGGGCCCGCCGGACGACATGGAGTCTGAAAAAGGAGCAGGTGGTCTATGGCTACGAGCACGCTTGAGCGGACGGAATCGGTCGCGATCCTGTGGAAGCGGTACCTGCGCAGCCGGAAGGACGAAGACCGCAACGTCATCGTCGAGCACTACCGGCACCTCGTGGAGCAGCAGGCGGCCCGGCTGGCCAAGCGGCTGCCCGCCCAGGTCACCTATGACGAGCTCGTCAGTGCCGGCTTCGACGGATTGATCGAGGCGGTTCAGGCGTACGATCCGGAGCGCAAGGCGAAGTTCGAGACCTTCTGCCAGCAGCGGGTCATCGGCGCGATCATGGACTGGCTCCGCAGCCTGGATATCCAGAGCCGCACCGTCCGCCGTTTCGAAAAGAAGATGGTCCAGGTCCGCGAGATCCTGGACACCGAGCTGGGTCGGCCGCCGAGCGACAAGGAGCTGGCCGAGCGGCTGAAGATGAGCGAGCAGCGGTTCCGGCAGCTCGCCCGGCTGAGTCAGCTGGGTCACGAGGTACACTTCTCCAGCATTCCGCAGGAGACGGAAGGGTCATCATCGGGACGTCACCTGTGGGAGACGAGCGACCCGCGGACGCTCGATCCGGCCACGGAAATCCGTCGCCAGATGCTTGTCGATCACATCACCAAGGGGCTTGCCCGCGAGGAGCGGCTGGTGGTGATCATGTACTACTTCGAAGAGATGACGATGGCAGAAATCGGCGCGACGCTGAACCTGTCCGAGTCGCGGGTCAGCCAGATCCACAAGGATGTGATTCTGCGGCTGCGTCACCGGCTGCGCGACCACTTCGAGGACCTGGTGGGAGTATAGCCTGGCAGGGGGGGGGTGGCGGGCACAGCCCGCCCTACAAGGACTTAGCGGACCTGGTCGGGGTCTAGCCCGGATTGGCAGAAGCCCTCACCCTCAAGTCCGGCTGGACCGGACCCCCGGATGGAGACCCACTCCGAACCGGACTTGAGCGTGACAGACGATCATGCAACGGGGCCGGCGCTCAATCGATCGGGCCGGCGACGCTGCGGAACATCGTGTGGCAGACGTTGCAGGTGTTGATGACCTCGTTCATCGTGCCCTGCGCCTCGATCAGTTGGTTTTGCTCGGCCTGCTGCTTGAGCACGATGGCCTGGCGCTCGAGACGCTGGGACAGATCGACGAAGACGGCGCGCTCGGACGGGGCCATCTGGACGCCCTCGACGGTGGAGGGCAGACGATCTGCCACGACCGCCATCTTCTCGGCCAGCTGCGCGACCTTACCCATATCGACGACCGGACCTTGGGACGTGTACAGCTGCATACGGAGCTGCTGAGCGGCATCGCGGTTCATTTCCGCCATAGCCGCGCGAAGATCCTCCGCGTACACCGCATGCATGACCGCCTGATCGGGCTGCACCATGTGCGCGGGCTGCTGCGGCTTTTGACACGCCGGCAGGACACACAACCACAGGCCCGCGACTATCAGGGCCGTCACGATTCCCAGGCCGCCCAAGCGACCGCCGAGCCTGCGACAGGCTTGTTTGAAAGACATGACCGATCCTCCACAAGAGAATGTGGTTCAAGAGAATACTACTGATAATCGACGCTAAAAAGGGCAAAGTCAACGCATTGCGCGAAGATTAGAGCCGGGGGCTCGCCCCGCGCGGCGCCGACAGCAGGTGCGCAACAGGAGGCGCCCAACGACCATGGCGCGCCAAGCGATGGGACCCCAAACCCCTGTCGCGGAAAGCCGACCCTGCTTACAGAAAACTTGACCCCGGCTGAACCCGCGCTAGGCTTGAAGTACTTATCGCATCGGTTGCCTGCTTTGCTTGCCACGTCACTTGCGGTCGTACGAGCAAAGCGAACGGTGATCGCGGAAGGACAGGGGTTTTTTCCCGTAGTGACTGTGCTTGGGTTTTGTGCAATGCGTCTTCAAGCGAGGGCATTTGCCCCGGTCGGCCATGACAGAGGACTGACGGATCAGCCGACGCCTGACCGCGCAACGGCAGCGCGGACAGCCTTATACAGGTTGCAGGCTGGCTCAGGGACCGTTAGATGCCAAAGCGGGGCTGGCGTGATCGCACATATCCGGAAGCAGGGGGTTTGGCCCACGTATCGCTCCGCCATCTGTAGGAGATATCAGGGCCGCAACGCATGACGGGCGGGATTCCGGCTGCACAGCAGCAACAAACGGCGCAGGTCGCGCGGGGCAGGTATCTTGCAGCCAGCCCTGGACTTGGACAGTGCGCGAAAGGTGTGCGAGTCGCCGGATACGTCTGAGCGGCTTGCCAAGGGATGGGGCTCAGGCGCGGCCGGATCGCATCGAGGCCCCGACGAGACGGCTCTGGACGAGGAAGGGACAGGGCGGAGTCGTTTTGCAGTATCGGGCGGCGGCAGAGCAACTCGGAGCCGGCAAGGGGGACCGAATGACCAGGTTGGCCACTGGTGAACATGATTCGCGGCAGGAGGCGGCGATGCCGGACGCAGAGCCGGGCGAGGCGCTTGCGGCGAGAGGTCCCGTCGAAACGCTGGTGGGGGACTGGTGGGTGGTGCACACGCGTTCGCGGTGCGAGAAGGCCCTGGCAGCGGCACTGGATCGCAAGGGGATCGGTTATTTCCTGCCGCTGACGCGGCGAAAGAGGACGCATGGCGGCCGCATCGTGTGGGTCGATATGCCCCTGTTTCCGTCGTACCTGTTCCTGTGCGGCGGCGCGGACGCGCGGTACGAGACACTGATGACGCACCGCGCGGCCGACGTGATCGCCGTGGTCGATCAGGATCGCATCAAAGAGGAGCTTCGCCACGTTTACCGCGTGACGGCCAGCAACATGCAGGTGGATCTGTACACGGGGCTGCGACAGGGGCGGCGATGCCGCGTGACACACGGCCCGCTGCGAGGACTGGAGGGGACGGTTCTGCGGCGGCGCGGCATCTGCAGGATCTATGTGGGGGTTGAGACGCTGGGCCAGTCGGCCGAGCTCGAGATCGACCCGGCGCTTCTGGAAGTGATCGATTAGCGCGAGTTACATGTAAGTCACTACAACCCCGTAGGTTACAGGAATGCCAGACTGTGGCTGAAGGGGACGGAGTCCGCGCACGAGGCGCAGCAGGCCATGAAATGTGCGATCTGATGCGAGTGGCTGGGCAGACGGAGCTACAATTGCAAAGAGACCAAAGGTTGGTCGCCAGGGGGCTGATCGACCTTTCCAGGGGGAAGCGGATATGGAAGCCCATTCGAGCGCGCGCAACGAGATCCGGGACGACGCCGCAGGCGGCGGTCCCGACAGCAGCCGCGAGACGGCAACGGATGCAGAATCAAGAGCGACTGTCGCGGGGGTTGTGCTGGCCGGCGCGCACGCGTGGGGCGAATCGGTGCTCGAGCAGATCTGTCCCCGGCCTCTCTTGCCGATCGTCGGGCGGCCGCTCGTCGGATACAGCCTGGCCAGTCTGGCTGAGGCGGGTATTGATCGGGCAACCATCTGCGCCAACAGCGACACGGCCTTGTTCCACCAGTGCCTGGGCGACCGCACCGGCGAGGGGCTGGACCTGAGTTTCCATGCGGACCTGATGCCGCGGGGGCCGGCGGGCTGTCTTCGGGATGCAGCCGGCGATGCGGATTTCCTGGTGGTGCTCGAGGGATCCGTGCTGATGCACGTGGACATCGAGGCGATGCTGCGAGCGCACCGGCAATCGCAGGCGGCGCTGACGATGGCGGTGTTCGGCGAAGATGATATGTCGATCGAACCGGCGGGGATCTACGTCGTTTCGCGGGCGGCGATGGAGTGCATTCCGGCCAGGGGCTACCAGGACCTCAAGGAGATGCTGATCCCGCAGTTGTACGAACGGGGGCAGACGGTCGCGAGCTGGCCGATCGAGCGCGGCACGAGCATCCGGGTGAGCGACGCGAGCAGTTACCTGCTGGCGTCGAGCCGGGCGGTGGCCGCGGCGACGGCCCGGACGGCATGCCCGCAGGAGTACGAGAGACGCGGCGAGGCGTGGATTCACCGATCGGCCCGGGTCGACGAGAAGGCCCGGCTGCTGGGCCCGGTCGTGGTCGGGCCCGGTTGCGATATCGAGGCCGGCGCGACGCTCGTCGGGCCGACGTCGATCGGCCGGGGATCGTGGATCGGCCGCGCTGCGGTCGTCAGCCGGTCGGTTTTGTGGAACGACTGCCGGACGGGCCCGGAGAGCATCATCGATCACAGTATCCTGGTTTCGGGATCGCGGATCGAAGTGGGGGCGATCGTACGTGAGACGGCGTACGTGCCGGAGGCGGTTTTCGCGGGACGATTCGACGTGCGGCAGAGCCACTGGAGCGTGCATCACACGGAGCCCGGGACGCCAAACCTGCTCGACATGCTGTTGTCGGCGGAGCACGTCAAGCCGGTGCCCGCGGCGGATCAGTGGATGGGTGGGAACGGATCCGTACGGGGGAGCAGCAGCGCGGTGTCCAAAGGCTGGCAGCGGCGTCGCCGCCGGTCGGTGGCGTTGCCGGAGACGGGAAGAAGGTAAACCATGGCCCGAGCCGCTCGAAGCCGAACGGCGTGGACGCCGCTGGAGAAAGGGACGGGGGGGACCCGCGACCTGACTCCCGTGATCCTGGACAGTCCGCTGCGGACCATCGATCCCGACGGGCCTGTGCGCACGGTCCTGATGCTACCGCAGGCGGGCGGCCGGCTGATCGACCGGATGATCCCGCCGCTGGCGCGGCTGGGCAACGGGAAGGTGCTGGTTGCGGGGGTGCCGCAGGTCGAGTACGAGGGCCTGACAGGATATGGCCGACAGGTCCGGGTGCTCTCGCCGGCGGCGCTCGAAAAGGAGCTCGGCCGCTGCGAAAGCGGAGATTACCTTCTGCTGGTGCAGCCGCGGTACTGGCCGCTAGCGGGTTTCGACTTTGAAGGATTCGTGCGGAGCAGCCACGAGCACGCGGGGGCGACTCACGCGATCGCGGTCGGCAGAGATCGCGACAGCGCGCAGGAGCGCGTCGAGTGCGACGCGGAGGGCCGCGTCCGCCGGGTGCAGCGGGTGTATCGCGCGGGCGGCTGGGCGGCCCAGCCGGCGGGCACGGTGGTCTGCTGCATTGTGCCGGCCAAGGCATTGTCGTCGCTGCGATTCGCTTCGCTCGCGGACCTCCGCAAGCACCTGGCGGGTCGGGGTGTGCTCACAAGCGACATCCCGCTGCCGTGCGACGCGGTGGACCTGGCTGAGCCCGGCGGGGTGCTGAGCTGGATGGAGCAGCAGCTCGATGCGCTCGTCAATGGCCCGGCCGGGGCGCTGACGCGAGTGCGCCCCGGGGTCCTGGCGGGCAGGCATTGCCGAATCGCACCGTCGGCCCGGCTGGTGGGACCAGTGGTGGTGCAGGCCGGGGCGGCGATCGAAGAGGATGCGACGGTGGTGGGGCCGGTCGTCGTGGGCGCCGGTGCGAAAATCGAGGCGCGGGCGGTGGTCTCGCGAACGCTGCTGCTGGCCGGCGCGACGGTCGAGGCCGGCGGCAGCGCGTGCAGCGAGGTGATCGCCGGGTGCCGCACCGCCGGGCCAGCGAGCAAGACAGACGGGCGGGACCCAAGCGGGGCGGCCCCCCTGGCGTTTCGAAGCGGCGGGCTTTCGGAACTGGACAGCTGCGTGTCGCGGAATCTGACAGTCGCGGACCTTCCGGCGCGGCAGCAGCTTCGCAGTCAGCGACTCCAGCAAAAGGGCAAGCGGCTGTTCGATGCGGTGATCGCCGCTACGGCCCTGCTGGCGCTCTCGCCGATACTTCTGATCGTCGCGGGGCTGGTAAAGTTGACGTCGCGCGGACCGCTGTTCTTCATTCACCGCCGGGAGGGGCTCGGCGGGCGGGAGTTCGGCTGCATCAAGTTCCGCACGATGGTCCCCGACGCCCATCTCAAGCAGCGTGAAATGTACGGGCAGAACCAGGTCGACGGACCGCAGTTCAAGATCGCCAACGATCCGCGGGTCACGCCGATCGGGGCATTTCTGCGGGCGAGCAACCTGGACGAGCTGCCGCAGCTGTTCAACGTGCTGGCCGGGCAGATGAGCCTGGTGGGACCGCGGCCCAGCCCGTTTCGCGAGAACCAGATCTGCGTGGCGTGGCGGCGCGCCCGGCTGAGCGTGACACCGGGGATCACAGGGATCTGGCAGATCTGCCGGGACCGCAAGATCGACGGTGACTTTCACCAATGGATCTACTACGATCTTGCGTACGTGCGGCACTTCGGGTTGTGGCTGGATGTCAAGATTCTTTTCTGGACGGTTGCGTCCCTGGCTGGTCGACGGCGCGTGCCGCTGCGCCGGCTGGTGTCCGGCGAACCGGACGAAGCGCACGTGGAAGAGACGATCGCGGGGACACCGGCATCAGCCGGTTCGGACAACGGCCGGCAACAGAGTCAACCGGCGGCATGAGGAGGAAGGGATGATCAAGGACGTAGCCACAAAGCAGCTTCGCCCGATCTGCGACGAGCGGGGCCGGCTGATGGAGATGCTCCGCTGCGACGACGAGATCTTCAAGGGGTTCGGGCAGCTCTACCTGACCACCGCCTGGCCGGGAGTGGTCAAGGCGTGGCACTATCACCGGCTGCAGTGGGACCACTTCGTGGTGGTCGCGGGGATGATGAAGGTGGTGCTGTACG
>JAWLBS010000107.1:0-14281 GCA_041687575.1 Phycisphaerae bacterium | reverse complement strand
TAATCGTCCGCCGTCAGCGGCGCCGTCCGCAAAGTGTCATCCCGCGGAGCGCGAAGGATCTCCACCTCTTGGTGCGCTCCATGCCGTCATCCTGAGCAAGCGCGAAGGATCTCTGCCGGTGTGCCGAGCATGCCCGACTGCTCGGAGGTGCAAGTCCTCCGCCCAGCCTGATGGAGGCGAAGGGCAGGCGACTCGCAAGGGCGGTATCGCGAGGTGCCGTCTGAAGGAAGCGATAGTCCCAGACACGGCTTGATGTACAAAAACCGAATCTGAGGCATCCGCGGCCGGACGAGCGGGCTGGTAACCACGAAGTCCATATCCGTCAAGGTCCGCGGCTGTAGATCCGGCGGGTGTGTGTCCAAGGCCGTCGGGCTTACCTCGGACTGGCGGCCCGTACGGCCGGCAGTGCCCACGGCTGTTGGCGTCTCAGCCGCAGTCCGGGCCTGCATTACGCTTTGCCCGGTGCCTTCTTCGAGCGTCTGGGGCTCTTTCGTCTGGCCATGCGGAATGGCTCAAGTTGATCGAACCGCCGTGTACGGACCCGTACGCACGGTGGTGTGACAGGGACAGCCCGTGAGGGCTTACCTATGTCGATAGCGGGGCGCTAAACCATGGGCACGTGATCCATCGGAGATTCTTCGCTGCGCTCAGAGCCTGTGAAAGAATTGACAAAAAACCGCGTTTTCAGGGTCAAAACCGCGGGTGAAAGCCGAAAAATTCACAGGCTCTCAGAATGACAGCCAGGGGTGGTGGCCGCAGATGGAAGACGCTGCTCATCCGAGGAATTCCATGGCCGCAATCCGGCTTCGCCAAACGACGGCTACGCCGTGACGCGCCCGGCTTCGCCAAACGACGGCTACGCCGCGGCAAGCAGCGCGGCCATGGCACCCGATATCCCGCACTGACTTACCGGTACAGCTGATCCGGCAACACCGCGTCCTTGGAGAATGCGCGCATCCGCAACGAGAACCGGAACGGCTCGGCTGGGATGCGGTACTGTTCGAACGTGGCGGGGCCGCAGCTGCCGCTGCCCAGGCCGCACTGGCGGTAGTCGAGGTTCAGCGTGATCTGCTCGCGCGGCTCCAGTTCATGCGTGTGCCGGGCGGCCTCGAGATCGTCGGTGCCGAACGGGTGGGCGCTGAAGTTCAGGTGGTCCAGCCCCTGCACATAGAGCCCCACGCCCCGCGGGTCGGTCAGTGACACCCAGCGGACATCCTCGCGGTTGCCGTTCTCCTGCGGGTAGACGTAGGGGGTGTACAGGTCCAGCAGGTCGGCGTAGTACCGGCCGATCGGGGCGGCCAGCTTGCTGTCGGCGTAGCTCTCGCCGGGGCCGCGGCCGTACCAGTCGATCGTATCGAGGTCCAGCGGCAGGAGCATCTGCAGGCCGATCCGCGGCAGGTGCGGCCACTGGCCCTGCGGTTTGCCGCTGACGGTCAGCACGACGTCGCCGGTGCTATAGATCTCGTAGAGGTATTCGCACGCCCAGCCGATCCGCAGCACCGGCGGGGCGAGTCGGCTGGCGACGCGGACGACGACCTTCGCCTCGCTCTGCTCGACGACCTCGCACGCGTCGGCGCGGTGCTGGAGCTGGTGCAGGCGGGCGTCGCGCCACTCCTTTTCGACGGTGCGGTTGAAGCGGTCATTGTCGATGGGTGCGCGCCAGAGGTTCAGCCGCGGGCCGGCCTGCAGCAGCGGCGTGTCCTGGTAGACCCACTCGAGCACCTCGCCGTAGAGGGTTTCGAAAGCCAGGTAGAAATCGTCGCCGATGATGTTGAGGAACTCGCCGTCGCGGTCGACCTGCATCGCCGAGCCGGCGCGGGGTGCGACGGCAAAGGTTTTCGCCTCCCCGGCCGGCACGGGCAGCTGCACCATCGCCACCTCGTGGCCGCCCTTTGCCCAGGCGGTGTCGCCCGCCAGGGTGAACTGCAGGTTGAGCAGCGTTTCGCGCCCGGCGGCGTCTGACGGCAGCGAGAAGGGTATCTGCAATTCCTCGCTGCCGCGGGCCGGTGTCGCCAGGGCGGGCAGCGCCCCGCTGCCGGCCGGCTGGCCGTCGATCAGCAGGCTCCAGCGGATCGCCAGGTGCTCCAGTGAGGCAAAGTCGTAGCAGTTGGTCAAGCGGACCGTGCCCTTGGCCATGTCGATTGCCTCGACGTGGACCGGCTGGATGTGCGCCTTGTACTCCAGCAGGCCGGGCGAGGGGGTGCGGTCAGGCAGGACCAGCCCGTCGCACACGAAATTGGAATCGTTCGGTTCGTCGCCGAAGTCGCCGCCGTAGGCGAACCATTCGGTGCCGTCCTCTTCCACCATGCGGATGCCGTGGTCGGCCCACTCCCAGACGAACCCGCCCTGCACGTGCGGGTTGGTGTTGAACACGTCCCAGTATTCCTTGAACACGCCCGGCCCGTTGCCCATCGCGTGGGCGTACTCGCACAGGATGACCGGGCGCTTGTGGTCGTACTTCGCCGCCAGCTCGACGCAGTGGTCAGGGGTGGCGTACATCCGCGAGACGACGTCGACGACCGTGTCCTGCTGGTCGCGCTCGTAGTGGATCAGGCGGGTGGTGTCGCGCTGGCGGGTCCAGGCCGCCATCGCCTCGATGTTGCAGCCAAAGCCCGCCTCATTGCCCAGCGACCAGATCACGATGCTCGCGTGGTTCTTGTACGCCTCGACCATCCGCTGCATGCGGTCGAGGAAGGCGGGCTCCCACTCCGGCCACATCGAGATGTTGTCCTCGTAGCCGAACCCGTGCGTCTCGACGTCGGTTTCGGCGATCATGTACAGCCCGTACTCGTCGCACAGGTCGTAGAAGCGCGGGTCGTTGGGGTAGTGCGAGGTCCGCACCGCGTTGATGTTGTGCTGCTTCATCAGCAGCACGTCCTGCAGCATGTCCTCATACGAGACGGCGCGGCCCTTGTCCGGGTGCGTGTCGTGGCGGTTGACGCCGCGGAAGATCACGTGCCGGCCGTTGACCCGGATCGTGCCATCCTTGATTTCAACCTTGCGGAAGCCGATCCGCAGCCGCTTGACCTCGACGACCTTTTCATTCTGGTCTCGGAGGGTCAGCAGCAGCGTGTACAGGTGGGGCGTCTCGGCGGTCCAGAGCAGGGGCTTGGTCACGGCGGTCGAGAGGTTCACCGTGGTCGCCTGCCCCGGTTCGACGTCGAACCGGGAGCTGAGCGGCTGGTCGAGCACCGCCTGGCCATCCGGCGCCAGCAGCGTACACGCCAGGCTGTGGGCCTTCGCCGCAACCGACGAGAAGTTGGGCACGGTCGCATCGACCCGCAGCTGGGCGTTTTCGTACTTACCGTCGAGCTCGGTGCGGACGAACAGGTCGAAGACGTTCACCGGCGGCAGCGCGACCAGGTACACGTCGCGGAAGATGCCGGACAGCCACCACATGTCCTGATCTTCCAGGTACGATCCGTCCGACCACTGCATCACCTGCACCGCCAGCACGTTCTCGCCGCGGCGGACGACGTCGGTGACGTCGAACTCGGCCGGCAGGCGGCTGCCCTTGGAAAAGCCGACCTGCTTGCCGTTGACCCAGACGTAGAACGCCGAGTCGACCCCGCGGAAGCTCAGGACGATCCGCCGGCCGCGCCAGTTCGATGGCAGCATGAACACCCGCCGGTAACAGCCGGTGGGGTTTTCGGTCGGCACGCGGGGCGGGTCGACGGGGAAGGGGTAGACCACGTTGGTGTAGTGCGGGTAGCCGTAGCCGCGCATCTGCCAGCAGGAGGGCACGTCGAGGTCGTCCCAGTCGCTGTCGTCGAAGTCGGGGCGGGGGAAGTCCTCGTCGATCAGGGCCGGCGCGTCCTGGTAGTCGAACTTCCAGGTGCCGTTGAGCAGCTGGAAGAAGGGCGAGGCCCCCCGGGTGCCTTTCCTGGCCGACTCCTCATCCGGGTACGGCAGCAGGTCCGCCCGCGGGGGCAGGCGGTTGATGTGCAGGAGCGTATGGTTTTCCCAGTCCGGGGTCTTCGGCCGTGCCATGGGCAGTGTCCTCGTTTATCGAATGCGCCAGCGTATGCGGGTCGTCCGCCTCTTCATTGTCCCCCGCTGCCGGGCGTGAGGCAACCCTTGTGGTTCGGGTGTGCCATCGCCGCGCTGCTTGCGGCGCTGTTCACCCGAAAGGACACTACCCGACCGCGTGCGGTTCGGTTGGTGTATTGTGATTGACGAGAGGCTACGGTGAAAGGGCACGGCGCGGCGTTCGAGTCGAGATTCGGGGCTCGTCCAGCTCCGGGGACCGTGATTGAAAAGCGGCGTCACGGCCGCCGCAGTCCATATTGCCGCCGCGCGATCCGTTTGGGATCGGGGCGTTGGCGCCGATGGTGGCTTGAGCAAAAGCGGCGTGTTCGGCGCCCTTCGGGTCTGAGCCTCAGGGTCGAAGACCGCAGTCCAAAGGGCTCACGCCCTTGGCACAGCCCTGCTCCCGGCTTCGTCAAACGGCCACTACGCCGTGGCGAGGAACAGGACTGTGGCACCCGGCGGGGGCTCCTGCACGGCTCGCGGCATGACTCCCGAACCGCCGTGCGAAAAAACAGCGTGCCCCGGGAGGTCGGTCCCGGGGCACGCTTTGGCTGACAGGGTATCGTCTGTCCGGCAGAGTCGCTTACGACGCTGCCGCTCGGCCAGGTTACTCGCCCATTTCGTCGGCCGGGCCCCAGTTGCCGTACAGGCCGCACGAGTTGGGTTCGGCCACGGGTTCGCCCGGAGCGGGCAGAGGTGCCCGGCCTTCCAGCAGCCCCAGGCCATACAGTTCAAAGTCGTTGGGGCTGGCCATGTGCTGACCGGGCACCGGCGGCACCTGCTGGGGGTTCAGCGGCGCGACCAGCTCCGGTGTGACCAGGATCAGCAGCTCGGTCTTGTTCTGGCGATACTCGACCGAGCGGAACAGCGCCCCCAGAATCGGCACATCGCCCAGCCCCGGCAGCCGCCGCGTCACGCCGCGGATCTGGTCGCTCAGCAGCCCGGCGATCGCGAAGGTCTGGCCGTTGCCCACCTCGACAACCGTCTCGGCCCGGCGGTTGGTCAGACCCGGGATCACGAAGCCGGCAAACTGCACCGCCGTGCTGAAATCGAGCTCCGAGACCTGCGGGGCGACCGCCAGGCGGATCCGCTGGCCCGGCAGCACCGCCGGCGTGAAGCCCAGCTGCACGCCGAACTGACGCCATTCGATCGTGATGGTGTTCTGGTCCTGCGGGACCGGGACGGGGAACTCGCCGCCGGCCAGGAAACTGGCGGGCTGGCCGCTGGTGGCGACCAGGTTGGGCTCGGCCAGCACCCGCAGCAGGCCATTATCGGCCATGGCCTGGATGAACACCTCCAGCTGCGCCCGCGGCAGGCCAAAGTAGGCCGTCGAGGTGGCCAGGGCGTTGGCGTCCTGCGTAAAGAAGAACTTGTTGGCGATCGTGTCCGGCGGCACAGGCACGCTGATGCCCTGCCCCTGGAACGCGCCGATGCTCACCGGGTTGATCTGGTTGATCTGGTTGACGCCGAAGAAGTCCTTGCCGTAGACGAAGCCGTTGAAGCCCAGCTGCCGGATCGCGCTGCGGCTGACCTCCGCGACCGTCACCCGCAGCAGCACCTGCTGCGTGCCCGCCACCCGCAGGTGGTTCTGGACCTTCGGCGAGAAGATACCGGCGATCTGCGCGACCTGCTCGGCCGTCTCGGCGTCGGGCACCGTGCCGCCGACGATCACCGTGTCGAGGATCGCGCTGATCCGAACGTCAGCGTTGGGGGCGGCGTTGCGGACCGCCGCCTCGATGTTCGAGGTGTCCATCCCGACGGAGACGATGTACGCCCGCTTGCGGTTTTCCCCGCCCATCAGCACCACCTGCGTGGTGCCGAACGATTTGCCGCGGACCATGATCACGTGGGGCGAGACCACCGTGACCTCGGCGACGTCCGGATCGATCACGCTGGCCGCCTCGATCGGCTGGCCCGACTCGATCATCGCCGACTTTCCGACCGACAGGTTGATCTGTTCGGCGTCGCTGTCGACCATGCGGACGCTGGCCGAAAGCGGCTTGCCGGTCGCCGCGGGGGACGTCTCGGCCGGCTGTGCCGTCGCCTGCCCCCAGGGCCCGCAGGCCAGCATTGCACCCATAAGTGGAACGTAGAACCACACACCGCGCCCATACCCGAACTTCATGATTGCTTCCCTCTTTGCCTCTAAGGCAAAAGAACCTGATTCCTTTTTCCTTCCATCCGAATCGCTGCCGCTCAGCCGCTGCCCGCTACTCCCCCGGGGACTGGTACGGCTCGGGCGCCTCGTCAAAGGCCGGCTCGTCGTAGACACCGGGATCGATTACCGGGCGGCCCATCCTGTCCGGCGACGGGCCGGCGCTGTTGCGGGCGCTGGCGGCGGCGAGCACACCGGGCATTCGGCTGCGGCCATTGACCCGCTGCATGCTCCGGGAGTCCTCGAAGGTGATCGCCTCGGCCGCACCACCCTGGATGACCGTGACCGTAAACGGCGGCTTGATCACAGTCGCCTGCTTCTCGTTCATCGCGGCCGCCCACTGCGGTGTGACGGCCCCGGTGTTTGTCGGCTGTTTGGCCTGGAAAAGTTTCGCCAGACCCGAAAGCAAGGTGTCTTCCTTGCTGCCGGCATCCTTTACGGGCTCCTGCGGCAGGAGCTGGTCCTCGGTGGCCGTAGCGACATCGGCGGCGCCGGCGTCTTCATAGTGGCGCATCGCCAGGCGGATCTTGCCCTGCGTGGCGGCCATGTGCAGCACGGGGACCTCGTCGGGCTTGACCAGCAGCGTGACGCTGCGGGAGACGCTGGCAGCCGAACTCCCCTCGCCGGTCAACGACTGGCCTACCGCGCCGACCATCACGTTCTGCAGGACGATCTTGCTGATCGTCTCGGCCGGCCGACCCGGCGCGCGGACGGACAGCATCGCGGCGACGTCGACCCGGCAACCGGGCTTGAGAAAGCCGCCGACGCTGCTGAACTCGTCGACCTTGACGGCGACCGCACGGTAGCCGTTGGGCACGAGGCTGGCCATCCCGGCCGGGGTCCCCGGCGCCGCGAGCATCTCTTCGATGACGGGTACGCCCTTGGGGATCTGCGTGTTGACGACGCGGCCGGCGAGGTCATCGATGGCCACGAAGGCCCCCTGCGGCGCCAGCGACTTGGACGTCTTGGAGACCGACAGCATGGCCGGCTTGACCTCGACGCCCATGGGGATGGTCTGCTGGGCGACGACGATGCGGGTCATGTTGCCGTCCCCGTTGGCGGCCTGGGCCTTCTTGACCACGTCGATGCTGAGTTTGACGGCGATCAAGCCGACAACCAGCCCGATCGCGAGCGGGATGATAGCACGGTTCTTCATAACCTGACTCCATAAAAAGAGGCGCTTCTATTGCACACGCAAAGCCGGCACCGCAGCGCGGTCCCGGCTTGCCTGTTGACCAACTGAGTCTGGACTGCCGCGCGAGGGCGCTATTCAGCACCCTCTTTTCTCATCGTGCAGGTCGTGCCGATAGTCCAGTCTGTTTTTCCAAAAAATCCGCCCAGCAGCGAGATCTGCTTGTACGGCACGCGGATGGTCACCTGCTCGATCGGGTCGTCGGTCTCGGCGCGCTTGATGACGACCGTGTAGTCGGTCGACTGCAGACCCGTGGAGTTCAGGTAGGCCTCGACCGTGTCGGTGACCTGGTTGGTGGTCGAGCCTTGCAGCGTTGCCAGGCGGCATCCCTCCCGTGCCGCGTTGGTCATCGACTGCTTGATCGTAAAGACCCAGCCGTACTCGATGATGCCGAACAGCATCGTCAGCAGCAGCGGCGTGACCACGGCCATCTCGACCACGGCGGCAGCGCGGCGACTGTACCGCGCGCGCGGTTTTCGTGTGTGCAACATCGCTTCTTTCCCCTTTTTGTTAACCGGCCGGCCGGGCCCCTCAGCCCGGCGACCGGCGTGTCACCACCTGCATCAGCCCAGCGGCCAGCGTGTCACCACCTGCATTGCCAGTACTACCAGCGAGCCGATCGTCAGCGGCACGCCGTAGGGCAGCAGCTGGCTGGTCGCGCCGAACCCCTTGGCCGATCCGAACGTGCTGAAGAAGGTATCGCGGTGCGTGATCTTGTAGCCGATCACCGCCAGGTTGGCGGCGGCCTGGCTGCCTTTTCTCGCCCAGAGGATCATGCCGACCGCGATCACGCCTCCCAGTATTGCGCCCAGCCCGAATGCCACGAGCGTCATGTACGGGCCGAACCACGCGCCGATCCCGGCCATCAATTTCACGTCGCCGGCGCCCATGCCGTGCATCGCCCACGGGACGATCAACACGCCGAAGCCGACCAGCAGGCCGCCAAGGCCCAGCCCCAGGCCGACCCAGCCGCCCAGCACCGTCTGCGCCGCCAGGCCCGCGACCGCGATCGAGGCCGTCAGCCAGTTCGGCACCCGGTGCTCCTTGTAATCGATCCATGCCGCATAGATGACCGCGGGGGTCAGCAGTGCGGCCGTCACGTGCCAGTAATCCAAGCCCATAGTCATCGGTTCACACCTGCCGTTTGCTTGCCCTTTGCCCAGTGCCCTTGCCATGAAAGAACGGAGGCGGGCCGGACGCATGCCCGGCCCGCCTTCGCCAGCGTCTTACAGGCCCTGGCCCTCCAGCCCGGTCTGGATGTCCCCGAAGATCGTGTTGACCTTCTGGCCGAGCGTGCCGATGGCCGCCAGCGCGACAATGATAATCAGCGCCAGCATCACGGCGTACTCGGTCGCGGTCGGGCCATCTTCACTGCGAAGAAAATCCTGGACGCGATTCATGAAACCCTTCATCCTGCTACTCCTTCTACTCGCCCGGATCAGGCCGGGCACCCAAACAGCGCCTACCTCGTCCATGTTGGCTGGCGCGGACTGTATCTGCGTCGGTTGTCACCGCGACAACCGATCGTCTGCGACGGTTTCCCTACCGCCGCACTGCCAGGTCTGTCTTGTATGGAATCTGCTGCCGGAATGTTGCCAGGCGGCCTCGACGGGCCGGCCTGCTAGACGTTGAGCCCGTCGACCAGCGCCGCGAACGTCTGCGCGTTCCACAGCCCGATCGCGTGGCAGACGCTCATGCTCAGCAGGACGATCAGGCCCAGGAGCACGGCGTATTCCACCATCGTCACACCGCTGTCCTCGCCGGTCCGCTCCTGCATCTTCTGTCGCAAGTTCTCGTAAGCCTGATCCATGATCCTGCCCCATCGCCTGTCGCGGGTTTCTTATCTGACCTCTGGAACCATACGAAACGGCGGCAAGAGGGGCAAACGGGATCGCAAGATTCTTTTGCCTGTCTTTCCTGATCCCGCCATTCGTACCCATCGCCGGTTCCCCTTCCTCTGCCACCGTGCCTGCTATCGGCCCGGGCGGAGCGCGGGTTTTGCATACGCTTTAGAAAATCTGCAGCATCGCAGACGAAGATCGCAAAAATTCCGCGTTATCAGCCTTGGCGTGGGGGGATAATCCGATAAAATCCGGATCTGGTGTGCTGGCTGGGGCGCGGGCCCTCGGCAAGGTCGACAGAACGAGGAGCCATCCGACATGGCAACAAAATACGGGTACTTCGACGGTGATGCGCGGGAATACGTCATTATCAGACCGGATACCCCCGCCCCCTGGTACAACTACATCTATAACGGCCTGTACGGCGGCCTGATCAGCCACACCGCCGGCGGGCTCTCCTTTTACAAGGACCCGCGGCACCGGCGCTTTCTGCGGTACCGCTTCAATAACATCCCGGCCGACCGGCCCGGGCGGTACCTCTACCTGCGGGACGACGCCACCGGCAAGTACTGGTCGGCCACCTGGGCGCCGACCTGCCCGGACCTGGCTGAGTACGACTACCGCTGCCACGTCGGGTTGGGATATCAGCGGATCGTCAGCAAGTACGACGGCATCGAGTCCGAGGCGACCTACTTCGTCCCGCCGGAGGACTCGTGCGAGATCTGGCTGCTGAAGGTGCGGAATACCACGAACCAGCCCCGCCGCCTGAGCATCTTCAACTACGCCGAGCTGTGCCTGTGGGGGGCACTGCGCGACATGACCAACCTCGACGCCCCGCGCCACACCACCCGCATCGCCATGCAGAAGGACGGGGCCATCCTGCACAGCTCCTACACCGATCTGGGCGTGCGCCTGGCGGGGATGCAGTTCGTCCAGTTCTACGGCTTCGCCGCCGTCGACCGCAAATTCCACGGCTACGACATCAACCGCGACGACTTCATCGGCGCCAACCGCGGCGACGCCAATCCCGTCGTCGTCGAGACCGGCAAGCACGCCGCGACGAAGATGCCCACGGGCAACCCTCTGGCGAGTTTCCACGTCAAGGTCAATCTCAAACCCGGCGCCGAGGAGCAGATCGTCTTTGTCCTTGGCGTGGTCGACAAGCCAGCCGACTACAAGCCCCTGGTCCGCAAGTACACGAAACCCGGCGTCGCCGAAGAGGCCCTGGCCGCTGTCAAGCAGACCTGGTGCGACCGCCTGGCGGTCCTGCAGGCCAAGACCCCCGACAAGGGCTTCAACGAGGTCGTCAACACGTGGAATCCGTACCAGTGTTATATGACACTGTACCTGTCACGGTCGATCGCGCCGTACAGCCTGGGCATCGGCCGGGGCGTGGGCTATCGCGACACCAGCCAGGACGGCCTGGCGGGCACCACTCTCCTGCCGGCCCAGACCGCCGAGCGGATGGCGATGGTGCTGGCCAACCAGTTCGCCGACGGCACGGGCAGCCACAACTTCTACCCCGATACCGGCGAGGGCGAAGGGGCCGACTTCTATGACGACCACCTCTGGTTCATCCTGACCCTGGCACTGTACTGCAAGGAGACCGGCGACCTGGACTACCTCGGCCGCAAGATCAAGTTCCGCGACAAGGGTGCGGGCACCGTCCTGGAGCACGTGGGCCGCGCGCTGGAGGCCTCGCACCGCCTTATCGGCAAGAACAAGCTCTGCCTGACCGGTGCCGCCGACTGGAACGACTCGCTGAATACCCCAGCCGGCAGCGAGAGCCTCTTTACCAGCATGCTGTTCTGCAAGGCCCTGGAGGATGCCGCCGAGCTCGCCCGGCACGTCGGCCAGACGAAACTCGCCCGCCAGTGGACCACCTGGCACGACCAGATGACCAAGCGCATCAACAAGGTCGGCTGGGACGGCGACTGGTACAAGCGCCACCTGCTGCCGGACGGTTCAGCCGTCGGTACAAAAAAGGAAAAAGAGGGCAAGATCTTCCTCGAGCCGCAGCCCTGGAGCATCTTTGCCGGTGTGGCCACACCGCAAAAGGCGCAGCGGATCGTCAAGGCGATCAAAAAGCACCTGCTCACCCCGCACGGGGTCAAGCTGTGCCATCCGCCCTACAGCGAATACGACCCGCGGACCGGCTCGATCGGCATCTTCCGCCCGGGCCTGAAAGAAAACGGCTCGGTCTTCAACCACACCAACCCGTGGGTGATCGTCGCGCTGTGCATGCTCGGCCGGGGCGATGAGGCGTACGACCTGTACAAGCGGATCAGCCCCTTCGAGCGCAACAAGATCGCCGACACCCACGTCAACGACCCGTACGTGTTCAACCAGTTCCAGGTCGCCCCGCCGCACCCGGCCGCCGGACGGGCGTACAACGCCTGGCTGACCGGCACCGCCTCGTGGGCCTACATCGCCCTGTCGCAGTACATCCTGGGCGTGCGGCCGGACTACGACGGGCTGCTGATCGATCCGTGCATCCCGCGCGGCTGGAAAACCGTCACCGTTCGCCGCGTCTACCGCGACGCGACCTACGAGATCACGATCCGCAACCCGAAGCGCAAGAGCAAGGGCGTTGCGAAGATGACCGTCGACGGCCAGCCCGTCACCGGCAACAAGGCCCCCGCCTTCGCCGATCGGCAGGTGCACAAAGTGGAGGTGACGCTCGGTTAGGTAGGGCGGGCTGCGCCCGCCAAAGCCGTTGACCCTCATGGAGGATGGGCTATTGCCCACCAAAGCTCGGAGTCCCGGCTTCAGCCGGCGTTAGGAGTCCCGCCTTCAGGCGGCCCGCCCGAGCGAGCGCAGCGATGCGAGTGGCCGAGCCACGAAACCAGAAAAACGCTGCGTCTGCGAAGGAGCGGACCGAGTGCCAGGGCCCTGCGACTTGTCACGGCGTACCCGGGTTATGTCCCCGACGCCCCGCGCACCGTGCCCGGACTCCGCTTGCTGCCCGGCCGCTGAATGAAATCGAAGTAATGACTCACCTCGCCGTCGCGGGTGCGGTCTTGGTAGGCGAAGGCGAGGTGTTTCTCTTCGAAGACGCGGAACAGGTGCGGCCAGGTCACCTCCTCGAGCTGGTCCTGGCCCGGCGTGTCCGGAAACAGGATCCGGATCGCCGTGTGGTCCCCCTCCTGGTCGTTGTGGAACGTCATCCGCGGAATGGCTGGTTTGCCGCCCCGCTCATGGGCCCACTTGCGGATCTCGTCGTGATCGGTCGTGACTTTCGTATCTTTGTCAGGCATACGGATAACCTCCTGTGATCACTCAATGGAAACATAGGTGTCGTCGGCCGCCTCAGATCATCTGCTTGTGCGGGCGGATCTGGACCATCACCAGGTCGCACCGCGGCGGCTGGCTTACGCAATAATGGACACACTCGGCGATGTCCTCGGCCGTCAGCAGGTCGAGCTCCGCCTGGCGCTCGCGCTGCTGCTGGGGCGGCTTCCTGCCCCCGAGCTCCGAGCCGACGCGGCCCGGCTCGATCAGCGTGACCTTGATCCCCAGTTCGTTGACCTGCTTGCGGAGCGATTCGCTGAAGCCGCGGATCGCGCTCTTGGCAGCCACGTAGACGTCCGAGCCGCTATCGGTCACCTCGGCGCTCATCGAGCCGATGTTGACGATGTGCCCGCCGCCCCGCGGCCTCATCCGCTCGATGGCTGCCCGCGCGCAATCCAGATACGCCAGCACATCGGTCTCGATCGCGTAGCGAATCTCCTCGTAGCTGCTGCCGACCACGCTCCGCGCCGAGATCGCAGCGTTGTTGATCAGGATGTCGCACCCGCCGATCCGCCGGTCGGCGTGCTCGAACACGCGCGTCACGTCCTCGTGCCGGCTGACATCGGCGGTCAAACCGTGGACCTCGCCACCGAAGGCCTTCACGTCGTTCATCGCATCACGCAGCTCCTGCTCGTGGCGGCCGAACACCAGCGTCCGTGCGCCTTTGCTGGCCAGCAGCACGGCGATCGACCGGCCGATCCCGGTCGTGCCGCCGGTGACGACCACGGCCTTTCCGGCCACGCTCTGCGGCTGGTATTCCCACTTCGGCTTGCTCTGCAATTCACTCACCATGAATGCCCCCTTCCATCTGGTTGACGGGCACGCCCTCGGCATACGCCTTGAAGCGCTGCAGGTCGGTCCGCAGGTCGCCGGCCGGGTCCGCCAGCAGCTGCCCGACGCGATTGGCGATGCCGACCTTGGGTTCGTACTCGATCGAGACGTGTACCTCGGTGCGGTGCTTGTCGATCGGCCTGAAGGTGACCTCGCCGACCATCGAGATGTCGCCGCGGATCGATTCCCAGACGATCCTGCGGTCGGCCGCGGCCTCCTTGATGCGGGCCTCCCATTCGATCTGGTAGCCCATGGGCCCTTCCATCACCCAGCGGCTTGTGTTCGGTCCGGTCGCAACGACCATCTTGACGTACCGCATGAACCGGGGGAAGTTCTTTACGTCCAACCACGTGCGGTACAGGTCCTTGGGACTGCGCTCCACCTCGACCGAGTGGCTGATCTTCTCAGACATGTTCAACCCCCACGGGCTCAGGGCCCGCGTGCGACGGCAACGACATGGCTGGCAGCGGCGAACACCGCCCTGCCCTCGTGAAATTCTATGACCCGCCGCCACGCAAGGGCAAAGCCGCGCCACGACTGCGACAGCCCTTCACTCCCCCTTCACCGCCGCCTGATCGATCCCTTTCGCTTCATTACCAAGCACCTCGGGATCAACCTTCGCCCGCTCGCGGGTCCACTGCTGCGCCAAGTCCCGCTCCGCGTCCGGCCGGTTCATCACGAAGGCCGCCACCACCCGCCCGTCGCCGTCCAGCCACCACGCGCTGAACCTGCCGCCGTCGATCGCCCCGCGATGCACAACCCGCCCCGCCTGCTGCTTATCACCCCAGAACTCCCACGACAGGTCGAACTCGTCCGAAAAGAAGTACGGCAGGTGCCGGTACGCCTCGCGCTGCCCGGCCAGGGCGCGGCCAGCGTACGCGCCTTGCGAGACGGCGTTGTCCCAGTGCTCGAGGCGGCGCCGCCGGCCGGAAACCACGTCGT
>JAWLBS010000106.1:0-14390 GCA_041687575.1 Phycisphaerae bacterium | reverse complement strand
CGCTGGCTCGCCAGCGCCGTAATCAGCGGCGCGCCGAGCAGCTTCAGGACGTTGGGGTTCTCCTCGGCCTTGTCGGCAAGACTGCGGAACCACCCGACCCGCCGGCAGTGCTCGCGATAGAGCTTCGCCTGCTGCACGTAGCCCAGCCCCTCGGCAAAGCGGTACCGCACCCGCCGCGGGTACCGCAGCTGCCCCAGGCTCGGCCGCCAGTGGAAGAACACGCTGGCCGGCTGATTCACCCGGTGGTCTACCGCCTGGTAGAAATCATCCGGCGTCTCGGCGATCGCGCAGTAGCCGTTGACCCCCGTAAAGCCGCCCAGCCACGACATGCACGGCTCGGCGTAGCCCTCGCGATGGTGGAATGTATCGGTTTCGGTCGCGGGGATGATGCAGCCCTGCCCCAGCGGCAGCACCGCGTAGGCGTCTTTGCTGGCAGGCAACTGGAAGTGACGCGGATACAGCACGTCGCAGGCTGCCGCCTCGCCGTCGGCGGCTTCCAGCGGGGCGATCTCGAAGATCACGTCGGACCGCTCCAGCACGATCCGCACCTGCAGCCCCGCCCCCGGCAGCGCTGCTGTGAGCTGCTGTTTGCCCTGGGTGGCCAGGGTGATCGGCGAGTCGGCGAAACTCCTCCACTGCTTCGTGTCGCTTCGCACCGTCAGCACGTCGTCCGGCTGCGCAGCCGCCATCCGCAGCGTCTCGCCGCTGTCCTTGACGAGCACGTGCACCGCCAGGTCGCGCGGGTCGACCTCGATGCGCAGCGCGGCGTTTTCCAGCGTAACCGGGCACGTCTCCGGCATACGGTACTCCTTCCAGGCCCTTGCCGATCGTGCGCAACAATGGTCTCTCGAAGGCGTGCTGTCAAGCCCCGCGTTTTTGCACGCGGCCCGCCGTGCGCCCCATGGTCCGTGTAGGGCGGGCTGTGCCCGCCAAAGTGGCCAGTGGCCAGTTGCCAGTCGCCAGTGAACGGCAGGGGTCAGGGATCAGGGCTCAGTGAATTGGGGGCCGTGGTCCTGGGACTTGCCACGGCGCAGCCGTCGTTTGGCGACCCCGGGTACGTGGCCATGGACTGCTCATGTGCGCAGCGCTCCCGCATCCTGCCCCGCGCCCAAACGAGCCCGAAGCGTGAGCGCGAGGGTGTCTTTGTCGTTCGAATGCGTGGCAACTTTCGCATCCTGCGTGGGCTGTTACCGAAGGATTTCCGCCGCACGCGACGTACGGTATGGTGAAGGGCGCAAAGACACGAGTTCCGGAAAACTTCATGGGTACAGCGGAAGAAAAGGCCCTTGTTCGGCGGTTGGCGCAAATGGATTGCGATTGGGGTATGATGGTGCCGATCGATGCCGACGGGGGCTTTGCACCTGGCGCACAAACCGAACAAAAAAACGAGGAATGACCATGCATGAATTCGAGAGTTACTGCCTCGCCGATGCCCAGCCGATGCCCATCCGCGCCCTGTCGCCCTGTCACGCCGGGCACTTGGGGGCCGAGTATTACGACCTGATCATCGAGCGGTGCCTGCGGTACGGCTACAACCACATTCACGTCTGCGGCAACCTTGGCCGCAACGACCTCGACCAGTTCATTCGCTACCGGGCCGTCCCCGGCCTCGAGGCGGCGATCGGGCCGGACCGCGGCTACGTCGACGAGTGCGTCCGCGTCTTCGCCGACTTCACCCGCAAGGCGAAACAGGCCGGCATCGAGACCTACATCTGGCACCACGAGATCAACTACCCGCGGGCCCTGGCGGAGATGCGCCCCGAGGGCTTTTGCGCCGGCCGCATCCACGAGTTCCCCGGCGACGCGAAACTGCCCGTGCCGAACCTCGACAGCCCGGTCATCTGGGATTTCATCACCGCCCGGTTCGAGGAGGCCTACGAGGCCCTGCCCGACCTGACCGGCGTGATCATGACCATGCAGGAGTCGCACATCCCGATTTACCACCTCTCCGACGACCCGGCCGAGCGGGTCCGGATCACCCGGCGGATGTACGACCACATCAACGACATCCACCGCCGGCTGGGCCGCAAGTGGATACTCCGCACCTTTGCCTGGCGGGAGTGGGAGTACGAGACGGTCTTCGCTGCCCTGGAGGGCTTCGACCCGGCCGTGGTCATCGAGAGCAAATCGGTGCCGATGGACTGGCACATGCACTACCCGTTCGACAGGTTCTTCAGCCTGCCCGGCAGTCGCAGCAAGATTGTCGAGATCGACGCCGGCGGCAACTTCTGGGGCGAGTGCGAGGTGCCAGCCGCCTGCGCGACGCACTATGCTAACGAGGTCAAGTTCGCAGCCGAGAAGGGCTGCCAGGGCATCACGATCCGCACCGACCGGGCCGGCGGGCACACCTTCGACAAGCCGATGGAGCTGAACATCGCGGTGATGGCCGAGGCGTGCCGCGACCCGAACGTGGACACCGCGCGGGCAGAGACGGACTGGCTGAGTCGCACCTATGGTCCCACGCATGCCGCGACGGTCAAGCAGATCCTGGACCTGGGCTGGGAGGTGGTCTCGCGGATGTACTTCGTGGACAAGTCGTACTTCTTCAATACCGGCTACTGGAACAGTTTCCGGGGCAACTGCAACCTGTTCGTCGCCGAGCGGGACCTGCTGTTCGAACCGGGCAACACCTCGTTCCGCAAGGAGATCGATCTGGCAGGGCTGTACGTCCAGCGGGCGGAGGCGCTGCTGGCGGACCTGTTGAGCCAAGCCGGCCAGGCGCCGCCCGAGGAGATGCCCGAGACGCTGCACCACCACGTCAGCCCGGCGCCCAACCCCTTGGCGGAGTTGTGCCGGCAGGTGCGGAACCTGCGGATCCGGCATGACTACTTCAGTACGCTGAAGGAGTGGGTCTACTCGGTCAAGTGCCAGGTCTATGAGCGGTCGGAGGCCGCGCGGGCCCGCTCGCGGGACCTGGCGCGGAAGGTGGCCGCCCTTATTCGCCGGCATCCTTACCTGCTGGAGAACCAGCCCAACGCTGAGGCCGACATGCTCTACATCTGCGACCACATCGCCGAGCGGGAGATCCTGGGCGCCAGGCACTATTCCTGCGGCCAGGCCTTCCACGGCCGCAGCTACACCGTAGCGTGGCCAGAGCCGATCCGCGCGAGCCTGCCGGTCCGGCCGGGCGAGGGCAACATCCTGGTGATCTTCATGGGCACGCACATGTGCCGGCCGGTCGTGGCGGATGTGACCGTCAATGGCAGGCGCTTCGAGGTGACGCGGGGTTCGATGAGCTGGTTCTGGGCGTACGAGGGCTACAAGCGCGGCGAGGTGGAGTTGCCCGCTGACTTTTGCGAGGATGAGACGATCGAGGTGGTCGTCCAGGCCCGCGACCCGCAGTCGGCGCCGTTCGTGCCGGAGATCCGGACCGAGTTCGAATACGAAGGCTACAAGCCGCGCAAAGATTCGTAGCGAGCCCCCGAGCGGGTGCTACGCCCGCAGACAAACGGGAAGGAGCCGCGACCGTGAGGTCGCGGTAAACCTTCGAATGCGCATCGCCCTCATCTCGGGTGCCACGTCACGACCGATCCGCTCGCGCAGCAGATCACCGGCTGCAAGGTGGCGTCGGACGTGTGGCTGTGGGACTGTTCCAGCGGGACCCGCAGCCGGCCGACGAGAAACTCGATTGAGGCGGTGCGGTGCAGATCGCGGCGCAGTTCGAGACATATTGCGGTGAGCCCGGTGCAGGCGTGAAGGGTAGCGGCAATCATATGCGGAGGGCCTTTTCCATGAGACGCCACGCGGTCAGTTCCTATGTGCCCGGATCCAAATACCATGGTTACCATTGGCCCCAGCGCGGGCGCATCGATCAGGCGACGGTCGTCGAAGGGATGCCCGATACCACGTGGTTCAAGGTGTTGGCTCTGCCCTGCCGGCATCCCGGGCATCTGCACTGGGGATCGAATGCCCTTTGGGCGGTTGTCGCCATTGATGAAGCGGATTATGTGGAGAACGATGGGTTCGTGAATTTCCGGGCAGGGGAGGTAGTCTTCACGGGGCAACCGCGCGAGGCGTGCGGGTTCCTCCGTGAGCAGGGCCTGCCGGTACCCAGCCATGTCGTTGAAGTCAACGTTGCCGGAGACTGGGCGGAGGCGCTGGTGGGCGAGTATAGTGTCGCCGTTGCAGGGAACGAGGGGCGTGCCATCGCGGGAGGTCACAGCCTTGCCCGCGTGGAATCAGGGGAGGCCCGTGCCGGAAAGTATGGAGTTGCGGCTGCGACCTGGGGGGAAGCACACGCAGAGGACCATGGAATGGCTTTCCTTTTATACGAAGGTGCGGTCTCAGTGGGAGATTTCGGTGTGGCCGTGGTGGGGGAATTCTCCGAAGCGACTGCCGGAGGTTGTGGGGTGGCTATAAGCGATACCCGCGGCAGGTCGAGTGTAGGGGAAGGAGGGCTGGCATTCTCCCGGAGCGGCCGGGCGAGGAGCGGGGACTTCGGCTGCGCGATCGTTACCGACTGCGGCGACGCCTCCAGTGGCAAGGAGGGGCTGGCGATCGTCTGGGGTGATGCCGAGGGGAGAGACGAGCCAAGCACGGCCTTTGCAGGTGAGGGCGGGTTGGCGGTCACGGGCGAGGGGGGCCATGCCAGGGCTGGAGATGGAGGGATCGCGTTGGCTGGTATCGACGGCATCGCTTCGGCAGGACGTAACGGGACCGTTATGATCCAATGGTGGGATGAAACATGCAAAGCCATACGTGTGGCCGTCGGTCATGTAGACGAGAGGAATTTAAAGCCCAACGTTCCGTACCGGCTGAACGATCAAGCGGAGTTTGTCCCGGCCGAAGAGCAGGAATAGGTGACAAGGGAATCCCCAATGAAAGCACTGCTTCTGGGCGTAGGCATGCAGGGCAAGGCGGCGCTGCACGACCTGGTCAACTGCGACGATGTGACCGGTGTGGTCGCTGCCGACTATGCGGTGGACGCCCTGAAGGTTCATGTGGCGAAGAAAGGCTACGGCGCGAAGGTCGCTTGCGAGCACGTCGACGCCTGCGACCCCGCCAGCATCGAGCGTCTCTTTGCGCATCGGCCGGACGTGGTGATCAACCTGCTGCCCAACGCCTTTATGGAGCCGGTTGCCGCCGCCGCCCTGCGGCACGGCGCCCACGTGGTGACGAGTTCCTACGCCACGCCGCCGCTGCGGGCGCTGGCGGACCAGGCCAAAGACAGGGGCCTGGCAATCCTGCCGGAATTCGGGCTGGACCCGGGGATCGACCTGGTGATGCTCGGCGAGGCGGTGCGGTCGTTGGAGACGGTCGAGCATGTCCACTGCTACGGGGCCGGCATCCCCGAGCCCGAGGCCGCCGACAACCCGATCAGGTACAAGGTGACCTGGACGTTCGAAGGCGTCCTCGGGTCGTATCGCCGTCCCGGGCGCATCCTGCGGGAGGGAAAGGTCATCGACATCCCCGCCGACGAGCAGATGCAGCCGGTGAACGTGCACGAGATCGACGTCGAGGGCCTCGGCCGGCTGGAGGCCTACCCCAACGGCGACGCCCTGCGCTACGCCGAGGCAGCCGGGCTGGACATGGCTTCGCTGGCGTCGATGGGGCGCTATTCGTGTCGCTGGCCGGGCCACGCGCAGTTCTGGCGGACGATGGTTGGCCTGCACCTGCTGGACGACGAGCCGGTCGTGGTCGACGGCGTCGCGGTTGACAGGAAACGGTTCCTGGCCGCGGCGATGGGGCCGCACCTGCGGCTGGGGGATGACCAGCGCGACATCGCCCTGGTTCGCAACGAAGTCTGCGGTACGCGCGGCGGCAGCAAGGTCCGGCTGGTGCACCAGGTGGTCGACCGGCGCGACCTGGCGACGGGTTTCACCGCGATGAGCCGGACCGTCGGCTACACCGCCAGCATCGGGGCGATCATGCTCGCGGCGGGCAAGATCACCAGGCGGGGCTTGCTGTCGCCGGTGACCGACGTGCCGTACGCGCCGTTCGTAAACGAGCTGCAGAAGCGAGGCGTCCAGGTTACCGTCCGACTGCCTGCCACCGATGTCAATTTGACAGAATCCGCTCGGGTGGCGCCCACACGCGACCTCGACGGCGTCCGCTCTTAATTCGCTGACTTCCAATTATTTGCGCAATCTGTTGCCGCTGGCGATGCGATTGGCACGCCGTTTGCCATCTCTTTCCGTGCCGCCGCGAGAGGGCGGCAGGAGACACACGTGATCGGGCCCGCGGGCCCGCAGGAAGCAAACGTCAAGAAGGAGGTACGAACCATGATGAACACTCTGGGACGACGTCTGGCGGATGCAACGCTGATGGATGTGCTGGATCGGTTCAACCGGGAGATCAACCCGCCGACGCAGAACGGGGACAGCGCGGGGCTTTGGCACCCCAGCGGCCTGGAGGTCTGGGAGGACGAGCACAACATCCACGTCGAGGCCGAACTGGCGGGCATCAAGCCCGAGGACGTCGACATCACCGTCGAAAACGGTGTGCTGACGATCCGCGGCGAGAAGAAGCAGGTCCAACGCGACAAGGTGCAGTACCACTACAGGTATCGCCGCTACGGGCAGTTCGTTCAGCAGGTGCAGCTGCCCAGCACGGTCGACCCGGCCAGGGTCGAGGCGAACCTCAGGGACGGCGTACTGTCCGTCCAGGTCGAGAAGCGCCCCGAGGTCAAGCCGCGCCGCATCGAGGTCAAGGCCGGCTGACCGACCAAGCAGCGACGCATGGATTGACGCAAAGGCCCGGCGCGATCGATTCGATCGCGCCGGGCCCTTCTCTTTTTCACGGGTTGCGAGTCGGTAGTCGAGGATGCTGCCACGATGCTACTGTACATCCGCGATCATCACGGCATCGATGTAGGCCGTGGTCTGGCCGGCTTCAACCGCGACGTCGGATGCCTCCTGTTCGAGGTATCCCTCCATGGCGAAGGCGACCGTGTAGGTCCCGCTCGGCAGACCGACGAGCATGTAGGTGCCATCGGACTCGGTCGAGGTGGTGGTAATCTCCTGCCCGTCGCGCAGGGCTGTGACAGCCGCGCCGCCCAGCGGTGCTATGGCGTTTGTGACCGTCCCGCTGATCGAGCCGGCCTGCCGCAGGTTGATCAGACGCATGCCCAGCGCCGGCTGGAACTTGAACTCGCGGATGTCCTCGGGCCGGTGCAGGCCGCTGCCGGGGATCGGCCGGAAGGTCCGACTCAGGTCCACGTCCAGCAGCAGCGGCTGCTCTTCGCCTTCTTCCACCGTGAAGACAAAGTGCAGTTTGATGCCGGTCTGGGCGCCACTGGGGACGTGCAGGTCGAAAGTCCGCCCGTCGGTGAGCGTGATCGAGCCCGTCGTCACGATTAGGCGCATCTGGGTGTAGGTGCCCGCGGGTACGACGGCATCGGTAAGCAGGTCGGTGCGGCCGTTACGGAGATCGAGCAGGTTGAAGGCCTTCTCACCGTCGAAGATCGTGATCCATGGGGAAGCGAGCGATTCGTCGTCTTCCTCGGTGTCGGTCTCGTCCGTGTCGCCGGTCTCGTCGGTCGGTTTGCCGTCGCCACCTTCGTCGGCAAGCTGGGCGACTGCTGGATCGAAACGCTGTGCCGCCACGGGCTGCGAGTCGTCCGTGAAATCGGCGGTCGAGTCGTCGATGTCGTCGGTGTCGGGCCGGCTCTCGGCGTCTTCCTCGCCGTCGGCGAGATCCTGCGCGTCATCTTCGAGGCGGATGTCGATCCGGCTGATGGTGACGGTGGCTTCACTGATCAGGTCGATGGGAAACGGTGCGTCCGTGATCCTGAGGTTGACGGTCCCGGTTGGCGTGATCTGGCCGGGTTCGCAGCCGGGCACGAGGGTGCATGCGGCGATCAGCACGACGGTCGCAGCAGCACAGGCTGCCGCTTTACGCGATACATACGGCATGAAACAACTCCTTTTGCAGCAGCGGCCGCTGATTGGAGGCGCATTGGCGGCGGCTGCCAGTCCATCCTATCGGGCAACTCCGGGTCCACAGGTTAAGATCCAATACAAGGCTCAGGCGGACAAGTCTCGGTCTCGCCCATGAACTGCGTAATACGCGAACCGATAGCTTCGGTACGCCTCGCGGACGAAGTCTCCGGCCGTGGTTGCCCCTGAGGGGCTTCTAAGGACAGGCATCAGGGTGCGGAGTGGCCCGGTCGCGACCGGGGGTTGGATTCTGTGCCGGTCAGGCCGGCGGAGGCGAAACGGGTGCATTGCGGACGCACGGTTGCGGATCCGGCTTCTGGCCGATCCGTAATTCCTTTGCCCCCCAGTCCGTTACAGTGATATTTGCCGGTCCGGGAGCGTCAGACGGTGTCGGTGGCGGGTGCGATATTCAGGCCGGCTGGCGGCATAGTGTTAGGGCTGCCGCCTTGTGTTGTAGGGGAATCCCCCACCCGGCGGCATGGTGCAACCCCTTAGGCCTCGCTAGGAAAATTTCTGCAAAAAGATGTTGCTTTTCCCTGAGAAGGCGCTAATCTAGGGGTAGTCCTGGATGGCAGTGGTTTTTGGGCTGCTTTTATGGGACAGGTTCGGGTCGCAGGCCGGGTTCATACGAGACGGCTGAGGCGGCAGAACCTAAGGCGGGTGCACCAGGGTGTGCACCCCGAGGCTTCACGCCGGGGGCCGGGTACGTGTAGGGCCGACCTTGGGCGGGGTTGAACCGGACGAGCGTCAGCCGGGTGTGTTGTCTGAAGGCAACACGGCATGGCTGTGCGGATGCGGGGAAACGTTGCCGCTGGGTTTGCAAGATGCTGTTGTGGAAGTAGTTACATCGCTTTTTGCTCCATGATGGCTTCTCGGGTGTTGCCGTTCGCAATGTCACCCATTGCAAACGTGCAAATTTACCTGGTTTGACATGCCAGCGGCGGATTTTCCTAACGCTTTGTTCTGACAAGATTTATGCGCTTCTGTCGACAGACGCGCGGATCGGCGTCGGTTGGCACGCGAGGTGCAACGGATGTGAGGCGTCCTCAGGAGGACGAAAGGAGCATTGAACATGCAGAACGAGCAGACCTTCCAGGCGCGGCTGGCTGAACTGGTC
Source organism: Phycisphaerae bacterium (assembly GCA_041687575.1). Taxonomy (GTDB): domain Bacteria; phylum Planctomycetota; class Phycisphaerae; order UBA1845; family JANYLN01; genus JANYLN01. The sequence goes on along the minus strand of JAWLBS010000106.1, from coordinate 5,396 downwards.
GCAGAAATCTCGACCCTGCCGGAAGAGCAGAGGTGCAAGCTTGAGGTCCTGGCCGAGCAGACCAAGCAGCGCCACGAGCAGCTGAAGCAGACGGTCGGCGACATCCAGGACAACATCGACTTCCTCCGCCTGTGCATCAAGTACCTCATGTTCGACCTGGAGGCGACCCGCCGCGAGAACGCCTACCTCCGCCGCATGCTCGAGCAGCGCCGCGAAGAGGATTTCTAGACCGCGGGGCGTTGCGGCCGGCGGGGTCTGTTTCCGCGGCCGCACCTGCGGACTGAACGAGCCAGATAACCCTTCATTCTGGATAGAGTTGTATGGGGCCGGCAAGGAAGCCGGCCCCGTTGTTTGCGCAAAAAGACGGTCCTGCGAAACGACCGCAGGACCGTGAACACCTGAATCAGCAAGTAGGGTGTGGGCTATTGCCCACCAAAGGCTTGCGCAAAGGACGCGGTCGGCAGCGCGGGTATAACCCCCTCATCGGAAGGTCTACCGCGACCTCACGGTATGCGGCTCTTTCCCGCAGAACCCGGGGATCTTGCGCATCTGGAGCGACCGAAAGGGTCCCCTCGCTTACGCTTCGGGCTCCTTTGGGCGCGGTGCAGGATGCGGAGACGGTGCGTTCGGAGCAGGTTGGCGGGCGCAGCCAGCCCTACATGGGCTGGCTGATCAGGGTTTTGATCTCGGCGGTGATCATCTCGTGGACCCCGGCGGAGATCACGTCGACCCGGAGGATCTCGGCGAGCTCCTGGATATCGGACTCGATCTTTTCCAGGGTGCCCGCCAGGACCGACATCTCCAGACCGATCATGTCCATCGCGCCGATGCAGATGCCGGCGACCTGGTCGGCGTGCGGCTTCTCGCACAGGAGCTTGCCGATCCGGCTGCTGCCGTTGATGAGTCTCGCGCAGGTGGCGGTATCCTCGTCCATCACCGGGTCCAGCGGCCAGGTGTGATGGTACCTGACGGCCTCGCCGATCAACGAGGGCAGGTGCCAGTGGTTCAGCACCATCGCAGAGACATCGGCATGGGTCACGCCGACGAGCTCCCGCTCGAGGTCGTCGATGTCGTAGGGCTGGCAAGGGCGATAACGTTCGGCAGCCGGAAGGTACCGCTGGTGCAGGCCGTCGGCGAGGATGACCACGCCGATGTCGGCCAGCAAGGCGCTGATGAAGGCCTCCTCGCGCCGGCGGGGCAGCAGGGCGTCAGCGAAGCGGGCCGAGAGGACCGCCGAGGCCAGGGATCGTCGCCACAGGTAGCTCATGTCGATCCCGCCGCGGATGCCGCTGCCGACGGACTGGACCATGTAGCGGCTCAGCACGAGCGAGCGGATCTGTTTGATGCCCAGCAGGGTCAGGGCCTGCCGCAGCGAGGTGACCTGCCGCGCCACCCCGAACATCGCGGAATTGGACAGCCGGAGCAGTTCGCTGGCGATGCCCGGGTCGGTTCCGAGCAGTTCGGCCAAGTCGTCGAAGTGGAAGTCCGGGTTCTGCGTCAGATCCATGAACCGGGTGACCACGTGGGGCACCGAGGGCACGGCGGCCGAACTTTTAAGCAGCTCAAACGTTTCATGGTTCACGGTGGCGTGACTGGACATACAAATCACCTCGCTCATCCATCCTTGGGCGGACCTGGCAACACACGAGTTGAATATACGATTCAACTCGGACTGGTGGGGCCGGCTGGGCGCCTCAGCAGGGACATCGGCTGGTCGGCGGGGGGGCTTTCGGTTTAGTTTCCAGAGGTCTGCCCCCATGGCGCGGGTGCGTGGCATTCCCCACGCGGTCAGACCCCCGGATCGATTCAGGTATCGTTGCCCCCCGAGGCGACTTCGGCGTGGGTTCGGGTGCGAACATTCCACGATGGGGGGCAGACCCCTGACGCTGCTTGAACCGTCCGTTTGGCCGGGGCGTACCTACCTGTGAGATCGAGACGGCCGTGGAAACTCCTGCCGGCCATTGGGGGCACCGCGTCGCCGCAGCGTCCCCTGCCGCCGCAGCGCCCCTTGCCCTTGTATCCATCATCCGGCATGATGGGGTTTGGCGGGGGGGTATCGCTCGAGGGTCTGACGAGGATTGAGTCCGGTATGCAATTTCCTTCCGTGATCCCGGTTGCCGTGTCGCTGGCGTGCCTGGTCGGGGCGTTCGGTCTGTCGGTCGGGCTGACCGAGTCGGTCCGCCGCTGGTCGCTGCGGTGGGGCTTCATGGATAACCCGGGCGGCTACAAGGACCACGGCCGGCCGATCGCCTTGGGCGGGGGTATTGCGATCGTCTGGACCTTCGTGGCCATCGTCGCGGCAGGACTAGTGATCGTGCTATTATCGGACCGCGTGTCAGGGCTGGGCTGGCTGGCGGTCCACAAGGCCGGCGTGCTGGCCAAATTGCCGAGCCTGCTGATGATCCTGGGGGCGGCGCTGTTTCTGCACGTGGTGGGGCTGATCGACGATCTGCGGCCGCTGCAGCCGTGGCAGAAGCTGATTGCCCAGATCGTGGCGGCGTCGCTGGTCGTCTTTGGCGCTGATGTCCGGGCGGCGGAATTGCTTGGGACGGTCCCCAGCATCGCCTTGACGATCCTCTGGCTGGTCGGCATCACCAACACGATCAACCTGATGGACAACGCCGACGGGCTGTGCGCCGGGGTGGTGGCGATCTGCGCGGCGATCCTGGCGGTCTCGGCGGCGCTGGTGGGGCAGGTCTTCGTGCCGGCCATGGCGTGGGCGCTGGCGGGGGCGGCACTGGGGTACCTGATCTTCAACTTCCCGCCGGCCCGGATCTTCATGGGCGATGCGGGCAGCCTGCCAATCGGCTTTCTGCTGGCGGTTGCGACCGTGGCGGTCACCTATTACAACCCGGCCCTGAAGACCGAACCGTATGGTGTGGCGGCCCCGCTGTTCATCCTGGCCGTGCCGATCTACGACACGATCACCGTGCTGATCCACCGCTATCGGGCGGGGGTGCCGCTGTTTCGGGGCGATCGGCGGCACTTTTCGCACCGGCTGATGAAGCGGGGGATGAGCGGCGCGGCGATGGTGCTGACGATCTACCTGGCGACGGCGACGACGGGGCTGTCGGCCCTGCTTCTGCCGTGGGTGAGCTGGTCGGCGGCCGTGCTGCTGTTCGTCCAGTGCGTCTGCGTGTTGAGCGTCGTCGCCATTCTCGAGGGAACGGGCCTGTATGAGCAAGGCACCAGGTAAGGCGGCGGCTGCGAAGGCCCAAGCGCCGGCGGACCGGCGGCTGTGGCATACGGCGCTGGCGATCGGGGCGTTCGTCCTGCTCGCCGCGGCGCTGACCGTCCGCCCGATCCTCGGGGAGAGCTGGACGGTCCACGTCACCCAACTGGTCAGCCCCTCGCCGGTCTGGTGGAGCACCAGCCCGGCCGTGATGTATATCGCCCACGTGCTGGCCGCGGCGGGGCTGCTGCTGGGGGCGGGCTGGCTGGTGCTGCGACGGCAGGCGTGGCGGCTGACGGGTCTGGAGGTGGGGGCGCTAATCCTGGTGCTGGCGGCGGTTGTCTCGATTCCCGGGGCGAGCGACAAGCGGCTGGCGATCAACGTTGCGATCGGGACGATCCTTCCCATTGCGGCCGCGGCGATGCTCGTGCAGCTGCTCGCCGGCCGGCCGATCTGGCGGCGGGTGCTGCTGGCGGCGCTGCTGTCGGCGGCGGTTGCCAATTGCTGGCGGGCCTCGCGGCAACAGCTTTACGAGTTCCAGCAGACGTTGGAGCAGTACGAGCAGACCAAGGAAGAATTCTGGGCCAAACAGGGCAAGGATCTCAGCGATCCGGCCATCAAGATCTTCGAATCCCGGATCCTGGCGCACCAGCCGAGCGGGTACTTCTATCACCCCAACGTGCTGGCGTCGTTTCTGCTTTTGGGGATGGCGGTCGCGGCGGTGGGAGTGGCCGGTGCAAGGCGGCGGTCGGGGCGCAGCGAGTCAGCCTCGCAGGACACCTCCGGCGGTCGTCCCGGCGAAGGCGGTGTCCAAGCCGGGCGGCGGGCGCCGCCGGGCAGCGAGGGCGGGCGGCTCCGGCCACTGTTTTCGATGCGGATCGATCCTGCCCATATCGCCCTGGCGATTCTGGTGGCGATCATTGTCTGGCAGCTGATCGTGATCGGCTGGATCGGCAGCGTCGGCGCCGTCGCGGGTATCGCCACGGGCATCGTGGTGGCGATTATCCTGTGGCGGGTGCGTCGCCGGCCGAAAGTGGCGGCGGGTGTGTGCCTGGGGATGCTGGCGGCGCTGCAGATATCGCTGGTCGTGCTGGCGACGACGTCGCAGACGACGTTTCCCCGGCTGGAGGAGTACGGGGGCAAGGTCCGTTCGCTGGCGTTCCGGCTGAACTACTGGGAGGGGGCGCTGCGGATCTTCGGCGCCGACCCGCTGACCGGCGCGGGGCCCGGTCAGTTCGGCACGGCGTACCTGGCGCACAAACCGATCTATGCCTCCGAGGAGGTCACGCATCCGCACAACTGGCTGATGGCCGTCGGGGCGGAGTGGGGGCTGTTCGGTTTGGTCGGGCTGATCGTCGCGCTGGCGGTTCCCGGCTGGCTGGTGCTGCGGAGCAATGCGGCGGAGACGTCCGCTGCCCGCGAGCCGGCGCGGGAGGCAGGTCCGGGGGGCGCGGGTGATGTTGCATCACGGTCCGGGCCGCGCGGTTCTCGATCGAGGGGGACGGCCTTGCAGAATGTGCGGGGCGGTGCGGCTGGGGGCGGCGCCGCTGGCCGGGCGGGCCTTGCGCAAGACCGGGTAGCCGGCGTGAGTGGCGAGGCCATGGTGCTGGCCTGGGCGGTGGTGGGCATCTGCTGGCTCGTGTTTCTGCCGGGGGTGGTCCCGGCCGGCTCGGCGGTCTTTCTCGTGGAGGCCGTGCCGGCCTTGCCGATGGCGCTGGCGGTGGCGGCGGCGGCGACGATCCCGGCTGTGTCGGGGCGGTTCGGGCGGGTGATGCTGGCGGCGGGCCTGGCGGCGTTCTTCGTGCACGCCGCGGCGGAGATGGCCGGGGGGGTGGGGGCAGCGACGTGGCCGTTCTGGGCGACGGTCGCCCTGGCGCTGACCTGGTCGGACGCGCAGGCGGCGGCCGGTGCGCCGGCCGAGTTGCCCGCGAAGCGATGGGCCGCGCCCGCGCTGGCGGCGGTGGCGGGGGTGGTTGTGATCGTTCTGTCGGTTGCCCCGCTGCGGTCGATCTGGCAGATGAGCCTGGCCAAGGACGCGTTTGCGGCAAATCGCGGGGCGGAGTCGGTCGAGCCCCTGCGGCGTGCGGCGGCGGCCGATCCGCTCGATCCGGCCCCGCGTGCGGCGATGGGGGAGGTGTGGCGGCGGATCGCCTCTGCCAATCCGCGTCACAAGGCGACCGCTCTCGAGCGATCGGTCGAGTGGCTGGAAAAGGCCGTCGCGCGG
>JAWLBS010000105.1:0-14401 GCA_041687575.1 Phycisphaerae bacterium | reverse complement strand
GCGTCAGGGTGTAACTCTGCTCGGCGGGCTGGCCGGCGGCACCGTCTGCGGACGGCGCTGCGGCGGCGTCCGCCGGCGGGCTGGTCGCGGGGGCGGGCTGCTCGACGAAGGCCTTGACCTGCACCGCAGGGGTGTCGAGGCCGTAATCCGCCTGCCTCTCGGCGCCGCCGACAACGGTCTGGGCCCGCAGGCTCGACAGGTCGGCCAGGATCGCGGCGACCGCGTCGGCGTCGGCGGCTGCATCCCGCGGCTCGGTCATCCGCCACGTGTCGTCCGGCTGGCGAACCAGGGTGGTGGTCCGGCCGCCCTCGGTGATTTCCAGGCGGCGGGCGTCGGACCTGTCGAAGCTCATGACGGTCCGTTCGAGCAGGTCGGCGGGCTCGACGAGCAGCCTGTCGGCCTGGGCCTTGGTGATCACGGCGATGGTGTCGTGCCGCACGTTCTTGACGAAGGTCATCTCGCCGCTGCTGGTGTCGTTGCCGATGAGCAATTCGACCGTGTCGAGGTCGCCTTGCGAGACGATGCGGATGCCGCCGCGGGGCGACTCGAAGCCGTAGTCAACGAGGTCGGGCTTGGGCTCGTCCTCGAACGTGGCCGCCTCGGTGGTGCGGATCGTTTCGAGCAGGTCGTCGACGGCGGAGGGCTCGGCCGGGCCGGTGTACGCGCCCGCCATGTGCCACTGGCCATTCTGCCTGATGAGCATGGCGGTCCGGCCGGCGATCTGCAGGTTCAGGCCGGTCACGGCGTCGGGCTCGATGCGGGCGAGGTTCTTGTCGCGCAGGTCGGCCAGGGCGACGTCGAGGGTCTTGCCGGTGGTCTCGCTGATGCGGAACACGCCGGGCTGGTCGGCGAGCTTGGCGAAGTAGTAGCCGCCGGCCTTGCCGCCGACGAGGACGGTGGTGGTTTCGATCTTCGGCTCGGGCGCCGGCTGAGTGTCGCTGGCCGGCTGGGAGGCGTCGGGCTCGGGCCTGGTTTCGGTGGTGACGGTCAGGCGGAGGCGCGGCTGATCGAGGCCGTAGATCCGCAGGTTGGCATCGTCATCGGCGACGAAGCTGTCGGCGTAGAGGTTGCAGACGGCATGGAGGAGCTGGTCGGCCTGTTCGCGCTGGGCAGCGGCACGGACGGGCTGCTCGATGATCCAGTTGGTGTCGGCCCTGGCGAGGTGCCAGGTCTGCGTGCCGGCGGCATCGAGACGCGTCACACTCGGAAACGCGACGTGTACGACGCGGCGCTCGCGGTACTCGTGCAGGGGACGCACGAGGCGGTCGAGCAGGGCCTCCCGCACGACGTAGACGGCCGGGTCGTCATCAATGGCGACATAGGTCTCGTTTTCGGTCATCGGGCGGACGTTGCCGACGCGGAGGGTGCGGGCGGCGCCGTCCTGGCCGGCGACGGTGGCGGTCAGGTGCGGGGCGTGGAGGCCGGTCAGGGTGTCGCCGGGTTTATCGGGGTCGCCGGGCTCGTACTTCTGCACGTAGCGCAGGTCGGCGACCATACGGGCGGCGTCGTCGACGGTGAATCTCTGGGCCAAGGCGGTGACCGGCTGGGTGATGTACCAGTCCTCGTCGCGCTGCTCGAAGACGCGGGCGGGACGGTCGGGCTGTTCGATGCGGAGCCGGACGATGGTGTCGGGCTTTTCGGCGAACAGGTCGGCCGGCGTGTCGGCCGCGGCGACGGGCTCCTGGGCGGCGTTTTGCTCGCCGCTGAAGACGAGGAGCATGCCGGCGCCCAGGGCGATGGCGACGATGAGCAGGATGACGGTTGTTTTCGTGTTCATGGTTTCCTGACCTTCCAGTCGTTCTGTCGTCCCTTTCGGGACCCGTGCAAAGCTACAGAAGAACCGAAATATTCGCGTTCGGCGCTGCCGGGGGTTGCGGCCCCGGGGTGTTTTCTGTCGCCCCTTGCGGGGCGTTGGCGGGCGCAGCCCGCCCTGCTTGGCGCACTACTTTCTGCGGACGGCCCAGACGCCGGCGCCGCTGACGAGGACCAAGCCCGGCAGCAGGAACCAGACCAGGCCGCGGATGGCGGCCATCTGGGGCTGCGGCACGAACTCGACCGGCGGCAGGACCTCGGGGCCGGCGCCGATCAGGTCGCTGCGGCCGGCCAGCCACATCACCGCGTTGATCACCAGGTCGGCGTTGGCGGTTGGGGGCGGATCGAAGCTGATCCGCTCGTCCTGCCCGCCGATGCGGGGGACCCGCTCGCCGAGGTAGCCGTTCATCACCGACGCGCCGGTGCCCAATACGACCGCCCGCGGCTGATCCTCGCTGGTTACAGCCAAAGCGGCGGTATAGCCGGACGGCAGGTCGCCGGGCATCTTGCGGGTCAGCCCGCCGCGCTCGTCGCCGACAACCTGCTGGATCAGCTGCAGCACGTCGGCCGAGGCCCAGTACTCGTCCTGCTTGGGCACCTCGAGGATCGGCTGGATCGCAAGGCCCTCGGGGGCCTGATCGGCGGCGACGACCGGGCAGACGTCGAGCATCAGGACGCGGCGGTTCTTGAGCGGCTCGCCGATGGCCATCTCGGTGAAGTTGTTGAGCGGCATGTAGGCCCAGCGCTGCATGTTCACGCCGTAGGAGCCGGGCTGACGCTGCTCGGGCACGCCGTAGACGGTGCGGAACTTGTAGAGCACGTTGACGCCCAGCGTGTCGCGCAGCAGGTCCTCATAGGCGTAGGTCGGCTCGGACGGCGGCATGAAAAACGCCGCGCGGGTGGGCGGTTCCCACTTGCACAGGAAGATGGCCCGGCTGCCCTGCTCGATGAGTTCCTTCACCTTCGCGACCTGCGCGTCGCCGAACTTCTTGTCCTTCTGCTGCGGGCCGGGCATGGGCAAGTCCTGCGGCGGAGGCAGGAAGACGTAGACCGGCTCGGTGCCCTGCTCGGCGGCCGGCGGATCGGGCTGCTCGGCGAGGTTCCACTCCTTGACGAGCAGGTTGGCCCTGCTCAGCCGCTGGCGGAGGTCCTCGAGCTGGGCGTAGGGGATCGAGCCCATCTGGGGCGGCTGGAACTGCCGCATCTGCTGCGGCGCTTCGGCCTGGTAGTGGGCGAAGATCACCGTCGCCAGCGGCGGCTGGCTCAGCGAAAGGATGCTGGCGGTGATGGCGGTGTCGCCATTGAAGACCCGCCGCGGCGCATCTTCGGGCGCGGCGCCGGGCAGCGGCTGGCTCTGGGGCCAAACGTCATCGAAGCTGATGACTTCGACCTTCTCGCCGGCCTCGGCGATGATGACGTTGGGGGTTTTTTCGAGCTTGTCGGCGATCTCGGTCAGCTTGATTTCCGGCAGGGCGTCGATCTGCGTCTTGATCTCGTCGATGCGGGCGATCAGGGGCTGCTGCCACTGGCCGGCCTCGGCGCGGGCAAGGACCGCGCCGCTGGCGGGGTCGATCTGACCGAGCGAGGCCTTGAGCCTGTTGATCAGCTGGCTGACGGCCTCGGCGATCTTGACCTGCTGAGCCGAGTAGCTGCGGATCTGGCGGACGACGCCGGCGATGCGGTCGGCGGCGATGTTGTCCATGGCCAGGACGTTGCGAACCTGGTCGCGGAGAGACATCTGCTCGCCGGCGATCTGGCGGACGAGGCTGGGCAGGGGGACGACCTGCTCGATGACGCCGCCCTGAATGCGTGCCAGCCAGCTGGGCATCTCGGTGAGGGCGGGGTACTTCCCGGCCAGATCCTCCTGGCGACGCGCCTCGTTGTTGAGGTAGAGGGCGGTTCTGATCGTCTCCTTGGCGTAGGCCTGCAGGGCCGCGCGGGGGTCTTCGGGCAGGCCCTGGTCCTCGGGCAGGCCAACGGTGTCCTGAACCTCGCGGACCTTTGCGACCATCTCGTCCATCCGCTCGGAGACGTCCTGGAAGAACTCGTCGCCGGCCGCCTGAGACATTTTCGCGATAGACGCGAGATCCTGCTGGCCGGCATCGAGTGTCAGGCGCATCTGGTCGAGGGTCTCGCGGATCTTGTCCTTGGCCTCGGTGTAGCGGGGCAGGCCGGTGGCGGTGACCAGTCGACGGACCTCGTCGCGGGCGTCGCCCAGGGTTTGCAGGTCACGGGTGAGTTTGACCTGCAGGTCGGCGGCCTGGGGGAAGTCGGCGAGATAGCCGTTCTCTGCGCCCAGCGCTGCCGTCAGGGCGAGTTCGCTCTGGCGGAGCGACGGCTGACTGGCCGGTGCTTGCGTGTCGGTCGCGGCCGCGACGAACCGGTCGAACTCGTCGATCAGGTCGCGGTACTGCCCGGCCTGACCGCTGGAGGAGGTCTGGACCCGCGCCAGCAGTTCGGCCTTGGCGGCGTCGCTTCTGACGTGGCTGATCTTGACCTTGCCGGGGGCGTAGAGGCTCAGTTCGCGGAGGAAGTCCTCGACGGCCGGGAAGTACTTCTCGCGGTCGTTCTCCTGGCCGATGCCGGTGTAGACGGTGGTCAGGGTGACCGGCTTTTCGAGCTGGTCGACGACGCGTTTGGTGCGGTCGCTCGGCTGGGAGACGCCGGCTGTCGCCAGGTCCCGGCGCCAATGCTTCTTGAACGTGATGACGTTCAGGAAAATCACCACCGCCAGTGCCGCCAGGCACATGATCAGCACGTTAGTGCCGTATTTCATGCGGCGCTGGCCGGCCGTGGCAAAACCTTCATGCCGGTTGGTTGCCGTATCTTTCGGTTCTTGAATTGTCTTGCTCATCGCCACCGCCTCGACTCAAGGACCTTGACTGCCAGAAACAGGAAGAAGACCGCCACCGAGAGCAGCAGGACGACCGCGCGGGTATCGAGCACACCCTTGCTGAAGTCGTCGAAGTGGGCCATCAGGTTGGCCCCGCCGGCGATCGTCCGCCAGATGTCGCCCCGCAGCTCGCCCAGGTAGTCCATCATGAACGTCAGACCGCTGAGCAGGCCGGCGCCGACCGCGGCCGCCAGGATCTGGTAGCGGGTCAGCGTGCTGGCGAACAAACCGGCCGCGACAAAGGCCGCCCCCAGCAGCAGCAGCCCCAGGTACCCCATCGCGATGGCCTGCCAGGGAACGATCGCGTAGTTGCGCAGGACCAGGGCGTGGACCAGGGTGGTCGCCAGCATCGCCACGTAGAAGACCATGATGCCGGTGAACTTGCCGAGGATGACCTGGGCGTCGGTGACCGGGGCGGTCATGAGCGTTTCCAGGGTGCCGGTGCTGAACTCCTCGGCCAGGCTCCGCATGGTCAAAAGGGGGATCGCGAAGACCAGCAGGACCGCCATGTTTTCAAAGAGCGGCCGCATGGTCGCCTCGTGGCCGGGCACCAGCACATCGCGGGTGAAGAAGTACCCCGAGATCAGCAGGAAGCCCGCGCCGACGACGTAGGCGATCGGCGAAAAGAACATGGCCTGCAGCTCTCGCCGCGTGAGGGTTGCCACGTTGCTCACTTTGTCAATCCTCCGAAATACAGTAGCCAGTTGTCAGTTGTCAGTTGCCAGTAACAGCAACAACAACAGCAACAACAGGGGTCAGGGGGGCAGTGGGGACCCGACCGACGAATCCCGGGGCCTACGCCGCGGGGACGGCCTTTTGTTGTTGCATGTGCTGTTTGGCGACGACCTGGACGAAATATTCCTCGAGGCTGCCGACTTCCAGGCGGATTTCGCGGATCGGCCAGCCGTTTTCCGCGGCGACCTTGGAGACCTCTTCGCGGACGTCCTTGCCGGTGGTCTCGATGAGCAGGCGGTTCCAGTCGCCCTGGACCTCGCGGTCGACCCGCTTGACGCCATCGATACAGCCGAGCTCTTTGCACACCTGCTGGCCGGGGCCCCGCATCTCGGCGATCACGCGCGAGCCACCCATGATGTGGTGGCGCAGCTCTTCGACCGTGCCGGCGGCGACGATCCGGCCGGCGGCGATGATGATCGTTCGGTCGCAGGTCGCCTCGACCTCGGGCAGGATGTGCGAGCTGAGCATGACGGTGTGCTTGCCGCCGAGCGAGCGGATCAGGTTGCGCATCTCGCGGATCTGGGTCGGGTCGAGCCCGACCGTCGGCTCGTCGAGGATCAAGACCTTGGGGTCGTGGATCAGGGCGTCGGCCAGGCCGACCCGCTGGCGGTAGCCCTTGGAGAGCTGCCCGATCGGCCGGTCGATCACGTCGCCGAGCCAGCACATGTCGACGACCTTGGTCAGCCGGCTGTCGCGGTCGGTGCGGTTCATGCCCCGCAGTTTGGCGCGGAAGGTGAGGTACTCGCGGACCCGCATGTCGGTGTAGAGCGGGACGTTCTCGGGCAGGTAGCCGATCTGGCGCCGGGCCTGGAGCGACTCGGTAAACACGTCGTAGCCGGCCACGCGGGCCTGGCCGCTGGTGGCGGGCATGTAGCCGGTCAGGATGCGGAGGGTGGTGGTCTTGCCGGCGCCGTTGGGGCCAAGGAAGCCGACGATCTGGCCGGGCTCGACCTGGAAGGTGATGTTGTCGACCGCCGGCCTCTGGCCGTAGTACTTGGTCAGGTCTCGTACATCGATCATCGTGATTCACCTTGTCTGGTTCGGTACCGCCCACATACTGCTGTTTCGGGTGGCGGGCCGGGTCTGGCCCCGCCTGGCAGGTTCGCCACATTGTCGCGATGCACCGGGGTACTGACACTGCAATACCCGACTCGATCGCCTAACGTACTTCGTAGAGTGTCAATGGCTACAAGGTTCCCACTCCCGTGTCAAGGTCCGGAGCCCCGCAGCTTCGCCCGATCCGGCCGCCGCGATGGTCACAGACGCCTGGGGCCGCACACGGGCCGGCGCCTGGCTGACCGGGTTGCAGTTGATACGATGTACCCCTCAGACAGGTTCGGGTTGCACGTGCGGGATCCACGGATCTGGGCGACGGAGCCAGAAAAGCGAGGGCTTGCCGGGGTCTGACCCCGAGCAGACGCCTCCAGCCGGAACCACCGTCGAAACTTCGCGGCCGCCTGGATACTTGATCAGGCCAATGGGGTCTGACCCCCTGGAGCGGGTGCGGGGGCGTTTGCCCACGGGGTCAGACCCCGGTGAATGTCTCAGGTATCTGTGTCGTCCGCGGGGGCTTCGGCTGTGGTTCGAGCCTCGGCGTTCGCAAAGGGGTCAGACCCCTGATACGCGATGCTTGGGACGGCGGGGGCGACGGAGCCAGAAAGGCGAGCGATGCTGGCGTATTTCGTAAGACATGCCGAATCGGAATCCAACGCCGGACTCAGCGGCGGGGCGGATTGCGTCTTGTCCGACCCTGGGTGCCGGCAGGTGGAGCGGTTGACCGACCGGCTGGCCAGGGCGGGGGTTCGGGCGATCTATTCGAGCCCCTTGCGGCGGGCGATTCTGACGGCGATGCCGCTGGCGGAACGGCTGGACCTGCCGGTATGGGTCCGGCCGGACATTGTCGAACATTTCTGGTCGGGGTTTTCCAACCTGGAGGATTTTGAGCCGGGGACACTGCAGGATCTGGCGAAGGTCTGGCCGCGGGTAGTACTGGACCCGGCGCTGCCGGCGGGGTGCTGGGGGTGGCCGGTCTGGCCGGAGTCGGTGGAGACGATGGCGGGGCGGATGCGGCGGTTTGTCGAGCACCTCAAGGCGGCGTGGACGGGGGCGGACGACGTGGTGGCGGTGTTCAGTCACGGCGCGCCGGTGGCGCGGGGGCTGGAGGCGTGGATAATCGACGAGGTCGGGCCGGAGTATCGGTTCGGTATCGTCAATGCGACGGTGAACCTGGTGCGGCATCAGGACGGAGTGAGCACGCTGCTGGCGGTGAACGAGGCGAGTCACCTGGTGGGGGTCGCCGGGGACGGGATATCCTAAACCCTATGGGCCCCATCGCCGATAGGATGTGTACCTGATTCCGGACACGGGTTGCGGCCCGGCCTGCGGCTTTTGGCGGAGGCCCGGGCCGCAACCCTTTTTCGCGTCCGGGTGCTGCGCGTCCCATTTGCCTGCACGCTGCATATCAAGGCATTGTCGTCAGCGGGCGAAGACCGAGCGGGTCGGTGAAAGCCGTACAGAAAATCGCCCGCAAGGCCGGCGTGCGGAAAAAAACAAACCTCAAAGTGGAAAAAGTTGCGGCTCAAGGGCGTATACTGATATGGGAACATGCTCCCGGGGGACGTACGAAAGCAGCACAAGATCGCGGCTTCCGATCGTTTGACGGGTCGGCACCGGACCGGCCTGCCGGGCGAGCGGAGGCAGGGGGCCCCGAGAGGGGGGTCCGGTCAGTCTTTTTGTTGTTCCATTCTTTTCTCAATTCGTTGGGTTGTCGGGCCTGCGCGCTGGGCGTGAGTGCGGGTCGGGCAACATGATTTCTGTTTTTTTACTTCCGTGAAACCGCGTGTCCGCGGCTGGCTGTGCCGCGGTGGCCGTGTCGCACACGAGCAGGTTGTGAAGTTGTCTGCTGCCGCGCCGACTCGCGGGGTGGGACGAACGTGGGCTATGAGCCGGGAAATCGTCTTTCCCGGTGCAAGCGGTGTCGGTGTGGAGGATGCGAAATGAAGAACAGGAAATGGACTCTTCTGAAGGTATCGTTGTTGGCATCCGTGGTAACCGCGATAGGGGGGTGCCCGCCGCCACCTGCCCTGCCGGAGGTGACGCTGGGGGTGGACAACACGACTCTCGTACAAGAGGCAAGCACGGCCACGGTGACCGCATCGCTCGATGTGCCTGCAAGCAAGGATGTGACGGTGGTGCTGGCGTTCGGCGGCAGCGCGGTCGTCGATCAGGACTACACGCGCTCGGCCGATCAGATCACGATTGACGCCGGCGAGACGAGCGGGAGCATCACGGTGACCCGCGAGGCCGCCGGGCTCAGCAGCAGCCGGACCATCGAGGTATCAATCTCGGATGTGGATAATGCCGTCGAAGTGAATGACCAGATTGTAACGATCACGCTGGCCGCCGAGGACGGCGGCAACGGCGGTGGTGGCGGGACCGGCGGGACCGGCGGCGACGATACGCCTTCGGTCCAGCTCAGCGTGCCGGGGGCGGACCCGGGCTCGACGACGATTCCCGAGGCAGGCGGCCAGACGACCGTCACCGCGACGCTCTCGGCGGCGGCCTCGTCCGACGTGACGGTCAACCTGGCATTCAGCGGTACGGCCGGCAGCGACGACTACAGCACGTCGGGCCAGAAGATCGTAATTCCGGCCGGCCAGACGTCCGGGTCGATCACGGTGACGGCGACGCAGGATACGGTCTTCGAGGGTGACGAGACGGTGCTGGTATCGATCTTCTCGCTGTCGGGAGCGACGGCCGGTGGCCGCCAGCAGGTTGTCATCACGATCATCGATGACGACACGGTGCCGGTGGTCACCCTCAGCATGAGTAGCCCACTGCTGGCCGAGGCAGGCGGCACGGCGGTGGTGAGGGCCAACCTGTCCAGCGCCATCAAGCAGGACGTGGTCGTGAACCTGTCGTTCGAGGGCACCGCTGTCCGGGGCCAGAATTTCACCGTCTCGGGCGAGCAGATCGTGATCGTCGCGGGCTCCACGACGGGCGAGATCACGCTGGTCGGGCAGGACAATCTCGTCCCCGAACCGGCCAAGATGATCGTGATCAAGGTGGTCAACGTGGTCAACGCGAACCTGGGCCAGCCAACGGAGATAACGGTGGTCATCATCGATGACGATGGGCCGGGCGTAACGTTGATCGAGCCGGACGGGATCACCATTGTCGCCGAAAGCGGCGCGACCGACACGATCCTGGTGGTCCTGAGCATGCAGCCGGCCGCGGACGTGGAGGTGACGCTGGACACCGACACCCAGCTGGACCTGGGCAACGGGCCGGGTGAGCCGCTGACGCTGACGTTCACGCCGTCGGACCACAACGTGCCGCAGGAGGTGACGGTCAAGGCGGTGGACGATTCGGTCGCCGAGGGCCCGCACTTCAGCACGATCACGGCGACGGTCAGCAGCAGCGACCCCGACTATGACGGCATCGCCGTCGGTGTCGTGGACGTGATGATCCAGGACAACGACTTCCCGGGGATCATCGTCAGC
Organism: Phycisphaerae bacterium; assembly: GCA_041687575.1. Taxonomy (GTDB): domain Bacteria; phylum Planctomycetota; class Phycisphaerae; order UBA1845; family JANYLN01; genus JANYLN01. The sequence goes on along the minus strand of JAWLBS010000105.1, from coordinate 4,459 downwards.
CCGGCCATGGGGCTGCAGGTCTCCGAGGACGGCCAGACCGCCATGTACACGGTCAGGCTCGCCACGCAGCCGACCGCCGAGGTCGTCGTAACGGTGACGCCGGACGCACAGCTCGATGTCAGCAACGGCGGGGGCAACTCGCTGGACCTGACGTTCACCGCGCAAGACTGGGACATGCCGCAGGAAGTGACGGTTGCGGCTGTCGACGACCTGGTCGCCGAAGGGCCTCACACCGGGCTGATCGCCCACGTGGCCAGCAGCGAGGATACGCGCTACAGCGGCCGGAAGGGCCCCGATGTCATGGCCCAGATCGCCGATAATGACACGCCTGGCGTGACCCTGAGCAGCAATGCGTTGTCAGTGAGTGAAGGCGGGGCGGCGGACTCGTACACGATCGTGCTGAACAGCAGGCCGAGCCAGGACGTGGAGATCGTGGTCGACCCGGACGTTCAGCTTGACGTCGGCGAGGGCGCGGGCGTCCCGCTGTCGCTGATCTTCACGCCGGACATCTGGGACGTGCCGCAGGAGGTGATCGTCGAGGCGGTTGATGACGCGGTCGTCGAAGGTCCGCACAGCGGCACGATCACCCACACGATCTCCACCGGGGACAGCTTCTACAGCGCCCTGACCATCCCCAACGTCACCGCGCAGATCGAGGACAACGACGCGGGCGGCATCGTGGTCGACGTATCGAACAACCCTTATGTGATCGAGGGCGGCAGGACGGACAGGTACCAGGTCTTCCTGGAGAGTCAACCGAGGCAGCCTGTGGATATCACGGCGACCCCGGACGCGCAGCTGAACCTGGGCAACGGATCGGGGGCGCCGGTAACTTTGACATTCACCTCCGCCAACTGGAATACGCCGCAGGAGGTGACGATCACGGCGACAGACGACATGGTTGCCCAAGGCACGCACTGGGGGACGATCACGCACAGCGTCACCAGCGAGGACCCCGTGTATACGGGCTACGCACTGCCGAACATCACCGTCGAAATCGGCGACAATGACTACCCCGGGGTGCTCATATCGGAGGGCGACGGCGTGCAGGTGACCGAAGGCGGCGAGCCGGATACCTATTCCATTGTGCTGGAGAGCCAGCCGATGGGCGATGTGATGATATCCGCCGCACCCGAGCACGGGCATGTGGACCTCAGCAGGGGGCCAGGCATCCAGCTGCTGGTGACCTTCACCCCGGAGACCTGGAACGTGCCGATCATCATCACGGTGGCGGCCGTGGATAACCAGGTGCCCGATGATGACAGGACAACCACCATCACTCACACGGTCATCAGCGATGACCGTCGATACCACGGCATATATGTGCGCGACGTGACGGTGATCGTTCTGGACAACGACGAATGATCCGAAGCGCCGGGTGGCACGGCCCCGCGGATGATGCGGGGCTGTGCCGCCTGGCGGCATGTCCTCAAACTGACGAGACTGCAGACGGATGTACCCTGGCCACGGATTTCGCCCGGGCCTACGGGTTGCCCACGATGCCGACGAGTTCCACCTCGAAGATCAGGGCGCTGTTCGGCGGGATGCTGCCCACCGCCTGGTCGCCATAGGCCAGGTCCTCAGGGATGTACAGTTTCCACCTGGACCCGACGGGCATGAGCTGCAGGGCCTCGGTCCAGCCGGCGATCACCCCGTCGACATCGAACTCGACGGGCTGGCCGTCAGAGCTGTCGAACTGCATGCCGCTGACCAGGGTGCCCCTGTAAATGGCCTCGACGGTGTCGGTCGGGCCGGGGATGGGACCGTCGCCCTGCTGGAAGATTTCATACTGCAGGCCGCTCTGCGTGATCTCGACGCCCTCGACATTGGCGTTCATCGCCAGGAACAGTTCGCCCTGCTGCAGATCGTTCAGGTCGGCCGAGGTGACCGCCACCAGCTGATGTTTGACACCGTTGCCAGTCATCTCGTGCCCGCCACTGATCGAGGCGATCTTCACCAGCAGCCACCAGTACGCCTCGAAGCCGGCGACCGAATCGGGGGCGATGGTGATCGAGCCGCTCGTCTGGCCGGTCGGGATGGTGATTTCGGTGGCGGAGGCGGTGTAGTCGGTCGGGTCGGCATCGCCGCCGGAGAAATCGAGCAGGACAGTGATGCCCTGGTGGTCGGGGTGCGAGGCGTTGGCGATCAGGTTGATCGACGTGAACGGATCTGGCAGGGCCACGTGGGTACGCTGCTCGGTCTGTCCGTCGGGCGCCAGCCCCAGCGAGATGGTCGGCTCTTGCCAGGCATCATCTTCAATGATCGTGACCGTCACCTGCTGGGTGCCGTCTTCGACGGCGCCGGTGACGGTATCGACCTCCACGATCACCGTCTCGTCGCCTTCGTAGATATCGTCCTGCACGGCCGTGATCGTGATCGAACCACTGGTCTGGCCGGCCGGGATGACGATCTGATCGCCGCTGCGGGTGTAGTCGGTGGTATTGGTTGCGGTGCCGGCAAAGGCGAGGGTGACGGTCACATCCTGATCGGCTGACGTCGAGAGGGTAGCGGTTACAGTCGCCACGCCGGCGTCTTCGGGGATGCTGTCGTGATCGAGCGAGAGGGTCACCGTGGGCGGCGGCGTGGTGCCGACGAGTTCAACGTCGAATATCAGCATGCTGTCGGCGGGGATGTTGGGCTGCTCCTGGCTGCCGTAGCCGAGGCTGGCGGGGATGTAGAGCGTCCACTTCGACCCGACGGGCATGAGCTGCAGGGCCTCGGTCCAGCCAGCGATCAGGCCGTCGACGTTGAACGAGCGGGTCTGGCCCTCGGAGGTGTCGAACTGGGTGCCGTCGAGCAGCGAGCCGGTGTAGATGACATCGACGATGTCGTTGGGACCCGGTTTCGGGCCGGTGCCTTCCTGCTCGATCCGGTACTGCAGCCCGCTGGCGGTGGTCTGGATGCCGGGGGCGTTGGCGTTGAGGGTGAGGAACATCTCGCCCTGCTGCTTGTTGTTCAGATCGGCGGAGGTGACCGTCACCTGCTGGCGGGCCCCGTCGGGGGTCGCCTCCTCGGCCCCCTCGATCGACGCGATCGTCGTCAGCAGCCACCAGCCGCCTTCGAAGTCGCCTTCGGGATTGGCAGCGATGGTGATCGAACCGTCGACCTGGCCGGCGGGGATGGCGATCTCGCCGGCGGTGGCGGTGTAGTCGGTCTCGGCGACGTCGCCGGCGAAGTCGAGCTGAACGGTGATGCCGTCGTGGAAGCCGTGGGAGGCGCGGGCGATGAGCTCGACGGAGTCCTGTGGATCGGCCAGGGCGACGTGGGTGCTGAGGGCGTTCGCCTTGCGAAGCAGCAGATTGACCGTGGGGGTGCCTTCGAAAATCCGGTCGACGATGGTGACCGAGGCCTGCTGCGCGGCGCCCGCGGCGGCGCCCGCCACGTCGGCGATGGCGATTTCGATCGTGCGGTCGCCGTCGGGTGTGGCGTCGGGCGTGGCCCAGATGCGTACCGAGCCCCTGGTGGCGCCGATCGGGATGATGATCTTGTTGTTCGAGTGGGTGTAATCGACGCCCGCGACAGCGGTGCCGTCGAAGGAGAGATAGACCTCGACGGGGACGGGGCAGGGCCGATCAAGGGTGGCGGTGACCAGGGCCCGGCCGCCGTTTTCGTCTATCTGCGCGTGATCGACCGCGAGGTTGACCAGCGCGGCCGGATCGGTTGTCACTGGCTGGCAGCCGGTTACGAATCCTGCGATCGTCGCGGCAAACAGCAGGCCGAACGAGAGATTCCTCACGATGACTCCTCCAACAAAACCGGGTTTGCGGACCCTTTAGCAGCGCCGAACCACCGGGGCGGCCCGTGCGACGTCCTGCACGGACCCGGCCCTGCTGCGGCCGCATGAACGTTGCCGCCGGTGGCGCATTGGCGACCGGTCGGCTCGGCCGGCCGCATCGGTATGTGCATGATACGTGGTATCCACCACCTGCCACAAGGGGGCCGGCGGAGCTTTGCAGTCGCGAGGGCGTCTCAATAGCGGCATGTAGCACGCTGCGCATGCGAGGAATTCCATGGCCGGGAACAGCCCCTGCCATGGCACCCCGCCTCTCACGGTCGCAGCTCGTTGCCCGCAGTCCTACGCGTTGCCGACGCGGGGCATGCGGGTGGGCTCGCGGACGATCTCGGCCTGGACGAACCGGTGAAGCAGCTGGGCCTTGAGGCTTGTGCAGGACGGGTCGTGCCAAAGGTTGTGCCGCTCGTGCGGGTCGGCCTGCAGGTCGAACATCTCGCCGTAGTCGGCGCCGCGGTAGACGGTAATCTTGTACCGGCCGTCGACGTACGTCCGCAGGTGCAGTTTCGTCGGCTGGTGGCGGTTCTCGACGACGACGTGATCGCGGGCGGCATCCTGGCTGCCGCGCCAGACGTCCATCTGGTCGACGCCCTGCATCAGGCCGGGCACGTCGATCCCGGCGGCAGACAGGAACGTCGGGGCGAAATCGACCTGGGACTGCAGGGCGGC
>JAWLBS010000104.1:0-14433 GCA_041687575.1 Phycisphaerae bacterium | reverse complement strand
GGAGGGGCTGTTTTTCCTGCAGGACGCAGAAAGCCTCGCCCGGGACGATTTTGACACGCTCCGGGACATGGCCGAGGAGAGTTTTCCCTGCCGCGCGAGTCTGCTGCTGGCGGAGATCCCGGGGCGGACCTGGCCGTTCATGACGGTGCTGGTTTACCCGGCAGAGTACGGCGACGAGGTCAGCCGGTGGCTGCTGGCGATGAAGTATGGCGGGGGTGAGACGGTCGAGATCGGTACGAACAAACTCGTCGCCTTCCACCAGGCCCACCCGCACATCCGCGAGCGATTCGAGATCGAGCCGGTCCCGGGCGAGGCGCCGCGGTCGCTGGAGGAGCTGCTGGCGGCGCGGAAGTACGCCGTGCAGCGGTAAAGGTCGCCGCATCCGGGGGTTGTAGGGAGGGCTATTGCCCACCAATGCCTTGCACAAGGACGTGGTCCGATCGCGCCAACGGCGGAAAAGAAACCCTCGCTCACGCCTCGGGCTCGTTTGGGCGCAACTCAGAATGCGAGCGCCACGCTCATTTGAAGAATTCCATGGCCACCAACATCGCGGCCACGGCACCGCCTACGCCCCCTCAAGCGGCGCCGCCTTCAGTATGAACAGCGCCCAGGCGACGTTCGCCAGAGCCGTTAGAAGCAGGAACAGCCGATACGTTTTCCGCCACCGCCCCCTGATGTACTCCCCGTAATGCTTCAGCCGCATCCAGCCCCCCAAAAGGGGAGCGTGGCCATGGCGCCCGGCGGACGCTATAGTATGTCGTTCAAGGATAACGGTCCCCCACAACGACGACACGGGAGGCAAGCCATGGCCAGGACATACGGTTTCGGAATTATCGGCGCGGGGTTCATCGGCGAATTTCACGCCCGGGCGATCCAGGAGATCCCTAACGCGAAGCTCGTCGCGGGCTGTGCACGGTCCGATAAGAGTGTCGCGGCGTTCTCCGAAAAGTTCCCTGACTGCAAGATGTATCGCGATTTCAACGAGATGCTCAAGGACGACAGCATCGACGTTGTCACCATTTGCACCCCCAGCGGCTCGCACATGGAGCCGGCTGTCGCCGCCGCCCGGGCCGGCAAGCACGCCATCATCGAAAAGCCGATCGAAATCACCCTCGACCGTATCGACCGCATCAACGAGGCCTTCGACAAGGCCGGCACGAAGATCGCCGGCATCTTCAACAACCGCTTTGCCGACAACGCGAAGCTGTTCCACGAGACGGTCCAGTCCGGGCGGTTCGGGCGGCTGACCTTCGCCATGGCCTTTGGGCCTTGGTGGCGCGACCAGGCCTACTACGACGAGGGCGGCTGGAAGGGCACCATCCAGTACGACGGCGGCGGGGCGATGATGAACCAGGGCATCCACACCATCGACCTGCTCCAGTGGCTGATGGGCCCCGTCAAAAGCGTCCAGGCCTATGCCAGCACCCTCGCCCACCAGCGGATCGAGGTTGAGGACACCGGCGCGGCCGCCGTCGAGTTCGTCAACGGCGCGCTGGGCACGATCGCCTGCACGACCAGCATGTGGCCCGGCCACTTCCGCATGGTCGAGGTCGCAGGCGACGAGGGGACTGTCGCCCTGGCCGACACGAACTTCTACTTCTGGCAGTTTAAAAAGGAGACGCCCGAGGACGAGAAGATCCGCAAGGAGCGGCTCGCCTTCCCGGTCGTCTCGACCGGCGCATCGAGCCCCGGCGGCGGGCTGACCCCCGAGCTGCACCGGCGCAACATCGCCGAGTTCCTCGACGCGGTCGAGAACAACCGCGACCCGGCCGTCAGCGGTCGCGAGGCCCGCAAGAGCGTGGAGATCATCCTGGCCATGTACGAGAGCGCCAGGACCCGCAAACCGGTCGATCTGCCGCTACAATAGTGCAGGCGGCGGGCTGTTTTGCCCGTTCGCGGATCGGTGGGCAGTAGCCCACCTTACAGTGAATGCAATAAGGAAATATTCGCCCCTATGTCAGAGGCATCTACTACCAGCGTCATACGCAAGCTGCCGATCGTCGCGATCGTCGGGCGACCCAATGTCGGCAAGAGTTCCCTGCTGAACGTGCTGGCGGGCCGGCGGGTCAGCATCGTCGACCCGACAGCCGGCACCACCCGCGACCGCGTGACCACCATCGTCGAACACCGCGACGCCTGGTTCGAGCTGGTCGACACGGGCGGGCTGGGCGTCGAGGACGTCGACCGGTTGACCGAGAACGTCGAGCAGCAGATCCGCTACGCCGTCGCCGAGGCGAGCCTGATCCTGTTCGTGGTGGACCTGCAGGCCGGCGTCCAGCCGCTCGACGAGCAGGTCGCCGCCATGCTCCGGCGGATCGACAGACCCGTGATCCTCGTCACCAATAAGTCCGATAATATACGCATGGACCTGCAGACAGGCGAGTTCTATGCCCTGGGCTTCGGCGATCCGCAGCCGACCTCCGCCGCACACAAACGCGGCATCGAGGAACTGCTCGACCGGGCGATGGAACATATCGGCTACTCCGAGGCCGCCCCGACCGAGCCCGTCATGAAGCTCGCGGTCGTCGGCAAGCGCAACGTCGGCAAGAGCACCTTCATCAACTCGCTGGCCGGCGAGGAGCGGGTCATCGTCAGCGAAGTGCCCGGCACGACCCGCGACAGCGTCGACGTGCGGTTCGCGCGCGACGGCCAGGAGTTCGTGGCCATCGACACCGCGGGCGTCCGCAAGAAGGGCAAGTTCGATAGCGACATCGAGTTCTACAGTTTCGCGCGGGCGCAGCGGTCGATCCGCCGGGCCGACGTGGTGCTGCTGTTGATCGACGCGACCCAGCCGGTCACCGACGTCGACAAGAAGCTCTCCCGCTACGTGGCCGACCTGTTCAAGCCCGTCGCCATCGTGGTCAGCAAGTGGGACCTGGCCGAACAGAAGGACCGGGACGACCCCGAGGCCTACCAGGAGTACCTGGGCCGGACGTTGCCGGGTATCGATTACGCCCCGATTGCGATGGCAGCCGCGAAGGAGCACCGGGGCGTGTGGGAGGTGGTCAAGCTGGCGCTGGACCTGTTCAGCCAGAGCCAGACGCGTGTGGGCACGGCGGAGCTGAACAAGGCCCTGCGTGAGACGGTCGAGGCACGCCAGCCAATCAGCAGCGGCAGCGGCAAGTCGCCGAAGTTCTACTACCTGTCGCAGGTGGCGGTCCGTCCGCCGACGGTGGTGGCGTTCGTCAACGACCCGGGCCTTTTGGCGCAGGACTACAAGCGTTTCCTGCTGAACCGCCTGCGGGAGATTTTGCCATACGGCGAGGTGCCGATCAGGCTGTTGTTCCGGTCGCACCACCGTGACAAGAATCGGGAGTGATCGACATGGCGATCGAATTCCACTGCAACTACTGCGGCAAGATGGTTCGCGCCCCGGAAGAGGCCGGCGGCAAGAAGGGCAAGTGCCCCAGCTGCGAGCACGTGCTGTACGTGCCGATGCCGGACGACCAGGTCGAGGAGTTAGACCTCGCCCCGATCGACGAGGACGAGGAGCGCCGCAAACGGCGGATGGAAGAGCAGGCCCTCCAGGCCGAACGGGCCCTCCTGCACGACAGGGAACCCCCCTCCGGGGACGCCGCACAGGGACCGGTCAACGAGGCCCCTCTGCCGCCGACGCCGCCGCCTCTCGCCGAGAGCGAGGCCCCGGCTTCGGCCGAGGACATCGAGTTCCTCATCACCGACTGGGTCCGCTCGATGGCGGACGGGGATCTGGGCGACGCCGATCGGACGATGCTCCAGCTCCGCAAGAACAAGGAAATGGCCAGGCAGAAGGTCGACCAGATCGCCATGGCCGACCCGCCTTCCAGCAGCCTGCAGGACGTGCCTCGGCCGGTCCTGAACCGCTACTTCAAGATGCTGCGGCAGCAGCTGTAGACGGGGCGTGTGGTGACGATGCCCGACGAGCCTTCCCGATCGGTCGAGGCAGCGGTGCGGGACGTCCTGATCCGCATAAACGCGTTGGGGTTTGCGGTGCGCTGCGAGGGTGACGGCCGGGAGGTGACCTTCACCGCGACGCACCGGCAGGCGGGCCATTTCTTCGCGTGCACGGGACCGGCGGGGGCCGAGTATGACACGGTGTGCCGGCTGGGGGAGATGTGCGGGTTGACGGAATTCGGAGAGTGACGCGGGGGAGCACTGTTCGGGGGACTTGCCGATTTCTCGCAGCCACGGCGATCGAGTTGTCATCCTGAACGAAGTGAAGGGTCTTTGGACAGGCGGTCCTGCATGATCCGCGCCAGGCCTCCGCGGGCGGTCTCGCGGTAGTCGCTCTGCAGGTCCCGGCCGGTTCGGTCCATCACCTCGACCACGTCGTCGAACTGCACCAGGTGCGCGCCGCTGGTGGAGGTCGCATAGGCGGCACATTCGATCGCCCGGATGGCGGCGAAGGCGTTGCGTTCGATGCAGGGGACCTGGACCAGTCCCATGATCGGGTCGCAGGTCAGGCCCAGGAAATGCTCCAGGCCCATCTCCGCTGCATACTCGACCTGGCGGCAGTCCCCGCCGAGGATCTGCGTGGCCGCGGCCGCCGCCATCGAACAGCCCACGCCGACCTCGCCCTGGCAGCCGACCTCGGCCCCGCTGATGCTGGCCCGCTCAGCGGCGGACGAGCCGAACAGCCCGGCTGTCGCCAGGGCCCGCACGATCTGCTCGTCGGTGATCCCCAGGTGTTTGTGCATGTAATACAGGACGGCGGGCACCACGCCGCAGGCGCCGCAGGTGGGCGCGGTGACGACCTCGTGGCCGCTGGCGTTTTCCTCCATTACCGCCAGGCCGTAGGCCGAGACGAGGTTCAGGTCGCGGAGCATGCCGACGCGTTCGTGGGCCTGCGCCAGCATCGACGCCGCCCTGCGCTGCACCTGCAGGCCGCCCGGCAGCTCGGTTTCGGTCGATTGCAGCCCCCGCCGCACGCACGCGATCATCGTCGACCACACGCGCTGCAGATGCGGCCAGATGTGCTCGTCATCGTGGGCGGCGACATATTCCCAGAAAGGGACGCCCCGCTGCCGGCACCAGGCAAGCACGGGCGCGATCGCGTCATCGGGGTAGGACACCGTCGGCTCGTCGACCAGTCCGGCCGCGTCACGCAACCGACCGCCCCCGACGCTGTAGACCTCCCACGTATCCAGCACGTGCCCCTGCCCGTCGAGGGATCGAAAGACCATGGCGTTGGGATGGCCCGGCCGCTCCCGGCTGTGCCAGTTGATGCGAACGTCCCTGCCGGGCAGGCCTGATTCAATCGCCCGGTCGGTACCGTGGCCACGTCCGGTCGCCGCGAGGCTGCCGTACAGATCCACCTCGACGGTTGCGCCCCGGGGGCACCTGGCGGCGAACAGCTCCGCCGCCCGCCGGGGCCCCAGGCTATGCGAGCTGCTGGGCCCCAAGCCGATACGATACAAGGATTGGACGGACCTCATGCACTGTGCTCCGCTGCCGGCCTCACTTGGACTCCGCTGGATCATACGTAGTGGATCGGGGTCGTGTTCTTGCAGGTCCGCGGCGTGCCTGCCAGGGACGGAGTCCGTGTCCGGTGCGGGAGCATATACTGCACCGACTGCCAATGCACAACGCCGGGCGCACCTTTCACGGCAGCGCCCGGCACAGGAATATCATCCGGTGTCTTGTAAGGCCGAAGCACCGGCCTTGGATCTGGCTGCGATTACCGCCGGCGGCGGATCATCGCCCCGGCTGCACAGATCCCCAGCAGCGCCAGCGTCGCCGGTTCCGGCGTGATGATGACACCACTGACCTTGCCCCAGCCGGTTTCGGGTCTGCCCAGCCAGACGGTCTCGCCTGCCGCGAGTGTGACGGATGTCGTTGCCGCATAGCTGTCCGGATAGGTCCCGCCAGTCACGAACTCCGGCAGATCGATGGTAACGCCGTTGACCACGATGGTCTCGTCCGGGCTGGACGGGAACGACGGGTCGCCGACCAGGACCGTCACGGCGTAGGAACCGGCTGGCAGGCCGCGGATCTCGAACCAGGGCGCACCGACGGCGACCTTGGAGATGTTCGCCTCCATGAAATCGCGGAGCAGATCATCGGCAGCCGGCACGCCGCTGCTTCCGGCCCCCCGGTCGCGATCCGAGACGAACAGCCAGCCCAGAATCCCCGCCGACATGCCGTCACCGAGGTTGGCGCCGGTACCGTTGTCCAGACGGTTGGCCCCACTCACGCCCACCCAGCCGCTCTGGACCGGGCTGCTCGAGATTCCGAAGTCCAGCTGAATGTTCACCACGGCAGCCGCGGGATTGGCCCAGGCCATCGCCAGGACGCCCACCAGCACCAGGCACAGAGTCTTGTTCATGCCATCATCCTCCTTATCTTTGTTCCAGTTCCTCGCAAGAGCACGACTCCCCGGAAAACGTCAAGGTGCGCAGCAGCAGCTGTCCTGCAACCACAGGAAAAGCCACCGCCACATCCACGTGCAAAACGCGTGCCGAAGCAGGCCATAATCGGCCGCAATCCAGGTCGATGCCTGTAAGTTTTCCGCTGGACGTTGTTTATGGTCGCGACCCGTCAGGTATTATTCAGGCGGAGAACCGCCAGATGTTTCCCGTATGTTGACCCCAGGCAACATAGCGGTGACAAATCGCTACATTGACGTGCCGATTTCCGCCCCCTGCTGCGATGCATAACGCCTCGATCAACAAAAAAACGCCGGGCGCACCCGTGAGATGCGCCCGGCACGAAGATGCCATCTGGCACCGCCGATGTCTGACGAACGTCCCTCCGGCCGACGTTACCGCCGCCGACGGATCAGCGCGCTGGCCACACACATGCCCAGCAGCGCCAGCGTCGCCGGCTCCGGCGTGATGATCAGGCCGCTCATCTTGCCCCAGCCGGTTGCGGACCGACCGAGCGAGATGTTCTCACCCGCCGCCAGCGTCAGCGGAACCGTCACGCCGTAGGCATCCGGATACGTCCCGCCCGCCACGAACTCCGGCAGGTCGATATCGACACCGTTGAGCAGGACGTACTCATCCGACGCCGGGTACGACGGGTCGCCGGTCAGGAGCGTCACACTGTAGGTGCCGGCCGGAAGCCCGCGAACTTCGAACCAGGTGCCGCCGACAACAACCTGCGACGTGCTGGGCTGCAGGAAGTCGCGCAGCAGGTCGTCCTGGGCCGGCACGCCGCTGGAGCCCGCGCCGCGGTCCCCCTCCGAGGCCTTGTTCCAGCCGATGGCACCAGCGATGACGCCGTCGCCGAGGCTGACATGCGAACCGTTGTCGAGGCGATTGACCGCCGTCACACCGACCCAGCCGTCCTGCACCGGGCTGGTGCTCCTGCCGAAATCCAACTGGATGTTGACTGCCGCCAGGGCAGAGCCTGTGCAGGCAACCACCGCAACAACCATCACGACCATGCAGAAATGTCTCTTCATACCGTCTCTCCTCCAATTCCTTTTACCCAATGACCCTGTGCAAATGCACATCCTCTTGGCTGGCGATACACGCCACTGAAATGCCGTCAGATGACCGCCGAGGCAGCCCTGCAGCTTGTTGAAAGGCTAGGCAAGATACGTGCCGCAGGCGACGAATGTTGTCGCCAGGAACTGGCGCGGGCGGCATAACGTCTTATTTGGAATTGCTTTATGATAAATTCAGCGGCTGTGTCCGGCGGCAACGGCCGACGCGCAAATGTCCCCCAAATGTTGCCTTCGGGCAACATGGTGGTGACATACTGCCACATCGATCGGCCTGCAGGATCAACCGGATGGAGCGTGCCGCCCTGTATGTCGCCTCCGCCAAGGCCCGGCGTTACAATGCCGCCTTCAATCTCAGAAGGCACGTTTGCGGAGGACGGATCATGGCGGGTCGCAGCAGTCAACCTAACGTCGTCGTCTTTTTCACGGATCAGCAGCGGTGGGACTCCACCGGCCTCCACGGTAACCCCCTGGAACTGACCCCCAACTTCGACCGCATGGCGACCCGGGGCACCCACCTTTACAACGCCTGCACCTGCCAGCCGGTCTGCGGCCCGGCACGCGCGTGCCTCCAGACCGGGCTCTACGCCACCGCCACCAGCGTCTGGCGCAACAGCATTGCCCTGCCGGCCGAGCACAAGACCCTCGCCCACCACTTCGGCCAGGCCGGCTACAAGACCGGCTACATCGGCAAGTGGCACCTCGCCAGCGACACGGTTGTTCCCGAACACGAGCGCGGCGGCTACGACTACTGGCTCGGGGCCAACTGCACCGAGTTCACCTCCGAGGCCTACCACACCGTCTACTACGACAACGACAACAAGCCGGTCTTCCTGCCCGGCTACCGTATCGATGCCACGGCCGATGCAAGTATCCGCTATATCAATGAGCACAAGGACGAGCCGTTCTTCCTCTTCACCAGCTTCATCGAACCGCACTTCCAGAACCGGCTCGATAACTACCCCGCCCCCGACGGCTACGAGCAGCGCTATCAAAGCCGCTGGACGCCGCCGGACCTGATGGCGCTGAATGGGTCGACCCACCAGCACCTTGGCGGCTACTGGGGCATGTGCAAGCGGCTGGACGAGGCGCTCGGGCGGGTGCTCGACGCACTCAAGAGCCTCGACATCCTCGACAACACGATCGTCCTGTTCACCAGCGACCACGGCTGCCACTTCAAGACCCGCAACGGCGAGTACAAGCGGTCGTGCCACGAGAGCAGCATCCGCATCCCCACGGCCATTTGCGGGCCGGGCTTCGAGAGCGGCGGGCAGATCCGCGAACTGGTCAACCTGGTGGACCTGCCCCCGACGCTGCTGGACGCGGCCGGGCTGGAGGTGCCCGAATCGATGCAGGGACGCTCGATCCTGCCGCTGCTGCGGCGCGAGCGGGAAGGCTGGCCGGACGATCTGTTCGTGCAGATCAGCGAGGCCCAGGTCGGCCGGGCGATCCGTACGCAGCGGTGGAAGTACTCCGTCTACGCCCCGGACAAGCGCGGCGGCGCGGCCCCCGATTCGGACGTCTACGTCGAGGAGTTCCTCTACGACCTGGAGGCCGACCCGTACGAGCTGAACAACCTGATCGGGCTGGACAGCCACGCCGAGGTGACGCGGGTGCTGCGCGAACGGCTGGGGCGCCGCATCGAGCAGGTCGAAGGCAAGCGCCCCACGATCCAGCCCGCACCGACCCGCCCCGGCGGGCAGAAGAGGGTGTACGATCACGAAGTGAATGTATGACGGTCTTCATCGAACTGACGCGACTGATCGAAACCATCGCCATCCGCTGGAACACGGGTCTGGCCAACCAGGCGGCGGCAGGGCTCATCGAGCAGTTCTGGCTGGCCGGGGGCAGCGCGGATGAGGAGCTGGCGGCGCTGATCGACCGGCTGCGCGACGTGCTCAAGGCGCAGCTCGCCGTAACCGCCCCGCCGGTCGAGCAGCTCCGCGTGATGGAGATTTCGTATCGTCTGGAACAGGGCCTGGCCAACCGCGGCGCGGCGCTGAGCCTGGCCAAGAACATCCGCCACCTCGCCGAGCGCCGCACCGAGGCAATGCAGCAGGTCGGCGCCGCCGCCCTGCTGGCCGAGGCATGGTACCTGGCCGGGGCGATCCCCTTCGCCCTCGACTGGAGCCGCCGCACCTTGCAGACCGCCAAGCCGCTGGTCGTCCGCGGTCACGGCGGCCGGCCGGTCCTGCGGCTCTATGCCGAGCAGGAGACGCAGCTGGCGCTGTGTATGGCACTGCAGGGCGGGGCGGCCGAGTCGGTCGAGAAGCTGCTGGCCGACGCGGTCCGGCGTTACAGGGAGCTGAATATATCTGCCGGCTGTGCGGCCGCGATGGGCATCTGGTCGCAGGCGGAGCTGCTGCTCGGGCGCTGGCAAGAGAGCGTCGACAAGACGCGCGAGGCGCTGGCGATCGGCAAGGATCTGCCCACCCGCGCGCCGCTGCTGACGGGTCTGTGGGCGGGCGCCCGCTCTGCGGCACGGCTGGGCGAGACGGAGCTGGCGGGCACCTGGGCCCGCGAGGCAGCCGAGGCGTGCAAGGCGGCGGGCGATATCATCGGGCGTGTGCCGGTGCTGATGGCGGCCGCATCGGCGGCGTGGTCGGCCGGACAACAGGACGCGGCGCTGGACGCAGCCGATCGCGCGGCGGAATGGGCGGGCAAGGTACACGTCAAGGTACTGCGGCGGTGGGCGCTACTGGAGCGGGCGTGGCTGCATCTTGCGATCGGCCGCACGGTCGATCCGGACAAGCTTCGCGCCACGGTCGAATCGCTTGCAAAGAGCGAGGCCGGCCCGCTGGCCGCCGAGGCGGAATATGCCCTGTATCACGCCCTGATCGCCGCCGGGCGAGATGGCTCGCAGGAATACGAGCACGCCCGCGAGCAATTCGCCGCCCTGGGGATGCAGTGGCACCTGGAGCGATTGGAGGCGAAGGAGCTGCTCACCTCCGTGGAACGTCTCTCGTAGCTACCACGCGATGTCATTCTGAGCGCAGCGAAGAATCTCTATTGGACAACGTGTCCATGGTCTGGCGCCTTGCGAGGCAGAGATCCTTCACTCCGTTCAGGATAACAACAGGACAGCGTGCCCACGGTTTGGCGCCTTGCGAGGTAGAGATCCTTCGCGTTGCTCAGGATGACGGCGGGGGGCGTGGCCCGCCCTACGATTACATAATCCCGACTATCTTGTGCATCTGCAGGCTCAACCGCCACTGCGGGTGGGCGAGGCAGTATTCGACTGTCTGGCGGATGTTCGCCTCGATGTCGCAGCCGGCCATCGGCTGGAGGAAGTAGTGCTCGAAGTGGAAGCCTTCGATCGGCTGGGGGGCCGCATCCTTCCGGCGAGCCTCGGTCGATCGCCGCCCGCGCTGGTCCGGTGCGGCCGAATCCTCATGGTCTTGCGGAGCGGCCGACTCGAACAGCCACGGCGGCAGGTCCGGCTGCGGGAAGACCAGTTTCAGCTCGCTGCCCTGGCGAAGCACGAGCCTGGTACTGGCTTTGGGGCTGACGGTGACCCAGTCGATACCAGCCGGGGCCGGCAGCGTTCCGTTGGTCTCGACCGCCACCTCGAACCCTCGCGCGTGCAGCGCGTCGATCAAGGCCTTATTCACCTGCAACAACGGTTCGCCGCCGGTCAGCACGACGTACGGCCGTACGGGCAACCCACCGGCATCGGGCTGGGCCGCATGGACACTCCCGCCACGGCGGACGTGCCCGGGCCAATGCTCGGCGATGGCGTCAGCCAGCTTTGCTGCCGAAGGGTAGTTCCCGCCGCCGGGACCGTTCGTCCCGACAAAGTCGGTATCGCAGAACGGGCAGCAGGCCTGCTGGCGGTCGGTCTCGTGGCCGGACCAGAGGTTGCACCCGGTGAGCCGGCAGAACACCGCCGCCCGCCCGGTCCGTGCCCCTTCGCCCTGGAGCGAATAGAAGATTTCCTTGACCGCGTACGCCACTTGTCTTCGTTCCACCTAACGGATGCCTCGCCGCTTCGCCTCTTCGAGGATCGCCTCGGTCGCCGTCGCGCCAATCCGCGTGACCCCCAGGGCCCGCACCCGCAGCAGGTCGTCCAGCGTCCGCACGCCGCCGGCCGCCTTGACCTGCACCCCCGCTACGGCGTGCTGACGCATCAGCCGCAGGTGGTGATCGGTCGCCCCCTTGTACGCGTAGCTGCCGTCGGGCTGTTTCACGAAACCGTATCCCGTCGACGTCTTGACGAAGGCCACCCCATGCTGCGAACAGATCTCGCACAGCGCGACGACGTGCTCGTCGTCCAGGAAGTCGTTCTCGAAAATCACCTTGAGCAGCCCGTTGCGGGCGACGACCGTCTCGTTGACCTGACGGATCTCGTCGGAGACGTTGTCCCACTGCCCTGCCAGCACCTTGCCGATGTTGACGACCACGTCGATCTCCGTCGCGCCGGCGGCCATCACCTCCTCGGTCTCGGCGATCTTGATCCGCGTGCTGCTGTTGCCGTGCGGGAACGAGACCACCGAGCAGACGCCGACTGCACTGCCCTCCAGCACCTGCCGCGCCAGGGGCACCGAGTATGGCTTCACGCACGCCGTCGCCACGTCGTACGCCCGCGCCAGCTCGCACCCTGCACGAACCTGCTCGTCCGTCATCGTCGGATGCAGCAGTGAGTGATCGATCATCTTTGACAGTTCACACAGACGCATGGCCGCCTCCTGGTTGGTAACGACAACAAGTCCCTTGCTCACGCTCGTTCCCGAGGGATGCGGACACCTCTCGCATCCGGACGACTCCCTCGCTCACGCTTCGGGCTCGTTCCCGAGGGATGCGGACACCTCTCGCATCCGGACGACTCCCTCGCTCACGCTTCGGGCTCGTTCCCGAGGGATGCGGACACCTCTCGCATCCGGACGACTCCCTCGCTCACGCTTCGGGCTCCTTCCCGAAGGATGGGAAAACGCTGCCCATGCGGGGAATTCCATGGCCACAAACGGCGTGGGCATGGCACCCGGCACCCGGGTCAAACATTCTTCGGCGCCGCGGGATGGTACGGCGCGGGGTCCGCCCGCCCCAGCGCCGCAAATCCCTTGCGGCGCAGCCGGCACGAGTCGCACCGCCCGCACGCCCGCCCCTGCTCGTCGGGATCATAGCACGACCGCGTCAGCGAGTAATCCACCCCCAGCGCCAGGCCCTGCTCGATGATCTGGGCCTTGGTCAGGTCGATCAGCGGCGCATGGACCTTCAGGTGCATCCGCCCTTCGACGCCCGCCCTGGTCGCCAGGCCCGCCAGCCGCTCGAACGCGGCGATGAACTCCGGGCGGCAGTCAGGGTAGCCGCTGTAATCGACGGCGTTGACGCCGATAAAGATGTCGGCTGAATCGAGCACCTCCGCCCACGCCAGGGCGAACGACAGGAAGATGGTGTTCCTCGCGGGCACGTAGGTGATCGGGATCGCCCGGGCCATCTCGCTCTCCTCGCGGTCCTTGGGCACGTCGATCTGGTCGGTCAGGGCCGAGCCGCCGAACTGGCGGAGGTCGATATCGGTCACGACGTGGCGCACCGCGCCGAGCTGCCGGGCGATTCGGGCGGCCGCCTCGGTCTCGAGCTGATGACGCTGCCCGTACCGCAGCGACAGTGTATGGCAGGCAAAGCCCTCGCTGGCGGCGATTGCCAGCGTCGTGGCCGAATCAAGCCCGCCGCTGAGCAGGACAACAGCCGGTCTGCGTTTTGGCATTGCAGATTATCCTTGTGTGTATAACAGACGGCATTTAGTGGCGGCGATGCGCCGGCACACCTCGAACAGCCGCCTTTCAAGCGTGGGGCCCGCCTGGCGGGATCTTCCGGATTCCATCGCAAACATCTGTCCATTGGCGACTTACGCGATATACCCGCCAGGGTTTCCCACGCATCAATTGCACGCCCCCGCGGTCGCGGTGTCAAGCCATGTGATCCGCCGACAGCATGTCATACGGTCTGGCGGGTCTGCGCGGCATTGAACACGAAAAAAAACCTTGACAATCACGTTCTCGGCAGGTAGGCTCTGTGATGACCTGTTCGTAACAGGCGGCGACTGTTATGCGGCAGATATCGGCGTTGGTCTTGCAACGGAACCTCCAATCGCGGCGGAGCGCGTCCCACAACAGGTGGTCTGGACTGGTGCCCCGGCGGGTCGGCCGGGGACAGGTGAAACTGCGCACTGCAGGACAGGAGGAATGTCATGTTCCGATTCATGTTTGCTGGGGCTGTTGCATGCTGCGTGCTGCTCAGCAGCACGGTGGGCGGTGCCGTCATCATCGACGATTTCGACGACGGCGACCTGGTCTCGCAGATAGTCAATGACAACGGAGCGGCCTACACCTGGAAGCTGGACCAGATGTCCTTGGGCGTGCCGCCCGGCGGTGGCTATGCCGTCACGAGCGGCGGCACCGTTTCGGGGGGCTACATGGAGCTGGGTAATGTGTACCCCTACTGGAACCAGCAGACTGTGACCATCACGCCGGATCTGGCCGCCCTGCAGTTCACGGTAACGAATGCCGGGCCAGCCGACCTGGGCGGCGGCAGCGCGGCCGTCGATCTGCGATGGATGGTAGGCGACCGGACGGGGCACGGCTGGGCCGGCTGGGGCCGTGCGTCGGATGTGCAGACGGCAACGTGGGCTTCGCTGCCGGCCGGCGGCACCGTGACGATCACCATGCCGCTGGCCTCGTTCGAGGGCACGGTCGACAGCCTGCCGTACGTGTTCGACCCGGCTCGCGGCGACCGTTTCACGTACGTCCGGATGACAGGCGTGATGGATTCCTATGATGTCGGCGATCGGCCGAACGTCTTCGTCGACGACATCGCGCTGATCGTTCCCGAGCCGGCCTCGCTGGCGCTGCTGGTCATGGGCGGCGTGGCGCTGCTTCGCCGGCGCGGATGAGACAGGAGACGCGGGAGGTCGCGGTCGGGCAGATCGTCGTCTTTCGCAGCATCTGAACGACAGGAAGCAGCGGTGGGAGGGGGCGTGAGCCCGGGACGGCGGCGACGGTATGACCGTC
>JAWLBS010000103.1:0-14541 GCA_041687575.1 Phycisphaerae bacterium | reverse complement strand
GGACCACAATTCCGCGCGACCTGCAGCGAAGCTGGCATGGAGCTGTTTGGGTGGGCCTTCGTTCCCGCCGCCGGCTACCACGCAGCCGTCGTCACCGACAGCGCGCCGCCGCAGGCGCTGCTGTACGACTGGCCCGCCCGGCGTGAGTGAGCGGACGGTTCGGCAAGCACGCGAAAAACGAGCCGCGACCGTGAGGGTGCGCTACGTTTCCTGACACCACCGGAAGTTGTCATTCTGAGCGCAGCGAAGAATCTCTTCTGCACGGGGCGCTCATGGTTGAGTAGCCCGCTTGGTAGAGATCCTTCGCGTTGCTCAGGATGACGACTCGTTCAGGATGACAACTGGGGTGGCGCGCAAAAAATAAGAACCGGGCGGGACTAATCACCCGGTTCTCATGAGGTGTACGTGGTACTGTGCCGTACGTACTGTTTATCGGACAGGCCCGAACCTTCGCTTTAACATATTTCTCCGTCCGGTATACCGTTTTATCAGAAGTCCCTGCACGCCCCCGCCTGGATCGCCTCGGCCACCTGCATCGAGTGGACCGTCTCGCGGAACGTCGGGCCGATCGGCTCGCCCGCCAGCAGGTTGCCCGCGAACGTGTCGTGCTCGTCCTGGTAGCCCCCGCCGATCAGCAGATCGTCGTCGCCGGTAAAGTCCGGCCGCGCAAGCTCTTCCCGCTGCTCGTCCCACTGCGACTCGCCGTCGACCCAGTCGCGGTAGACCATCTTGAGCCGCCGGGCGACGCACGGGGGCCGCACCTTCGTCGGCGGCGGAAAGTGCAGGCTGATCCGCTCGACCGTCAGCGTGTCGGCCGAGACGATCTGAATCTGGTACTGCTCGGCCGGCACCTGCATCCGATTGTCATAGATGAACGTGCCGATCGCCCCGCCGGCAAATTCGATCGCCGCGGTGAACGCCCCGAACGCCTCGCCCCGCGGCGCCGCCCGGCAGGCCATCACCCGCCGGGCCGGCCCGACCAGCGAGAGGATCATGTCGATGCCGTGGATGCCATTGCCGGTCAGGTGGGCGGCGCTGCTGGAGAAGACGCGGTGAAACGCCACCTCCACCCGCGTCGGAGCGCCCGCGGCGGCGAGCCACTGGCGGACCTGCCGCGTGAAGGGCCCGAATCGCCGGTTGAACGCCACCTGCTGGGCGATGCCCGCCGCCTCGCAGACCTCCGCCAGCCGCTCGGTGTCGGCGCTGGACATGCCCGGGGGCTTTTCGCAGAAAACCGGCAGACCCGCCGCGGCAACATCCGGGACGATGGCGGGCATGGCCTGCGGTTTGGTGATGACGTAGACCGCATCGAGCCCGCCGCCGGCCAGCATCGCCCGGTGGTCGGCGTGGATGACCACGTCGCCGCCGAGCAGGTCCCGGCCGCGCTGGCGCCGCCCCTCGTCGAGGTCGGCGGCCGCGACGATCCGCAGCCCCTTGACCCGCCGCATGCACCGCAGGTGGACGTTTTCGAAGAAACTCCCCAGGCCGATCACGCCGGCCCGGATCTCGCCCTGGTCGCTCACGCGTATCTCCTCTGGTACAGGTCGTGGTCGTACTCCGCCCGCCGGCCCGGGCAGTCGCCCCGCGGGCAGAGCTGGCAGTTCTCGAACCGCACCTCGGCGGGGAAGCGGATGCCGCTGACGCTCTTGGCGGGCGTCATCAGGCAACTGTCCGTCAGCGTCACCCCGATGCGGTCGGCGGCCGGGCCGATCAGGGCGAACAGAGGCTTCTGCTGGCTGATCGGCCAGTTCGCCAGCGAGCCGGGGTTCATCACGGCGGTCTGCTCCAGCGGCATGATCTGCGAGAAGCGCCCGTTCAGGTGCAGCCGCGCCTGGTGCAGGGCGAGTTCCATGATCGCGTCGGCCCAGTACTGCTCGAGCATGTCGTCGAGCGAGCGGGCCCACTGCTGGAGCTCGGTGCCGCAGGTCGCCAGGAAGGCGTAGACCTTGTGGGCCCCTTCGGTGTTGACCCGCAGCACCCGGCTGGCGAAGGCGACCCCGTCGATGTGCACGGTGTCGCCGTCGCGGTGCTGGAAATAGCACTCCTTCAGCAGGGCCTTGGGCCGGCCGATCCGCTCGGCCTGTGCAATCAGCCCCCGGACCGCCTCGGCGTCGGCGCCGGCCTCATCGACCCGCACCCGCCGCAGCACCGCCGCCGCATCGAACGTCAGCGGGATCTCATCCAGTACAACTGCGTCCATCGATATACTCCATACTTCATATACATCCCGTTACGGGTACCACTCGCCCTCGGATGGATATCACGTCCTCCGGCGAGCGGGAAGGAGCCCGACGCGTAAGCGAGGGTGTTGTTCCGAATGTGCAGCACGCCCAAAGCAAAAGGGAAAGAGCTGCGACCGTGAGGTCGCGGTAATCGCTCCCATGCGCATTACACCCGCATCCCGAACCGCGTTCGCACGTAAGCCCTTGGTGGGCAATAGCCCACCCTACGCCACTCACCCGCCCGCACCGCCGGCCGTCGTCCCGCCGGCCGTGCCGCCTGTGTTGCCCGTATTGCCGATCCCCAACATGAATCCCGTCCCCCGCGGCACCGTCTGCCGGGGCACCAGCAGATCGCCGACGTCATAGACGCGGACGCTGATGTGCCGGCTCTGCTCCTGCAGGCTCGAGACGGTCACCACGCCGCCATCCACCGCCCAGGTCAGCCGGGCGATTCCCCCGGTTGCCGCGTCCACCTGTCCGAGCACCAGGCTCAGCACCTTGCGCCACGAGACGTTCCGCAGCGTGGGCATGGAGACCTCCTGCTCGGGGGTGATGCCGAACGACTCCAAGGCCGGCCAGATCACCACGATGTTCAGCCCGCTGCCCTGTCGGATCCGCTCGAGGGCCTCGGCGAAGGTCGTGCCCGCCTCGAAGCCGATCTCGGGCACCAGCATCGCCATCCGCTCCCGCGCCTGTCGGGTCGGCTCGTCCTCCATCCGCTGCATCGCCCCGTACCGCTCAGCCCGGCGTGAGACCTGCGCCCAGTTCGGCGGGTAGGCGACCACCCGCGAGCCGATACCGACGTACCGCCCCGGCCGGACATCAGCGGCCGGCGGGACTCGCACGTCGGGTGCCTGGCTCGGCCCCATCGCCTGACTCGCCCGCGCCGTCCAAACCGGCTGACTCGCCGTCGCGGGCGCGGCCGCCGCCTCCGGTGCTTGCCCACCAGCCACGGTCCCACCCGACTGTCCGCCCGCCGCAGTGCAGATCAGCCCGACAAGCATCACAGACAACCCGTATAGCGGAACATGGCATTTCATCGGCGATCCTCCTCAAACCAGCAGCGGGTTCGCCGTCGCCGGTACCTGATTATAACGGCTGGCGGGCGGCAGGTAATGCAATGGAGTCGGGCCGACCAGAATCCCGGCCGCGGATCGCGGGCTCGGGGCGATCCTCGCGCATGAAGGCATTGGACGCGAAGGATTGACGATCAGGACATCCGGGCAGACAATGCGGGCCATCTGGTCGACCAAAAATGCAACGCGTGAATAAGCAGTGGACCCCATGAATCGCGCCTACTACTCTGACACCATCGCTGGATTCCTCGATACATCTCCAATGGCCATCATTGGGGCACTGACGCAAAGCAGCGAGTTTCCGGTCGAGGCGCCCCAGCGTGACGCGTGGCGCCGGCAGGTAGATATCGTGGGGGACGTGCTTCGCCCGTACCGCAACCGCGGGTCGATCTATTTCGAGTATGCGGTGCCTCGTCTGGGGCGGCGCATCGATGTCGTAGCCGTCATCGGGCCCGTGATCTTTGTCATGGAATTCAAAGTCGGCGAGAAGAGATTCGCCGGACATGCGCTCGATCAGGTGTGGGACTACGCCCTGGACCTGAAGAACTTTCATGAGCCCAGCCACACCCCAGCGATTGCACCGGTCCTGATCGCAACCGAGGCGGCGAGGGCAGTGCCTTGCGTGGCCGCGACGCCGCAGAACGACAACCTGCTTCATCCGATCGAGAGCAACGTCGAGACCTTGCCGGACGTTCTCCGGAATGTCCTGGTCTTTTTCGACGGTCCCCCGATCGATATAGAGGCATGGGAGGCGGGGCGGTATTGCCCGACACCGACGATTATCGAGGCGGCGAGGGCTTTGTATAAGGGCCACTCCGTAGCGGACATCTCGCGGCGCGATGCCGACGCGATCAACCTGACGACGACATCCGAGGCGGTCTGTCGCATCATCCGGGAGTCGAAGGCGAGGTCGCGGAAATCGATCTGCTTTGTGACAGGGGTCCCTGGCGCGGGCAAGACGCTGGTCGGGCTGGACATCGCCACGCAGCACATGGATCGCGACACGGACCTGCACAGCGTCTTTCTTTCGGGCAATGGGCCGCTGGTCAAGGTGCTTCGCGAGGCCCTGGCCCGTGACAAGGTTGCCCACGAGCAGGAGCATGGCCGGAAGATGCGCAAGGGGGATGCGAGGCGCGAGGTGGAGGCGTTCATCCAGAACGTTCACCACTTCCGGGACGAGTGCCTCAGGGATGTGCGCCCGCCTATCGACCGTGTTGTGTTGTTCGACGAGGCCCAGCGGGCCTGGAACCTGGCGCAGACGGCGAACTTCATGCGTCTGAAGAAAAAGCGGCCGGGGTTCGATCAGTCCGAGCCCGAGTTCCTGATCTCATGTCTGGATCGCCATGCGGACTGGGCCGTGATCGTGTGCCTGGTGGGGGGCGGCCAGGAGATCAATACGGGCGAGGCGGGGATCGGGGAATGGATCGCGTCGCTGCAGCGTTCCTTCAAGGATTGGCACATCTTCATCTCGTCGCGCCTGAAAGACAGCGAGTATGCAGCCGGGCGTGTCCTGGAGGAGATCGAGGGGCTGCCGAACGTGGCGGTGCATGATGAGTTACACCTGGGCGTATCGATGCGGTCGTTCCGCGCGGAATCCGTATCGTTGCTGGTCAAGCAGTTGCTCGACCTGGAGGAGGCAGACGCGCACCGGACGTTGCGGGAGGTAAGCCAGCGATACCCGATCGTGTTGACGCGCGATCTTCAAAAGGCCAAGCGCTGGGTCAAACAGCAGGCCCGGGGTTCGGAGCGCTACGGAATGATCGTCTCGTCGCAGGCCCAGCGTCTCAAACCCTATGCCATCGACGTGAAGTCGCCGGTTGATCCGATCCACTGGTTCCTCGACGGCAAGGAGGATGTGCGTTCGTCGTACTACATGGAAGATGTAGTGACGGAGTTCCAGGTGCAGGGGCTGGAACTCGACTGGGCATGCGTCACCTGGGACGGGGACTTCCGGTATGCCGATGGCGGCTGGGGGCACTGGTCCTTTCGGGGTGACGGATGGACCCGGATCAACAAGGCCGAGCGGCAGATGTATCTGAAGAATGCGTATCGTGTACTGCTGACGCGGGCGCGGCAGGGAATGGTGATCGTGGTGCCGGAAGGAGATGCCGCTGACGCCACCCGAAATAGGGAGTATTACGACCCCACGTTCGCATATCTGCAGCGGATTGGATTCGGAGTTTTGTAGGCACGCCATGGGTCGTGATCCGAAGTGCGGAAGTCCTGCGCATCCGCGGAATTCCATGGCCGCAACAGCGCGGCCCTGGCACCCATGGCACCCAACCGCCCACTGTCGACGTCGCGCTGATCCGGAAACTACATCACGCGGGATGGGGGGCGGCCGGCGCGAGCACCTCGGCACCAACCTGGTCCGGCCGGAAGGCGCATGCGACGGTGGTGCCGCCGCCGGTGGGGTTGCGGCCGACGCAGAACTGGCCGCCGATCATCCGCGCGCGGTACTCCATCGTCCGCAGGCCCAGGCCCTTGTTGGTCTCGATATCCTGCGGCGGACCCTCGCCGTCGTCGTCGATCCGCAGCACGATCTGCTCGCCGTAGAAGTACAAACTGATGTCCACCCGGCGGGCCGGGCCGTGCTTGACGGCGTTGTTGGTCGCCTCCTGGACGATGTGGTACAGGTGCGTGGCGGCTGAATTGTCGCGGACCAGCACCGGGGCCTCGGCGACAAAGTGGCACTCGATGCCCATCGTCTGGCTTGCACGCTCGGCGAAGTCTCGCAGGCCGTCCATCAACCCCTCGGCCTTCATCTCGACCGGATTCAGGCCGCGCGATAGCGCGCGGGTCACGTCTATCGCCTGGATCACCTGCTCGGCGATTTCGGCGGCCTCGGTGGCTTCGTCCGCGCTACGCGACGAGAGCGTCTGCTCCAGCACACGGGTCAGGTACAAAGCCCCGGTCAGTATCTGGCCGAGCGTGTCGTGCAGGTCCCGGCCGATCCGGCGCCGCTCCTCCTCGCCGATCTCCAGGACCTCCTTTTCCAGCCGCAGGTGTTCGGTCATGTCATTGAGGATCACCGAGACGCGGTAGGTCCGGCCCGTCTCGTCGCGGATCGCGAAGGCCCGCCCGACGATGATCCGCTCCTGGCCGTCCGGGCGAATCACCCGCCACTGATCCTCAATGCTGTCGGGACCGTGTTCGGCGGCGAAGGCCTCAAGGAAGCGCGTCCGCACCCGCTGGCGGTCGCCGGGGTGGATCGCCTCGATGGCCGACATCGTCTTGCGATACAGCGTGTCCACCGGCCGACCGTAGATCCGCTCGTACGCGGGGTTCACGTAAAGCGTCTGCGACAGGTCCGGCAGCCCGATCCAGACGACCTGATCGATCGCCTCGGCGATCTGGCGGAACCGCTCCTCCGACTCGCGCAGGGCCTGGTTGGTGTCGAACAGCTCAGCGGTCCGCTCGAAGACCCGCTGCTCGAGGGTCTCGTTGAGGACCTTCAGGGCCTCCTCCGCCCGCTTGCGCTCGGTGACGTCGCGGGTGATGCCGGCGAAAAACCGCCTCTCGCCCAGGCGAAACTCGCTGACCGCCAGTTCCATCGGAAACAACGACCCGTCCTTGCGCCGCCCGACGACCTCCCGGCCGATGCCGATGATCTTCGCCCGGCCGGTCCGCAGGTAGTTGGCGAGGTACTGGTCGTGGCGCTCGCGGTCGGGGCTCGGCATGAGCATGCTGACGTTGTGGTCGACCATCTCGTCGATGTCATAACCGAAGATCCGCACCGCCGCCGGGTTGACCGTTTCGATGATACCGCGGTGGTCGATGGTGATGATCCCGTCGACGGCCGTGTTGACGATCGCGCGGAGCCGCGCTTCGCTGGCCTCCTGGACGCTGGCCGCGGTCGACGCTTCGTCCGCCGGCGCAGCGGCTTGCGATCGGGCAGCCGCCAGCTGCTCTTCCAAGTGGGCGATGCGGTTACGCAGGCGGGTCAGTTCATCCATACTTACTCTCTGGCGACCTCTTCTTGCCGTGGCGGTAAATACCCAAGGGGCAGGAACCAGGCTTGCGGGCCGGACACGGTCCATCAACGGCACATGCGAGCCTAGGACGCCAACCGCGAAAAGGCAAAGGACATCAGGATTGTCTGTATTGCAGCCAGGACACAACTGCGGGTGGTTTCTATTCGGTTGCCGGCACTGTAGAATGGCCCCTCGGCTGCGGCCGCCGCCCCCGATGGGCAGGCGTGTCCCGCCGGTTGACGGAACAGGAACGGGCAGTCGCGTCGCCGAGTACGCCGTGAGCGGGAAGGAATAGTTATGACCGAAGCATCCGCCGACAACCAGAACAAGGCCGGGGCGAACCCGGACAAGTCGGCCGCCGCGTTCGAGGCGGCGGGCAAGGTCATCCCCGGCGGGGTCAACAGCCCCGTGCGGGCCTTCGGGGCCGTGGGGGGGCACCCATTCTTCATCGCCCGGGCCAAAGGGGCGACCGTCGTCGACATCGACGACCACGAATACATCGACTACATGGGCTCGTGGGGGCCGCTGATCCTCGGCCATGCCGAAGAGCGGGTCATCGCGGCCGTAACCAAGGCCATGCAGCGAGGCAGTTCCTACGGCCTGCCGACCGTCGGTGAGGTCCGCCTGGCCGAGATGATCACCACCACGTTCGATTCCATCGAGCAGGTCCGCCTGGTCAACAGCGGCACGGAGGCGACCATGAGCGCCATCCGGCTGGCGCGGGCGGCAACGGGGCGCGACCTGATCGTCAAGTGCGCCGGCTGCTACCACGGCCACGTCGACAGTCTGCTGGTCCAGGCCGGCAGCGGAGCGACGACCTTCGGCACCCCCTCGAGCCCGGGCGTGCCCGAGGCCCTGACCAGCAAGACGCTGATCGCCGCCTACAACGACCTGGCGGGCATGAGGAAACTCTTCGACGAGCACGGCGAGAAGATCGCCGCGGTAATCGTCGAGCCGATCGCCGGGAACATGGGCCTGGTCCCGCCGGCCGAGGGATACCTGCAGGGCCTGCGCGACCTGTGCGACGCCCGCGGGACGATCCTGATCTTCGACGAGGTGATCACGGGCCTGCGCGTCGCACTGGGCGGGGCGCAGCAGCTCTACGGGGTGAGTGCCGACCTGACCTGCCTGGGCAAGATCATCGGCGGCGGCCTGCCGGTCGGGGCCTTCGGCGGCCGCCGCGACCTGATGCAGCAACTCTCGCCGACCGGACCGGTCTACCAGGCCGGCACCCTCAGCGGCAACCCGCTGGCGGTCGCCGCCGGGATCGCCACGATCGAGACGCTCAGCGAGCCGGGGGTCTACCAGGACCTGGAGCGCAAGGGCGCGATGCTGGCGGCCGGGCTGGTCGAGGCAGCGGCGACGGCCGGGGTGCCGGCGGCGCTCAACCGCGTCGGCTCGGCGCTGACGCTGTTCTTCCAGCCGGGCCCGGTAACGGACTATGCCTCGGCGGCCGCGAGCGACACGGCACAGTTCGCGCGGTTTTTCCAGGCGATGCGATGCGGCGGGGTGTGCCTGCCGCCGGCGCAGTTCGAGTGCTGGTTCGTCAGCCTCGCCCACACCGACGAGCAGATCGAGCGGACGATCGAGGTTGCGGCTCAGGCGCTCAAGGATGTGGCGTTGATGGCGGGCTGAGAGTCGGGCCCGCGCGACAAGTGGATGATCCGACGGAGGACAGGCGATGGCCACCGTTTCCGATCGAACCCGGGATGTCGGCGAATTCGAAAGCACGCAGGCGGCGTGCCTCAAGGCGATGGGGATCCTCGCATCGGGACGGGCGTGGCTGGTGTTCCTGATCAGCCTGGCGATCCTGGCGCAGGTGGGGCTGTTTGCCGCGGCCAACTGGGGCGACGTGCTGCAGCTGCGGCTGGCGCAGCCGTCGACGGCCACGGCGGCGCCGACGGGGACGGTCGTCGCGGGCGGGATCGTTGTGACCGACGCCATTGCGCTGCCGCCGGCGGCCGGGGCGGGCGAACCGCTCGCCCCCGGCGATGCGGCGGCGGCCAGTCAGCCGGCCGGTCCGGACGTGGTGATCGCCGAGCCCGCGCCGCCGGAGCCGCAGCTGAACGTGCTGCAGACGTTCTGGCCGGCCGCGAAGTGGGAGCAGGTGATGAAGCTCGTGCTGCCGGTGGCGGGCTTTGTCGGGCTGGTGTGTGCGGGGGTGCTCATCCTGCTGACGATTGTGGGGATCCAGGTCAACGTGGTGGGCCGGCTGCCGGCGATCGCCACGATGATCAGCGCGTTCTACTGGTCGGTGATCGCGGCGGCCCTGCTGTTTCCGTGGGGCAGCCTGATCAACGAGTCGCTGGGGCAGATGGGGGACCGGATTCCCTGGATGTTCTTCTCGTACCGGGAGATCGCCCGAGCTGTCGCAGCCGGCGGAGACGAGGCGGTACAGGCGCTGATCTGGCTGCGCTTCCTGGCGTGGCCGGTCGTGGGCCTGCTGGCGGCGTGGATGGCCGGCGGGCGGTTCGGCAAGGCGTACTGGCACGTGGCGGGCCTGGCGGAGTTCGAACCGGCGCCGCGGCCGCGGCGGCGCGAACCGGTCCGCGAGATGTAGCGTACCGACGACTGGGACGTGGGCTGTAGCGACGTGCGATGCGCGTCACGGATATGTGCTGCGCACTTTACGGCCGTGGCCTCGATGGTGTTGCGGGGAGTCTTTGCTCCCGGCGGTTCCCTCGGGGGCGTCCAGATGACTTCCCGGAGACTCCAGAGTGTCAGATCGCAGGTTCGACTGGATTCGCATCGTTTGCCTGGCCCTGGCGGTGGCGGGGCTGCTGTTGGGCAACTGGCTGGTGCAGATCGAGGCCGGGCGGGCCCAGGCGCCGGAGTGGGCGTGCGGGGGGCCGCGCGATTGTCACATCGTCCTGGCCAGTCCGTACAGCAAGATGTTCCAGCTGCCGCCGTTTCCCGTGCCGATCTCGACGGGAGCGATGGGGATGGCCTACTTCATGGTGCTGGGGGTGTGGCTGCTGCTGGTGGGGCGGCTGCCCGGCCGGCTGCACCACACCTGGGCGGCACCGGCACTGATCGGGCTTGGCGGGGCCCTGGGCTCGCTGTCGATGATCTACGTGATGGGGTGGATCCTCGAAGCCTGGTGCGGGCTGTGCCTGTTTACGCACTTGGCCAACTTCCCGCTGGTGGCGGGCGTCTGGCTGCTCTGGATCGCCGGGCGGCCGTCACGGGCGCCCGGCGCGGGGCCCGTCGGCCAGACGGTTGCGGCCGAGGCGCTGCTGACGGCCGGGGCCGGGGGATCGACAAGCGGGGGCGGCGCCGCCGAAACCACGAGCGAGCAGATCGCAGAGCCGGACGACGATCCGGCGATCCCCGCCAATGGGACGTGGAAGATCCCGGCGATGGCGCTGCTGGCGGGCCTGGCGGTGGGCCTGGCGCTGCTGCGGGCGTCGCAGACGTCCGAGGCGATCAAGATGGTCGACACCGCGGCGATGCAGTACGACTACGTCACCAACGACGACGCGTACCGCAAGTATCTTTTCCTGAAATCCGAAAAGGTCGACATCCCGATCGGGCCGCACGACCCGACGCTCGGGCCGGCCGATGCGGAGCACACGCTGGTGGTATTCAGCGACTTCGATTGCTCGCACTGCGCGGAGTTCGCCGCACTGGTGCCCAAAATCCAGCAGGGCCAGTCCGAGCCGATCCGCGTGGTCTACAAGTACTTCCCGCTCAGTGCCGCGTGCAACCCGACGCGGCCGAACCTGCCCGGGATGGACGCGTACGAGAACAGCTGCGAGGCAGCACTGGCAGCGGAAGCAGCGCGTCGGCTGGGCGGCGACGAGGCCTTCTGGAAGGCTCACGACCTGTTGTTCGCGGCAAGACACAGGCTGGGGTCGGTGGATTACGGGGCGATGGCGGTCTCGCTGGGGCTGGATCCGCAGGCCTTCGACCGGCTGCGCCACGATGCCGACGTCATGGCGCGCGTGCGGCAGACAGGGATCGAAGGGGCGTCGGTGGGTGTGCGATCCACGCCGGCGATCTTCCTGGACGGGCGACGAATTCAGGCCCCATGGAAGAACTCCTATGACCGGCAGCTGCACCGCCGGCGGATGAACGTGCCGCAGACGCTGGAGTACTGGAAGCACCTGCTTCAGTGGTCGCAGGAGGCACAGGCACCGGCGCCGGCGACCCAGCCGGCCGAGTAGGGCGGGCTGTGCCCGCCAAAGCCTCACGGTCGCGCTCGTCCCGGCGGGAGGGCCAGTTTCGCCTGCCTCACAGCCTCGGCTTTTCGCCCGCCTCGTGGGCGAAGACGATCTTGCTGAGCCAGTCCCGCACGAACAACGGGTTGGCCCAGCTCATGTGGCCGGAAAGGTGGCCGCCCCTGAGCATGTCGGTCCGCCAGCGGACCTGGTGGAGCTTGTCCCTGTATAGTTCGACCTCTTCGGCGCCAAGGCCTTCAGGCACGCGAAAGCCGATCGCCCCGGCCGCCGGGCCGTGTCCGCGATCCATGTTGCCGAAGGCAGTCGTGCCGATGCCCAAAAACGCCAGATCGGCAGGCGACCAGAAGTTGTAGATGCCGTACTCGGTCCGGCGCAGGGCCGGCGCCAGGTTGTAGCTGGGAGACAAGGCCGGAGCCAGCAGGATCGCCGCGGTGATCGGCTTGTTCTCGGGCAACTGCTCCAGGACCATCACCGCCAGGCCGCCGCCGCCGCTGTGGCCGACCAGGTGGATGGGGCGGTCCGGGTAAGTGCGCTGGTACTCACGGAGCCTGTGGGCGACCAGCGACGCCTGCCGCAAGTTGCGCTGGTAGCGCATTGTATTGCCGATCATGAACCACCGCGTGCCGGTCCAGTCATAAATGTCGATGGCGTCGGGCACACCGGAATCCTTGAGCCCGTCGGCGATGCTGTGGTTGAGCAGGCTCTCGCCCTCGATGCCGGGCAGGATCAGGATCAGGCCCCTTTCCAGCCGCGGCTTGCTGGTGTAACTCTTGTGGCGGACACAGCCGGCTGAGGTGCCCAGGAGCATGGCGGCCGCCAGGGCGAGCATCAGCGGCCGTGTGGTTGCGCGGCGGCAGGCATGTGCCGGGTTTGTCGAGATTCGTGCGGACTGCATGTGTTTCTCTTCCCAATCCTTCCGGAGATTACCGCCCCTGCCGCGCCCTGCCTGTCGCCGGAGCCACGATGCGCGATTCGCATCCGTGCGCAAGTGGGCACAGCCTCACCGCGCGGGACGAGCCGGCCCCGCTGCAGCGGCAGCGGCCGGTCGAACCGTATGGCCCACGACTTTATCAGAATTCGGCCGGTTTGCCACGCCTGTGGGCGGCGATGATGCGGGCAGGCCACTTGCGGACGAACCCGGGCATGGTCCAGCCGATGTGGCCCCCGGGGTGGCCATCGGCGAACATCCGCCGATCCCAGGGGACCTGGTGCAGTTTCGTGCGGTACAGGTGGATCACCGTCCGGGCCAGCAGCGCCGACGTCACGCGGACCGTCGTCGCCTGGGCGCTGAGCCATTCGCGAACCGTCAGGTGGCCTTCGCTCATTGCTTCAGTCCGCTTCGTGCGCCCGAATGATCGGACCGACGATCTGCCTGGTGAAGGTCCGGTCCGCCCAGCCCGTGTGGCCTCCGCCGTGCAGACAGCCCAGCCAGTCGGGTCGCCACGGCTGCTGGTGCAGCTTCGTCCGGTAGGCCTCGGCGTCGCTGCGGCCCAGGTTGGCGGGCGGCTGGAACCCCGCCTTGCCTGCGGCCGCGCACCGCCGCCGGTCGACCGTGCCGAACGTCCGCGTGCCCAGGCCCAGGTACACAAAGTCGTGCCTGCTGTACAGATTGTAGATGCCCAGGCACGTCCGGTGCAGGGCGGGCGCCAGGTTGTACGTCGGCGACAGCGCCGAGCCGAGGAATATGGCCGCCGTAATCGGCTGGTCAACGCTGAGCTGTTCCAGGGCCATCGCGATGATCCCGGTGCCGGCGCTGTGGGCGACCAGGTGGACCGGGCGGCCCGGATGGTGGGCGCGGTAGGCCTGGACCCGTCGCAGGAGCAGGCCGGCCTGTTCGAAGTTTCGCCGGCGGTCCATCAGGTTGTGTAGAAAAAAGGCCCGGCCCCGGGTCCAGTCGAAGACCTCGATCGCCCCCGGCACGCCGGCGTCATCCAGCCCGTAGGCGATATTGTGATTGAGGAAGCCCTCGCCCTCGATGCCCGGCAGGGCGATGACCAGGCCCCGGGCCAGGCGATCCGGACCGCCGAGGCGCTGACCCATCGGCCGGGCGAACATGCCTGAAACGGTGGCCCAGCCGACCAGCCGGCCGACCGCACGGACGGTCAATGCCTGGCGGAGAAACTGCTCCTTCAGCGTCAGGCGCCGCCCCTGCATCACTCGGGCTCCGAGCCGACCCCGTGGCGGGCCGCCGCCCGCGCCCGCTCGACGTGCTGGAGCACCCGCCGCCGCAGCAGCGTCAGCGGGCGGAACAGCAGCCGGTGCAGGCGGATGATCGGGCCGACCTTGCGGCTGCCCTGCAGCTGCTCGACGCTCATCTGGTCCGGCCGGCAGCGGCGAATGTGCTTGTTGAGGTGGTAGCGGTCGGCGTTGACGAAACGGGCCAGCAGCCACCGGGCCAGCCAGCTGTCCCGGCCGAGCCGCCAGGGCCACTGCCAGGAGATCTGAAAGTCGATCAGGCAGGGCCGGCCGTCGTCGCCGACGATGATGTTCTCGCGCTTCTCCAGATCGACATAGGCGATGCCGCGACCGTGCAGCGTGTCGATCATCGCGGTCAGCAGCGGGAAAAAATCGTCGGGCACCTGCTCTTTCCGCTGGAGATTGTGGCCGGGCACGAACTCGTGGACGAACCCGAGCGGCCCGGTCTGGCCGATGTACCGCGGCACGCCCTCGATATCCTGCACCTGGCGGTAGAACCGGACCTCGCGGGCGACGAGCCACTTGCCGATCCAGTCGGCGGGCAGGCCGAGGAAATCAACGCTGCGACCCATCTTCAGCACGACCTGGCCGGCCGGGCCGTCGTACAAGCCGCTGGCGGCGAAGAAGTCGTGCTTGAAGACCTGGTTCAGCCGGTATTCGGTGCCGCCCAGGGTGAAGGCCTCCGGCAGGTCGCTGGCCCCCAGCGCGCGGAGATGCGTGTAGGGTTCGAGCCGTCGCGCGTTTGTCGGGGCCGTCTGCTTCGTGTGGGCCATCCTTGCCGCCTCCATGGTTGGGGTGCGAAACGAATATTATCCCCACGCCGCGTCGGCATGCAAGACGAAAGGGGCTGCGAACGGATTCGCTGCAGCTCGCCGCACGTGCCGGGGGTCTG
>JAWLBS010000102.1:0-14567 GCA_041687575.1 Phycisphaerae bacterium | reverse complement strand
CTCATGCCCGGCGGGACCTGCGAGGCGTCGGTCTTCCGCGCTGCCGGCTACCGCGCCGCCGGCCTGTGCATCCCCCTGGGCAACTATCACAACCGCGACGTGAAGCGGACGAAGATCGCCGCCGAGTTCATCGACCGCGAAGACTGGCTCGGCCTGGTCCGCCTGATCGCCGCGACGTGCGCGTCGTCGCCGGCCGCCGCAAACGTCCGCCCCCTGGCCAGGCAGTTCCAGGGTCTGCTCAAGGCGCATCGCCCCCTGCTGCGCGACCCGCTGGCCGAGAGGCGCGGCACGTAGGGCGGGCTGTGCCCGCCAAAGCCGTTGTTGCAGGGTGGGCTATTGTCCACCAACGTCTTGCGCACGGGCACGATCCTGCATATGGGTGCGCCCCTCCGAGCCGCTGTCGTCGTTACAGTCTCATCCCTTCACTCCCCCTGCTTCGGCATCGCCCGAAGCACCAACGCCTCCACCCCACCCCCGCGCAGATTCAGCGTCTCGCCGGCCAGCAGCCGCGCCAGCTGCGACCGCGTCAGCGTGAAACGGGCGATCGTGTCGTTGTAACTCAGGTAGTCGTTGTCGTACACGTACACATCCAGCGTGCTCTCACTGCTGACGACAGCCGGCGGGGTGAGCCACAGCGGCTCGTCGTACACCGGTTCCAGCGTATCCCGCGCCGTCGGCGTGGCATGCAGGAGCCGGCCGCTTTGGCGGACCTCGACGAACACGTCCGGCTCGCTGAAGCCCGGCTCGATGTCCCAGGCCCGGCCGTCCAGATTGGTGGGGCTGATCCGCAGCTGCTCGATCACCAGCCCGTCCAGCGTCGGGGCGTCCCGGTCGACCTCCCCAGCCGTCGCCGCCGGTGCCTCGCCCGAAGACAACCCCGGGATCCGCACGTCCACGCGGAAGTCCTTGATCGCTTCGCGCAGCGCCGCAATCGGCTCGACCATCCGGCCGCGCCGCACCGCCCCCGGCTCCAGCGGCGGCGCCGACGCCGCCGGCGTCGCCGCCTCGATCACCTGCTCTTGCGTCAGGTAGTTGCGCGTGGCCAGCACGAACGAGGTCGACTCGTTCAGCCGCGACCAGTGCCGCTTCTCGATCCGCACGGGCACCGCCACCTCCTCGCCGTCGAGGTACGGCTGCTCGCTGACGCGCCCGATCGTCACGCCCCGGCACGCCACGATCGTACCAACATCCATCGGCCGCACCTCGTCGAACCGGAGAACCAGCGGCACCGTCTCATTGCGCCACTGCGGCAGCAGCGCCCGGCCCACGCCAGCCGCGCCCCCCAGGTACGCCAGCGCCGCCAGCACGACCAGCGCGCCGGCCGTGATCAGCCAGTTTCGCCTCATACGGCCAGTCCTCCTCGCAGCACCGCCTCCAGCAGAATCACAAGGCCGATCGCCGCCAGCACCGCCAGCGTCGTGTCGCGTCCGACCGCGGCATGATCCGGCTTGGGTCGCATCCCCAGCACGTACCCCGCCAGGCCGACCGCCGCACCGTGCAGCCCCAGCATCGCCGCCGAAAAGGCCGCCGCATCCGGGCGGACCCCCGACAGCAGCCGCGGCAGGTAGCTCGCCGGCTCGATCCCCGCAAGCGTCATCGGCACGACCGCCACCATCGCCGCCAGCAGCACTGCCGGTACGGCCAGCAACGGGAAACACACGCTGTGTGCGATCGCCGCGGGGATCCCCCAGAACAAGATCGGTGGACACCCCGCCAGCACCAGGGCGTCCCGCTGCCGCTGCAGCCGCGCCAGCCCCAGGCGCGACGCCAGCGCCGCCGCCGCCGTGCCCGCAAACAGCACGCCGACAAAGGTGCTGCCGCCCTCACCGACCAGCAGCCGCCCCAGCACATCCGGTGCACGAAACTGCATGTCCAGTTGCCTCAGCGCCGCCAGCGTCCGCGCCGCGCCGAACAGCCCCAGCAGCACCCCCGCCGGGACCATCGCCATCGCAAGCGTCCGCGCAGCCGCCGCCAGGGCCGGCGGCAACAGCACT
The DNA here is from genome assembly GCA_041687575.1 of Phycisphaerae bacterium. Classification (GTDB taxonomy): domain Bacteria; phylum Planctomycetota; class Phycisphaerae; order UBA1845; family JANYLN01; genus JANYLN01. The sequence continues at coordinate 12,573 of JAWLBS010000102.1, read as the reverse complement.
GGCACGACCGCCGACGAAACCCGACTGCGCGGCGCGGATGACGAGACCGCCGACGAATCGCCTGTCGAAGCAGGCGAATCATCACGCGTTTGCAGGAGCGTCGAATCGTCCTGCGCATGCGGTGTCAGTCGGGAGCCTGACGGACACGAGGCGAGCGGATCGTCGTGCACGCGGCAGCCCGACAATGACGGATCGTTTGGCGGCTGCGAAGCAGGCGGGTTGTTCGGTACACCGGGATCGGACGGAGTGAGGGAAACGCCCGTTGCGGCGGCCGGCTCGCGAACCCACTGCCGCAGATGCCGCACCAGGGCGGCGACCTGCTCGGGCGTTCGCTCGGCCGGGTCCGTCGGCTCAAGGCGTCCCGCCCGAAGATGCGGCTTTTCATGCGTCATCAACAGGAACCGCTGCCCCACCCGCGCCGCCAGCTCCAGGTCATGCGTGACCGTGAGCAGCGCGAAATCGTGCCCCTTCCACAAGTCGAGCAGGTGCCGGGCAAGATCCTCCACGCGGGCCGAATCCACCCCGGCCGTCGGCTCGTCGAGGATCAGCAGCCGCGGCCGCTGGTAGACGCCCCGGCACAAGGCCAGCATCCGCCGCTCGCCACCGGACAGCCCCAGCGGCCGATCCGACCAGCGGCGCGTCAGCGCCGGCCCCAGCGCCGGCCGCAGGTCGGCCGGCGGCTCGGCCCCGGCGTCCGCCAGGCGCGTCAGCGCGACGTTCTGCCCAACGGTCAGTTCGGTAAAGACCGGCGTCTCCTGAAACACGACCGCCGGCCGCTCGATCTGCACGAGATCCCCGCCTCGCGGGCGGCGCAGCCCGCACAGCGCCTCGATCAGCGACGACTTGCCCACCCCGCTCTCACCGAGCAGGACGACCGACTCGCCGCAACCGACCGAAAAGGTCAGCCCCTCCAGGGTCCGATCCGGCCCCAGAGGCACCGCCAGATCGCGTGCTGTCAGAACCGCCGTTTCCGCCATCGGACCTCCCGGCGGCAACGCCTCTCGCCACGTTCCGCCAGAGATCTTATACCGGCGCAACCGACCGCGGCGGCAGCCACGGCGGGATCAAGCCATACGCGCACGCAAGTGCCGGAACCGCCGCGCCTGTCAGCAGCGCACTCGCCGGATGCGCACCAGCCCGGTGGCCGCCACAGCGAGCATCGCGATCGACAGCGGCTCGGGGACGACCATCGGGCCGATGTACTCGGTCGCCACGACAATCTGATCGTCCCAGAGCTTCTGGTCGCGGGCGCTGGTCCATGTACCGCCTACGTAGGCGCTATATGTGAACTCGTTGATCTTGAGGCTGTTCGTGTCGCGAAACCGCATGTTCTCATAGTGGCCGACCAGCTCCCCGTCCACCCACATCTTCAGCTCGCCGTCGTGGCTGGGGGCGTTGTTGGCCTTGATCATCATCTCGAAGCAGTACCAGCGGTTCGCTTCGAGCGTCACCTCGGCCGGATCGACCAGATTGGGCAGCAGGCCGTCGCCGTAGGCGCCTTTCTGATCGGGATAGTACGAATAGAACCGCGGCACACGATTCCAGTCGACGTACAATTTACTGGAATACTTGTCGTAGCCGTTGGGGGGAATTCCCGCACCGCCGCCCCCGACGCCGGGGGCCCTGGCATAGACACCCGGCATCTTGTGCTGGGTGAAATCGTAGCCCGGCTCCCACTTGCGGTACCAGCGGACATAGGCGACGTCGGTCTCGGGCAGCGTCGGGTGGATCTCCGAGGGTGTATGGGTGCCCTTGATCTGCTGGATCTCCAGCGCACCCCCGCCGGCGACCACGTTGGCCGGATCGTCGGTCCAGCCATACCCCTGCTTCCAGCCGAACCACCCGTACGTGTCGCGCCGGTTGTCGAAGTCGAGGTAGTACAGGACGGCCGGATCCTGCCCGATCCCCGCGTCCAGGGGATATCTCGCGGCAAGCCCCGCCTCGCCTGCCATGCACGGCACAGACATGAACACGCCCGCCGCGCACAGAAATACAGCGACGGCCAAACCGTATCGACTTAGCATGCAGTTCTCCTCCCGCACTCGTCTGCAGCGCAGACGCCCCGGCGGCTCCAGATGGTTTGCCAGTATAACAGGCGGGCGGCCGAAAATATAGAGACATATCCGACCTTCGGCAATCAAACGGACGCACCGGTTCGAACCTGGCGGGATGCCGAACGGACGGGTCGTCTCGCGTCGGCGATATCGATCGGCTAAGATCGTCCCCGCAACGAACGGACTGGAGATACTCGATGACTCACTATATCGACCTGCACACGCACAGCAGCCATTCCCCCGACGGGGCGATCCCGCCGGCGGATCTGGTCGCATCAGCCAAGGCCAACAATCCGGCCATCCGCTGGATGGCGCTGTCCGACCACAACACCTACACGGGCTGCGAATCGTTTCTGCAGGCCTGCCATGACGCAGGGATCGAGGGGTTCGTCAGCGCCGAAATCAGCGGCGCCCACCCCGACATGCCGGCCAACGAGTTCCACTTCCTGACGATCTTCGGCACCGAGTGGACCCCGGCCATCGCCGAGCGGGCCAGCCTGTTCATCCCGCACTTCAACCGCCTCGCCCACGTCGACACCGAAAACATGTTCCTGCTGCTCGATGCGGCCGGGCGGATGGGCATCCGCATCGCCTGGCGGGACGTCGTGCGGCAGGCCTCGGCGGCGTACCGGGACCTGCCCGCCGGCCAGGACCCGGCCATGATCCCGTCGCCGGGTTTCCATCACCTCCGCAAGGTCATCCGCGACGGCGACTTCGGCGAGACGACGACCGGCGGCCGGACCGACCTGGAATCGCGCGCCTGGAAGCAGGCCGCGGTCCAGCCCAAACCCACCCCGCCGATCACCGAGGCTTACCCGATCTACAAGCAGGCCCGCCCCGCGGTGATCCTGGCCCACCCGATGCTCTACGGCGCCAGCCCCGACGAGCTGCGCCCCTACATCCGCGAGTGGCAGCACGAGATCGGCCTGACCGCGCTGGAGTGCCATTACAAGAACGTGTTATACCCCCAGTGGAAGGCCCTGGCCGACGACCTGGGCCTGCTGGTCAGCGCCGGCAGCGACCGGCACGCGGCCTACATCGCCGGCGACGCCGCCGCGTCGGTCCCCGCGGTCCAGCCGGACCAGGCGGACGTGCCCGCCCTGCTGGATGTGTTGCGGGCAGCCGGACAGTAGTATCGGGTGAAGCCGGACCGACCGGAAACCGGATACACAAGCGCAATCGAGGAGGTCTTTGCCGATGAGATTCCTTCTGTTGGTAGGAACCGCCGTTCTGTCCGCGGCTTCCGCGGCGTCTGCCGCATCCTCCGCGTCGCAACCGGTCGTCGTCGACCCTCGCGTCAGCACCGACCGGTCCGTCGACACGAGTACGATCGACCGGATCGTCGCCAGCCTTGTCCGCGACGGGATGAGCGACGAGCAGAAAGTCGTGGCCGTGTTCAATTGGATCCGCACGGTCCTGTACCATGGCGACGGCCCGGCCGAAACGGCGTACGACTTCGGCAAGATGATCCACTCCCTGGGCAACGGCAGCTGCCTGCGGCAGACCACGCCACTGGCGGTCCTGCTGGAGCGGTTGGGGTATCCGTGCCGCAGCTGGGTCCACGACGGCCACCACATGATCGAGGTCAAGTACGGCGGCAAGTGGCACTGCATGGACCCGCACATGACCTTCTACGTCTACGACCGCTCCGAGCCGCCGACGATCGCCAGCGTCGAGCAGCTCCGCGCCGACCGCACACTCGCCTTCGACGCCGTCGCCGAAGGCCGCGCCTGCCCCGGCTTCCTGCAGTGCGGCGACACCCCGAAATACTTCGGCCCCGGCGGCAATTGGGTCCTGGATGCGGGCTGGCCGAAGGCGAAAATCGACGAACCGTTCGGCCGCATCACCATGCCTCGCGGCCAGACGTACACCCGAACCTGGATGCCCGGCCCGCAGAGGTATCGGTTCCTCGATGCCTGGAAATTCGACTACGGTCCTTACCACACCTGCAGCGTCAGGGCAGACAGGAAGGATACGGTCAACTGGCCGCTCTACGAGCCGCACGTCGCGGCCGTCGGCAAGGACGGCCGGCAGCGGTCAGCCCGGCACTGGGCAACCGGCAAGCTCGTCTACAAACCCGAACTGGTCAGCGACCATTACAGGGACGCCGTCGTCCGCTCGACCAACCTCACCCATGATCAGCAACGGGGCCTTGTCGCAACCGATCCGAAACAACCGGCCGAGGTGGTCTTCACCGTCGATTGCCCGTATGTCCTGACGGCTGGCGACCTGACCCTGGAATCCACCTCCGGGACTGTCACGGCTGCCGTCAGCACCGACGGTGGCGAGTCATGGCAGCTGATCGCACTGCGCCGCCAGGGGCAGCGCCTGCACGGGGAGTTCATCGAACCGATCAACGGCAGCTACGACGGCTATCAGTTGCGGCTGCGACTGCAGGATGGCGCGGCGATCGCGGTGATGGAACTGGTCAGCCGATTCCATCTGAACCCCTACTCGCTGCCGTACCTGGTGCCCGGGCGAAACGTCGTGAAGGTAGACGCCGCAAGGTTCGGCTCGCCGCTCCGGCTCGAATGGACTTACGCCCAGGGACCGGAATGGACGCAGCAGAAAACGGCATCGAAGACCTTCACGCAGCCCGGCGAAATTGTGATCGACGTCGAGGGCGAGAAGTACCCGCGGAACATCTCGCTGACCCTTTCAGTGGCGCCGTAGCAACCCTCACAGGAGGGCGGCAAAGAGGCCTCAATAATGCAAAGCCCTCGGCTCCCGCGCGTGCGGGAACCGAGGGTTTTATCACTCGTTCGACTCACCCGGCTATTTGCCCCAGTGCCACCGGATGTCAACCTGCACATCCGGGTGAAGGCTCTTCTTGACCGGGCACATGTCGGCCGCGTTCTGCAGCCGACAACGATTCTCCTCGGACAACTCCTCCGGGACGCGGATGTCCAGCGAAAGGCACCCGATCCGCCGCACCGGCTCGGCCACCATGTGCTTGCTCACGGTCACCGTCGTGCCCTTCAGGTCGATCTCGTGGCGCTGGGCGAGGATGCCCATGATCGTCAATATGCACGAGCCCAGGGCCGTCCCCACCAGGTCGGTCGGCGAGAAGTTCCGCCCCTTGCCGTTGTTGTCGACAGGCGCGTCCGTGATCAGCGTCGCGCCCGACGGGCCGTGCACCGCCTGGCACAACAGGTCGCCCTGGTACTCAATCCTGGTCTCGACCATGCGCAAAGATCCTTCCTTCCACTTCAGCCCCACTTCGACCGACTCATCCCGCGGCAGACACACCTGCCGCACGCAGTGGATTCCAACCGACGCGGCGGCCTATCGCGAACCGGCCGCGGCCATCGTCGGCTCGGTCACCTCGAACGTCCCTTTCGCCTGCATCCCCGTCACCACGTCGGTGGCGGTCACGGTCCACTCGCCCGCCTGCTCGTCCAGGGCCACCGCCGCCTCGATCGACTGCTCGCCCTTGATCAGCAGGTTGCGGGTCAGCCACGGGGCGTCCGAGCCGTCCGGCCGGCGAACCTCCAGCCGCACCACGCGCCGCCCGATCTCGCCCCAGGTCACGCCGATCCGCAGATCCTCGCCCCGCGCCACCTGCTCGGGCACCTTGACCTCGTACCGCTGCAGCGTCTTGTCCGGGGTCAGCAGCTTCCAGTGCCCCGGCAACACCGCCAGCAGCGTCGCATCGCCGGCCGGCAGATCCACGTCGAGTTTCAGCTGCCCGTCCTCCAGACCCGCCTCCAGCGGCTCGTGCGTGCGGACGTTGTAGACCAGGGGCTGACCGCCGCTGACGCCTGGCGCCTTGTACGGCATCGTGATCCCCACCGGCTCGACCGGCCTGCCTGCAGTCGGATCCGGCTCGAACCGTATCACGCCGTCCGGACCGACCACCTGCTTGACGCCGGCCGGCTCGCGAAGGATGCCGATCAGCAGCATGTCGTCCAGCTGGTACCGCACGACCTCCATACCGCTTAGCGCCGCGCCGTCGCGCGAGACCACCTTGACCACCGGGTCGATGCCGGCCACGGCCAGCGCCGCGGCAAGCGAATCCTTCTGCGCCGCCGGATCCATCGCCCGGTATCCGGCCGGAACCAGCGGGCTCGACCGCCTGGCCAGATCGGTGTCATAGATCCCCACGTCGACCTGCGAGCCGACCACCGCGCCGCCGGCGGCGACCATCTCGTCGATCTTCTGCTTTTCGACGTCACCCAAGGCGACGCTGCGCGGCATGACCAGGGCCTTGAAGCCATCGGTCTGCAGCTTGCCCTGCTCGATCTGCTGACTCGAGACGAACACCGGCTGATACCCCAGCTCCTGCAGCGCGACCCACCAGGCATCGACAGCCGACTCGTACGCGTTCATCCCGCCGGTGGTGATGTACCCCGCCTGCATCGACGGGATCGAGTAGTGCACCGCGATCGGGTCGCCTTGGCGATCGGCCTCGAACACCAGCCGGCCGGCCCCCTCCTTCAGTTCGCCGATCACCGCGCCGAGGTCCTTGCCGGCCTGGCAGAACGACAGGTCCGGGTTCTGGATCGCGATCCACCAGAAGATGATCGCCCCGGCGTTGCCGTGAAACAGACGATTCCACAGCAGGTGCCGGGCGCGGTCGGCGCTGACGCCGTAACCGGTCGCCGCGGTGATGTACGGCTTGCCGTCGGCGAAGTTCATGTGCATCTCGTCCTGGTGGCCGTACGTGTAGCTGCTGAGCCAGTTCATCGCCGGCATGAGCTTGTACCAGTCCTGCCCGTCGTGAGGCGTGGGCACCTGCGTGCCGCTGGTCCCCATCAGGACCTGGGGGTTGTCCAGTTTCCTGAGCAGGTCGAGGTAGAAGAAATAGATGTCCGCCCACTCGTCGTCCATGAACGAGCGATGCTCGGCCCAGGGGGCGAAGTTGCCGTGTGCCTTCGCCTCCTCGCCCGCCATCGGCGTGACCTCGTCCCACGAGGCGAACGACGTGTCCCACCGCCCGTTCAGCGCAGCCAGGTCGCCGTTATACTTTTCCTTCATGTGCTCGCGGAACTTCGCCAGCGTGGCCGGGGCGAAGCCGATGTCCAGCTCCGCCCGGTAGCTCGTCAGCGAGTCCTCCTCGCCGATGCAGTACGCCAGCGGCCGCAGCTTCGCCAGCGCCGGGATGATACCGTGCATCTGGCGGACCTCCTCCCCGCGGACCCGCTCGTCGCTGATCGGCAGGAACCGCTCGAGGTACTTCTTGTCCTTGGTCAATTCGTACTGCTGCTTCTGGATGGCGAACCGGTCCGGGTTGATCTGCAGCAGCTGCCGCCGCACACCGTGCGGGACGATCCGCATGCCATTGACCAGCCGCTCGCGCATCAGGTCGAAGTCCCGCCACTGCGGATCGAGCGTCGCCGTGCAGCCCCACTGACGCATCTGCTCGTAGATCACCGACCGGTGCCACGGCAGCCGGTCGTTCGGCCACATGATCACCTCGTAGTCGTTCCAGGCGGCATGCGGCGGCTGGAGCACGACGGCACCCGTCTTGCTGATCCGGTTGCCCTCGCCGTCGACCGCCTCGACGATCACCTTCGCCGCCGGGGTGCTCACCCGGTCGCTCGGCAGCTCCAGCGAGGTCTCGCCGCCAAAGTCCGCCCGCGCCAGCGTCCGGCCGTAGGTGTCCTGCAGCTCGGCCGAGGTCAGCGTCCAGCGGTCCCGCGAATGGCTCAGCCCCGCCATCACCTGGATCGGCTGACCCGTCGGGACCGAATCAGGCAGCTGGACCATCACCGGGTTGGCCTGGTAGTTCCGGGCCTCTTTGACGAACGAATCGGGCAGATCGGCACTGACCTCCCGCCCGGCCGCCCACTGCACGCACCGCGCGACCAGGTTGTAGCCGACCTCCCAGTAGGCGTAGTCCACCGGCGGCTCCTTGCCGCCGGGATGGTTCACCTGCGGCGTCATGTCGAACGGCCGCCAGGCGCAAGTCACCACCCGCCCCTTGCCGTACTGCTTGACCGCGACGATCGGATCGCCGATGTCGGACTTGATGATGACCTTCGCGTCCGGAGCGACCTTGTACTGCTGGTACGCCATCGCCTTGTAAGGCAGCAGGTCCAGCGGCAGCCCCTTGGCAATCGGGTGGTCAGGCTCGACCGCCTTCCAGTCCTGGCCGATGATGAGCCCCTCGGCCGGCTCCTGCATGTCTCCGCCGGGCTCCTCCATCGTGTCGGTCTTGCAGTCGGTCAGCGGGCTGATCGACCAGAGGTCCGACGCGTCGAAATCCTCCGCCCCGCTGTACGGCTGGATCAACACCAGCCCCGCCCCGTCCTCGACCCGCTCGAGCAGCGCCTGCCGCGCCGCCTTGGGGAACCACTTCCATCCCACCGGCGTGCGGATCACGTACACGTCGTATTCGTTCGGCCCCGCCAGTTCCATCGACAGGTAGTTCTGCACGTCCTTGAAATCGAACCGGTGCCCCCGCTGGCCGTAGTGATCGCCCAGGCCCCACGTGTTCTGGCCCCACGAACGGTCCCAGGTCACCAGGCCGTAGGTGATGTCCAGCCGCTGGGCCAGTTCGACCAGTTCCCGCCCGTACTGGATGCTGGGGATGGCGAACAGGTGGATCGGTCCGCCGGGCAGGGGTTTGGCCCTCCAGGCGACCGGCGTTTCGACCGCGTCGGTCAAGGGGGCGTCCTTACGCTGCTCGAAGGGGATGTACTCCACCTTCTGCGCCTCGATCGGCCCGAGGCGGATGTTGTCGATGTAGATCGTCGTGCCGGCCGGCGGCTTGGTCAGGAACAGACAGAACAGCCGGACATCGCTCGGGTCGATCGTCCGGGCGATCGACTCCATCGGGATCTGGACGAGGGTCTTTCTCTGCTCCAGCTTGATATTCGCCCCGAAGCGCGTGCGGTGGTCGGTCGACTTGGCGTCGTCGATTCGCACGCCCAGCGACAGCGGGTTGACCGAGGTCACCTCGAACTTCAGCGCCTCGTGGCCCGACCAGTCCCGCGGCACGTCGCTGATGGCGATGCCCGGCCACTCGCTGCCCTGGCCGGTGAAAACGATCTTGAGGGCCTTATCGCCCGCAGTGATCTCCGGGGCCTCCAGCGAGAGCTTGCGGGAGTCGGACCGTTCGGCGTCGTCGCCCCAAGCCGTCAGCTGCTCCGGCTGTTCGAAGTCGTACAGCACCTTGTCCGCCGCCGCTGGTTGGCTCATGACCGCCCCCAGTACCGTCGCCAGAGACCATGTGAAAAGCCCGCCCCAGACCCGGGGCCCGCTGACTCGACCGTCTCGTCCACGCATGTTCCGATCTCCTCGGACCAGCCACCACCAACCCCGATACGCCACAGTGCCGACAGTGTACCCTATCCGTCCCCGACTGCCACAGTCCTGCAATAACCCGCCCTGCGTGCTACAATACCCCCGTAGCCTGAATCGTCTGCCCGACAAGGAGGCCCGCAAAATGCCCGAACCACGCCCCCTCGACGCCGACTGGATCGACGTGTCCATGCCCATCCACCCCTCCATGCCCCACTGGCCGGGCGATCCGCCGCCCGAGGTCCGCCGCGTCCAGGACATGGCCTCCGGCGCTCGCTCCAACCTCTCCCTGATCGCCATGAGCGCCCACACCGGCACCCACCTCGACGCGCCACTGCACTTCCTGCGCGACGGCGCGCCGATCGAGACCGCCCCCCTCGACGCCCTGATCGGACCAGCCCGGATCATCGAGATCCCCGGCCGCGACGCCATCACCCCCGCCGATCTGGAAGACCAGGACATCCGCCCGGGCGAGCGAATCCTCTTCAAGACCGACAACGCCAGCCGCCGCATGCCCGACGCCTTCATCGAGAACTTCGTCGCCCCGACCCCCGCCGCCGCCGAGTACCTGGCCAGCCGGCAGATCCGCACGCTCGGCATCGACTACCTCTCGATCGGCCCGTACGGCAAGGACAGCGGTCCTGTCCACCGCACGCTGCTCGCCGCCGGCATCTGGATCATTGAAGGCCTCGACCTGTCCGCCGTCCCCCCCGGCGACTACGAGATGATCTGCCTGCCCCTGAACCTGCTCGCCGCCGAAGGCGCCCCCGCCCGCGTCGTGATCCGGCCGGCACCGTAGGGGGGGCTATTGCCACCCTGCAAATGCGCCTTCCTCGTCTGCAGTGCCGACGCAATGACGATCTATCCGGAAGGCTGCACTCGAAAGCGGGATGCATGCACGATGGCGCATATCGCCGCTGCAGCTTGACCTCGACCAACCCCCCGTGGATAGTACGAAACTTCGAAAACCTGCTGTGCTGAAACGCAGACGTGAACTGACGAGCCTTGCCCCGCCGCAGGGCGCACTACGCATTTGGAGGCACACAATGGCCACCTACGGCTCCTTCGACAACGACCGGCGCGAGTACGTGATCACCAACCCCGAGCTGCCTCAGCCGTGGCACAACTACATGTGCAACGACGAGTACACCGGCCTGCTCACCCACACCGGCGGTGGGGCCTCGTTCTGGAAAGACCCCCTGCGCCAGCGCCTCCTGCGCTACAAGTTCCACCTGACCCCCTACGACCGCCCGGGACGCTACGTCTACGTCCGCGACCAGAAAACCGGCGAGTACTGGTCGGCCACCTGGTCGCCCGTCCAGACCCCGCTGGACAAGACCTCCTTCGAGTGCCGCGTGGGACAGGGCTACAACCGCATCACCACCGAGTACGACGGCGTTGCCGCCGAGATGCTCTATTTCGTCCCGCCCGACGACGCCCTGGAGATCTGGCAGCTGACGCTGACCAACCGCTCCAAGCGCCGCCGCAGCCTGCGGACCTTCTCCTACGCCGAGTGGGCGGTCTGGGGCGTCTCGCGCGACCTGCTCAACATCGACAACGCCGCCGCCTGCGCCCGCTATGCCTACGACGACGGCGTGTTCTACCACACCACCCCCAACGACATCGGCAGCACGATCGGCACCGCCACCTGGGTCTTTCCGGTCGGCTACTTCACCTCCAACGCCGAGCCGGCCGGCTTCGACGGCAGCCGGGACCACTTCCTCGGCCCGTACCGCGACGAATCGCGGCCTATCGTCGTCGAGCGGGGCGAGCCGACCAACATCGCCGCCAACGGCCTCTATCCGCTGGGCAGCCTCGCCCACGACTGGGACCTGGCGCCCGGCGAGTCGCGGACGATCATCTACCAGCTCGGCGCCGCCGATTCCAAGCGCCCGCTCGCCCGGCGGATCCGCAAGTACCGCCAGGTCAAGACCGTCGCCGCCGCCTTCAAGAAAATGAAAAGCACCTGGGAGCAGCGCCTCTCGACCTTCCAGGCCCAGACCCCCGACAGCCGCTTCGACGCGATGACCAATACCTGGATACCCTACCAGGTGATCATCGCCACCTCGCCCAGCCGCGGGGTCTCGCCGGTCAGCTGGGGTTCGGGCCACACGATGGGCTTCCGCGACAACGGCCAGGGCGTCATGTCGATCGCGGCGCTCGACCCGCGCCTGGCCCGCGAGACCGTCGAGATCCTCTCGCACGTCCAGCACCGCGACGGCACCGTCACCAAGAACTTCGCCCCGCCCAAATACGACGGCGAAAGCAACTTCCTCGACGGCCAGGCCTGGTACCCGATCTTCGTGGCGGCCTACCTCAAGGAGACCGGCGACTTCGACCTGCTCAAGCAGAAATTCCCCTTCGTCCAGGGCGGCAACAAGCCCCTGCTCGAAAAGATCATCCTGGCGATGCAGGTCCTGTGGGACCGCCGCGGGCCGCACGGCTTGCCGGCCACCGGCCACGCCGACTGGAACGACAGCCTCAACCCCACGCCCCGCGACTCCGAGAGCGTCTTTAATGCCATGCTCTTCTGCGCCGGCTGCCACGCATTGCGCGAGATCCTCGTCCAGGCCCGCAAGCCCAAAGAGGCGAAACTGTGGGACCAGCGCCGCCAGGAAATGGCCAAAGCCATCGACAAGCAGGCTTGGGACGGCAAGTGGTACCGGCGGATGTTCCTCAAGGCCTCCGGCCGGATCCTCGGCAGCCGCAAGAGCCCGAAGTGGGGCCGGATCTTCCTCGAGCCGCAGGCGTGGGCGGCGCTGTGCGAGTCGCTCAGCCCGGACAAGACCCGCCAGGCGATGGACAGCGCCCACGAGATGCTCGGCACCCGTTTCGGCCTGAAGCTCGTCACCCCGCCCTCCCCCGGCCACGAGCCCGAGATCGGCAGCGTGGGCGTGCTGAACATGGGCTTCAAGGAGAACGGCTCGGTCTACAGCCACGCCAACGCCTGGGCAGCCGCGGCCGAGGCCGTGCTCGGCGACGGCGACCTGGCGATGCGGACGTTCATGGACTACATGCCCATCATGCGCAACGACGAGGCCGAGATCCGCGAGATCGAGCCCTACATCCTCGGGGCCCAGGTCCAGGCCGAGCCGTTCATCAAGCCCGGCCGCGGCCGCAACCCCTGGGTCACCGGCAGCGCCACCTGGACGTGGCTGGCGGCAACGCAGTACATCCTCGGCATCCGCGCCGAGTTCGCCGGCCTGCGGATCGACCCGTGCATCCCCTCGACGTGGGACGGCTTCAAAGTAACGCGCCACTTCCGCGGCAGCAC
>JAWLBS010000101.1:0-14645 GCA_041687575.1 Phycisphaerae bacterium | reverse complement strand
GACCGGTTGCAAGCCCGGCATCTGGCGTGCTGCTTGAACAGCACCACCGGCCCATAGCGGCTGGTCGCCTCCGGCTGGCTGGTCCGTTTCTCCAGATAGATCCGGTCCGAACCGCAGTGCGGGCAACAGCCGGCGTCGCGGACGCGGGCATCGGGCTCCAGGGCGGCCCGCTCCTCCAGGAACACCGGCAGGACTTGGCGGGCCGGCGCATCGGCCGGGCCCTCGAAATCGGCGAAGATCCGGCCTTTGACCGGAACGTCCTCATCCGGCGGGATGACCTGATCCAACTTCGCCTGAAATACCTTCTGGATCCGATCCCGCGCCTCCTGGCGGGTACTGCGTGACGGCATGATGGCTCCCTCCATGTACTGCTGGCCAGCTACCTGCTGCCGACCTGCCCCCATACTACCACAAATCACCCGCCAAAACTGTCACGCACCCGCCGTTGGCGGTGATGCGTGGGTCGGCTTGAAGAGCCATCCTTGGCCTGCACCCATTGGGTATTCCTCCATTCTGTGCGTTTGAGGCTGTGATAACCTTCTTATAACGTCACAGGACGGAGTTTGCGCGGGTCAAGCGATAGATTCACGTGAATAATGGGGGGGTGAAGGATCTCTACAGAGCGGAGCGCTCTCTGCTTGCGTTCTGTGCGCCCCGCCTGCTGCAAAGCAAGCAGCGGCGCATCGTTGCCCCCTTCAGGTCGACGTGATCTGTGGCATACGGACTGCCCGTAAGGTATTCTGTGGTCGCGTCGAGAGGCCGTATTGACCTGAGGTATCGTGACCATGACTGCAGTATGTTCCATGGGCGAAGTGTATCGGTTCGCGGTTCGGGCGGCGGTCGGCATCCTGCTGCTGATGCAGGCCGGCTGCGTGTCTCAGCAGTTCAGAAGGGAAAACACCGCTGACCGCATCGCCAGCCGGCAGGAGGGCAGGCACGCCTCGCTGTCATACGTCCAGTTCCTTAACTACTGCCTGTACCCGGCCCGCGGCATTCTTGGCGGGATGTGGATTCTGGAGGGGCCGGAGAACCGGGCGTGGAACGTCGATGCCGACGGCAACGTGCCGGATGGCTCCTTCTTCGTCAACAGAGACATCGCCGGCATGTCGCCCGAGGACCTCGCCAACCCGTGGAACACCGCGCCGCCGCAGATGCCGCTGACGGTCGCCAAGCCGAAGACCGGTGCCACGTCCGGATTCATCGGCAAGGACGCCTCGGGGCGGACGTTCAATGTCAAACTCGACGATCCGGACTGGCCGCAACTCGGCACCAGCGCCGAGGCCATCGGCAGCCGGCTCGCCTGGGCGATGGGCTATCACGTCCCGCCGGTCCATGTCGTCACCATCGAGGGCACGGGCGATCCGCGCTACGACGGCAAGCGGGCGGCAGCGGTCGAGTTCGTACCGGGCGAGGTGGTTGGCCAGTGGCGTTTCGAGCACGTCAAGTACCGCCGCGAAATGCGGGCGGCCAAGGTCCTGGCGATGTGGATCAACGAAATCGATCACGGGGACAACAACACGCTGCTCGCCTGGGACGGCCGGAAGATGGTCTACTGGTGGATCGACTTCAACAGCAGCCTGGGCTCCTGGCAGGGGCAACCGAAAGAGCCGCAGATGGGATGGGTCCAGGCGTGGGACCCGCCGTGGCAGGCCCGGATGATCCTGACGCTGGGGCTGGTCCGCCCCGGCTGCGATCCCAGCCAGCCGATCGTCTCGCCGGCGGTGGGGCGGTTCGACGGCCGACTGGACCCGCGGGCGTGGCGCTCGCACCAGGAGAATCCGGCCTACAACCAGCTCACCGACGCCGATGCCCGGTGGATGGCAGCCAAGATGGCCGCGCTGAGCGAGCAGCATCTCCGGGCGATCGTCCATGCCGGCCGGTACAGCGATCCGGCGGATGAGGAGTATGTTTTCCAGACCCTGTTGGCGCGGCGGGCGGCGATCCTGGAGGCGTTTGGGCGGTGAGGGGACAGACGCTCATACGCGGGGGCAACGCGACCTCACGGTCGCGGCTCTTTCCCCCACGTCTGGGGGCCGCACCTTGAGGTAGTCCCGCAGGGCCGCTTGAATTTCGTGAAGTCGTCGGCGTGAGTCCTTGTACGGCTTCGACGGCTTGTCAGAACGGGTCTTTCTGGTATGATTCTGCATCGTTGACACCTGCTTGTGGGTGGCAACGGGTTTCAGGCCTGACCGTCTGACACCAGCCCGACACCCGCCGTCCTTGGGTTTGGTAGCCGCAAGCAAGGGTGACAGGTGGCATAACGGGTGTCAACGCATGGATTCAGATGCCCGTAAGATTGATGTAAGTGCCTGATATAGAAGTACTTGCCCCCATCGTCTAGAGGCCTAGGACACCGGCTTTTCACGCCGGCGACGCGGGTTCGATTCCCGCTGGGGGCAGTGTCTACCGCCGCATGATCGCGTCGAGGATGACGGTAACCTTCTCCAGTCCCGGTATCTTTTGCAGGTCGGAAATGTGGAAATCCCCACGCAGCACCTTCAGTGCGTATCGCTCCTGTTCGATCTCGCTTCGCGTGCGGACCCCCACGTCACGCAGCAGCGGCAACGCCGGGCTCCACCCCTGCAGCGCGTGCTTCATGACAAAGCCTGACACCACGGCCGGCAACAGGAACCATCGCCAGCTGCGGATCGTCCCGAGCACCAGCCCCGTCAGCGTCAGGCCGGCCGCCCCGGCCGCCATGGTCCGCTCGACGTCCCACTCGCGGTCGAGCTCCCAGATGCGCTGATCGATCTGCTCCGGGTGTTCGGCGAAGTAGCTGATCCTTTGTGCCATCTCGCGGTACATCTCTTCGGTGATCTCGTCCTCGCTGGACTGCTGAATCCGGCCTGCGGCGCGTATCATCGGTAGCACCTCCGTCGAAAAAGCAGCACCTGGCGGTGGCTGCAATGGGCATCCTGACGCCTGGACGGCCTCTCCTTCTGAATTCTACGTCTCTTGCGCCGCCGACAGCAAACTGCCTCCCTCGGGACCGTCAGTTCTGCGACACGGCTCGCAGCACCTCCTCGATGCGGCTGGCCCGGTCCCCTTCCTGGATCTCTTTGCGCGAAAAATCGCCGCGCAGCGTCTTAAGGGCATACCGCTCGGAGGCGATTTCCCGCTGGGTCCGCACCTTCAGCCGCCGGATGAGCGGCAGGGGCGGGCACCAGCCCTGCACGGCGTGCTGGAGCAGGAAGCCGGTCACAACCATAGGCAGCAACAACCAGTGGCGTCCTCGCAGCATCGCCATGACCACGCCGAACAGTGCCAGGGCCGAGGCGTTGGTTTCCAGGACCCGTTCGGTATCCCACTCCCGGTCGAGCTGCCAGAGGCGCTGGCTGATCTGGTCGGTATGGGCGGCGTACCAGGCGATGCGCTGCTCGGCTTCCCGGGCGATGTCATGGTTGAGGGCGTCGTCGGTGGCGTTTTGAACGCGGTTTGAGGTCGCGGGTATCATGGAGTCCTCCTGTTGTCTGCGGTGCGGCGCCGTCGGGCAATTCGGGACAGGTTCGTGCGGTCGGCTCTGTCTGCGCTTCCCGGCCCGAGCCGGATGCGACGCTATGGGTTTCATTTGCCGTCTGCAGGATTGTATGGCCCGCGGCGCCGCCGGTCCGCTCGATCGGGTTGTGGGGCTTTTCGCACACAGCTGCGTGACAATCAGCTCGCCGGCGGGCCTGCAGTGGCCGCCGCGGGTCGCCAGGATCCGGATATGTACTGACAGGCAAGAGGTTGCGCGCTTCCACGCGGGCTGTGTTCGATCGGCACGCCATTTGCATACGGTTGTGGAGTTGGGAGGTATGGCCTGGGCGCGGGCAGCCTCTTAAGCGTTGTGCGTCTCAAGGTTGCAGGCGATCGGCCCCCCGTGGTCGGTGTCCTTGACAAGCGGCGCGCCAGTGCCTCTACTACCGGCTTTTACGGTGCGGTAAGGCTTTGGGCAGCAGCCTTGCGAGCATACCAGGACGTTGCGGCAGACTCCCTGATTGGCGAAGGATACTCTGATGGCCGACAAAATCATGATTACCGTAGATGGCAACGAAGCGACGAGCTCCGTGGCGCATCGGACGAACGAAGTCATCGCGATTTACCCGATCACGCCGTCTTCGAACATGGGCGAGTTCGCGGATGAATGGTCCGCACGTGGCCAGCCCAATATCTGGGGCACCATTCCGCTCGTCCAGGAGATGCAGTCCGAAGGCGGCGCCGCCGGCGCCGTTCACGGGGCGCTGCAGTCCGGGGCCCTGACCACCACCTTTACCGCCAGTCAGGGTCTGCTGTTGATGATCCCGAACATGTACAAGATCGCCGGCGAGCTGACGAGTTTCGTCATGCACGTTTCGGCGCGGACGGTGGCGACCCACGCCCTGTCGATCTTCGGCGACCACGGCGACGTGATGGCTTGCCGGCAGACCGGTTTCGCCATGCTCTCGTCCAACAGCGTGCAGGAGGCGCACGACTTTGCGGCGATCGCCCAGGCGGCGACCCTCAAGGCCCGCGTGCCGTTCGTGCACTTCTTCGACGGCTTCCGGACCAGCCACGAAGTGGCCAAGATCGAACTGCTCCAGGACGACGCCCTCCGCCAGATGATCGATGACGACCTGGTCAAGGCCCACCGCCTGCGGGCCCTCTCGCCGGACCGCCCGGTCATTCGCGGCACCGCCCAGAACCCCGACACCTTCTTCCAGTCTCGCGAGGCATGCAACCCGTTCTATGACGCCTGCCCGCAGATCGTGCAGGAGGCCATGGACCGCTTCGCGGCGATCACCGGCCGCCAGTACAAGCTCTTTGATTACGTGGGGCACCCCGAGGCCGAGAAGGTCGTCATCCTGATGGGCTCGGGCGCCGACACCGCCGAAGAGTACGTCAACTGGGCCCTCGAGCAGGGGCAGAAGGTAGGCCTGCTCAAGATCCGCCTGTATCGGCCGTTCTCGATGAAGCACTTCATCGAGGCCCTGCCCAAGACGGTCAAGGCGATCTGCGTCCTCGACCGGACCAAGGAGCCGGGTGCGGCCGGCGAGCCGGTCTACCAGGACGTGGTGACCGCCCTGGCGGAGGTCCGTGCCGAGGGCACCAGCGCGTTTGCGACCGAGCCGAAGGTCGTCGGCGGGCGATACGGCCTGTCCAGCAAGGAATTCACCCCGGCGATGGTCAAGGCCGTCTTCGATGAGCTCGACAAGCCCAAGTCGAAGAACCACTTTACGGTGGGCATCAACGACGACGTGACGCACCTGTCGTTGGCCTACGACCCCGAGTTCGACATCGAGCCCTCCAACGTCGTGCGGGCGATGTTCTACGGCCTTGGTGCCGACGGCACGGTCGGGGCCAACAAGAACTCGATCAAAATCATCGGCGAGGAGACCGACAACTACGCCCAGGGCTACTTCGTGTATGACTCGAAGAAGTCCGGCGCAATCACGATTTCGCACTTGCGGTTCGGTCCGCGGCCCATTCGCAGCCACTACCTGATCCGCAAGGCTAACTTCGTCGGCTGTCACCAGTTCGTCTTCATCGACAAGTACGACATGCTTGATGCGGCCGCGCCGGGCGCGGTGTTCCTGCTGAACAGCCCGTACCCGGCCGATGAGACCTGGGACCACCTGCCGGCCGAGATGCAGCAGCAGATCATCGACAAGAAGTTCAAGTTCTACGTGATCGACGCGTACGACGTGGCCGGCCGGACGGGCATGGGCCAGCGGATCAACACGATCATGCAGACCTGCTTCTTTGCGATCTCGGGCGTGCTGCCCCGCGAAGAGGCGATCGCCCAGATCAAGAAGGCGATCCAGAAGACCTACGGCAAGAAGGGCGAGGAGATCGTCAAGCGGAACTTCCAGGCGGTCGACGACACCCTCGCGCACCTGCACGAGGTCAAGGTCCCCGAGAAGGTCACCGCCGGCGCCCACGAGCGCCCGGCGGTCGTCTCGGCCGCGGCGCCCGACTTCGTCCGCCGGGTCGAGGCGGTGATGATGGCCAACAAGGGCGACATGCTGCCGGTCAGCGCGTTCCCGATCGACGGCACCTGGCCGACCGGCACGACCAAGTACGAGAAGCGGAACATCGCCCTGGAGATCCCGATCTGGGACCCGGCGGTCTGCATCCAGTGCAACAAGTGCGCGAATGTCTGCCCGCACGCGACGATCCGCCCGAACGTGTATGACGCGGCCCTGCTGGCAGATGCCCCTGAAGGCTTCCGCAGCGCCGATTACAAGGCCCCGGACTTCAAGGGCATGAAGTTCACGATCCAGGTGGCGCCCGAGGATTGCACGGGCTGCGGTCTGTGCGTGATGGTCTGTCCCGCCAAGGACAAGGCCAATCCCAAGCACAAGGCGGTCAACCTCGAGCCGAAGCTGCCGATCCTGGATCGCGAGAAGGCCAACTGGGCCTTCTTCGAGTCGCTGCCACTGGTCGGCCGCAGCGAGATCAAGCGGATCGACGTCAAGTCGAGCCAGCTGTTCCAGCCGCTGTTCGAGTACTCGGGCGCGTGTGCCGGCTGCGGCGAGACGCCCTACGTGAAGCTGCTCAGCCAGCTGTTCGGTGATCGGGCCCTGATCGCCAATGCGACCGGCTGCACGAGCATCTACGGCGGCAACCTGCCGACCACGCCGTACACGACCAACAAGGACGGCCGCGGCCCGGCCTGGTCCAACAGCCTCTTCGAGGACAACGCCGAGTTCGGTTTCGGCTTCCGCCTGGCGGTCGACAAGCACAAGGAGTTCGCCGGCGAGCTGCTCAAGGGCCTGGCATCGCAGGTCGGCGACGACCTGGTCAAGGGGATCCTGGAGGCCGACCAGTCGAGCGAGGCGGGGCTGGCCGCTCAGCGCGAGCGCGTCGCCACGCTCAAGGGCAAACTTGCCAAGGTCGACGATGCTAACGCCCGGCGGCTGGAACTGATCGCCGACTACCTGGTGAAAAAGTCGATCTGGATGCTCGGCGGCGACGGCTGGGCCTATGACATCGGTTTCGGCGGGCTCGACCACGTGATGGCGATGAACCGCGACGTCAACATCCTGGTGCTCGACACGGAGGTCTACTCCAACACGGGCGGGCAGGCGTCCAAGGCCACGCCGATCGGTGCGGCCGCCAAGTTTGCCGCCGCCGGCAAGGGCACCAGCAAGAAGGACCTGGGCATGATCGCGATGACGTACGGGCACGTATACGTCGCCCGCGTCGCGATGGGTTCGAAGGACCTGCAGACGACCCAGGCGTTCCAGGAAGCGGACAGTTATCCGGGCACGTCGCTGATCATTGCCTACAGCCACTGCATCGCTCACGGTTATGATCTCAAGTACGGCCTTGAGCAGCAGAAGCTGGCGGTCGACTCGGGCATCTGGCCGCTGTACCGGTACGACCCGCGTCGGGCGGCGGCCGGCGAGGCGCCGCTGAAGCTCGACAGTGGGGCCCCGAAGATCCCGGTTTCGCAGTACATGCAGAACGAAACGCGGTTCCGGATGGTCGAGAAGATCGACGCGAAGCGCTACGCCGAACTGGCGCAGGCGGCGCAGGAAGATACCAACAAGCGGGTCGCCCTGTATCAGCAGATGGCCGAGGTCAACGTCGCCAAGGGCAACGGCAACGGCCAGGACGGCTCGAAGTAACGTTTGAAGACAGCCGGGGGCAGGGTGGCCGCACGCAACGCGGCCACGCCCGCCACCCGATCCAACAGTGGTGCCGGACAAGATGATTCGGCCGGCTCGCGCGGGCCTGCTACGTGATCAGGAGATCGGATACGATGGACCTTTCGACAACCTATTGTGGCCTGAAGTTGCCGCACCCGTTCATCCCGGGCGCATCGCCCTGGACGCTGGACCTCGACAAGGTCCGCCAGATGGAGGACGCCGGCGCCGCCGCGATCGTCATGCCCTCGCTGTTCGAGGAGCAGATCGTCAAGGAACAGCTCGCCACCACCGATGCGATGGATACCCCGGCGAATTCGTTCGCCGAGGCCCTGAGCTACTTCCCCAACGTTGACGAGTTTCGCGTTGGCGGCGGGGAGTACCTCGAGCGGCTCCGCAAGATCAAGGCGGCCGTCAACATCCCCGTGATCGCCAGCCTTAACGGCGTGACCGCGGGCGGGTGGCTCGATTATGCGAAGGACATGGCCGAGGCGGGCGCTGCGGCGGTCGAGCTCAACGTCTACTACCTCCCGACCGGCATGGACGAGTGCGGCCGGGACGTCGAGCAGCGGACGGTCGATCTGCTCAAGGCGGTCAAGGATGCGGTCGAGGTCCCTGTGGCGGTGAAGCTCTCGCCGTTCTACAGCTCGATCCCGTGCCTCGCCGGGGAGCTCGACAAGGCCGGCGCCGACGGGTTGGTGCTGTTCAACCGGTTCTACCAGCCGAACATCGATATCGAGACGCTGGAGATGGACCGGGCGCTCGATCTGTCGACGTCCAAGGACCTGCTGCTGCGGCTGCGGTGGCTGGCGGTGCTCAGCGGCCGGGTCAACTGCTCGCTGGCGGTCACCGGCGGCGTGCACACGGTCGAGGACGCGGTCAAGGCGATCATGACCGGGGCGGATGCGATCCAGATGGTTTCGGCGATCCTGCAGAAGGGGGCCGGCACGATCAAGACACTCCGCACGCAGCTGGCGGAGTGGCTGGAAAAGCACGAGTACAAGAGTCTGGAGCAGATGAAGGGTTCGATGAACCTGTCGCGCAGCCCCGACCCGAGTGCGTACGAGCGGGCGAACTATGTGCATATCCTGCAGACGTGGAATGCGTAGGTTGGGTGTGGGCGGCCAGTGTCATCTTACGGACTGGGGTGTCGGCGCGATGCAGCGATAGCGAAGTATCGATAGTTTCTCTTGCATGCCAAAGCACGGCCGGCGATTGCCGGCCGTGCTTTTTTTGATGCGGACACTGGCGCGGGTGCGGGGGGCTGGGAACCGTTGGTGGCATGATTGAAAGCGGCGTCTATAGGCGCCGCGGTCCAAAGGCGGCGTTGCGGCGCCTGCGTGATACTTGAGGCGGCGGCGGCGTTGTGGGCCGAGCGAAAGGCAAAGCGGCGTCTATCGGCGCCGCAGTCCATAGTTGCCGCGGGGCGATCCGCTCGGGATCGGGGCGTTGGCACCGATGGCGGCTTGATTGAAAGCGGCGTCACAGCTGCCGCAGTCCATATTGCCGCCGTGCGATCCGCTCGGGATCGGGGCGTTGGCGCCGATGGCGGCTTGAGTGAAAGCGGCGTCACAGCCGCCGCAGTCCATATTGCCGCCGTGCTATCCGCTTGGAGTTGGGGCATTGGCACCGATGGTGGCTTGAGTGAAAGCGGCGTCTGCGGCGCCGCAGTCCACAGTTACCGCCACAGTCCATAGTGGTGCGGCGATGTCATTCGGATTCGATCCGTTCAAGGCGGAAGATGACGGGGCGGAAGCCGTCGTTGCAGCAGGCGAGGACCTTGCCCGGCTCGTTCATCCAGGGGAAGTTTGCGCCGGATTGCAGGGCGAGGATGAAGCGGAACAGGTCGGCGAAGGCCCCGGGGCAAAAGCCCTCGGGCATGCGGGTGTACTCGGCGATGAACTGCTGCCTGTCGGTCAGAATGGGGCAGACGTCGTCCCCGCGGCAGGAGCAGCCTGCGTCCACGCCGGCGAGGATGTCCTGGCGGTTCAGTCGTTTGAGGACCGTGATTCTGACCTGGGGCATGATAGTGCCTGTTACCGTTCTCGACCCTCGCGGATGGCCTGGACGATTTCCTCGGCCGAGAGGCCTAGATCGACGCCGGGGATATCCAGCGGCGATTTGCCGGCTGGCACGGGTCGAACGATGAACTCGTGCCCGTCCTGGGAGCGGATACGAACTTCACCCTCCAAGCGAGCCTTGTTCAGCACTTCGTCCAGATGCTGGCGTACCTCATTGTCTGTGAAGGTAGTCATATATGGGCCTCCAGAACCCGGACTGCGGCGCGCTGGGCGGCTTGCCTGAGCGGCCGGTCGAGCGTCAGCAGCGGCTGGCCGAGCATCCGAGCACACTGGATAATATACGCATCGTACGCGTAAATGCCCAGATCCGCCGCCAGACGTACCGAATCTTCCACGGATACGTCGACCAGCCGGAGCGGGATTCGTCCGTATTCAATGATGACACCCATGGCCTGCTCGACAGTGATCCGCTTGCGTTTGAACATGGCTGACAAGGCATTGCCGACCTCCCATGGAATGCTTGCGGGCCCAACGAGGTCGGTGCCCTGCGTCATTGCGACCAAGTACGGCTTGGCCGATTCATTGGCAGCAACCGCCAGCAAGATACTGGTGTCTACTACGATCGTCATGCGGAACGCTCCAGCAGGGCCACGTTTTCGCGCGGTTGCCTTGCCACGGTCGCTTACTTACCTGCCAGCAAATTCATCCCCTTGGCCTCTTCGGAGCGGTCCGTCGCCAGCGGGACCGGCGGAGTGAGGTCAGAGATTTCCGCCCACTGCTCGAGGGACATCTCGTAATCCGCCGCGGCCAGCGAGGCCTCCAATTGCTCGATGTTTCTGGCGCCGATGATCGGCGCGGTGATGGCCGGGTTGGCCTTGACCCACGCCACCGCCAGGGTGGCCGGGTCCACGCCGGCGCCCTTGGCGTACTCGGTGAAGCCTTCGGCGATCTTGTAGTACGACTCGTCGCCGTAGCGGGCCACGTAGTTCTTGTTCGTGGCGAGGCGCCCCTGCTTGTACCGTTTGGTGGTGGTGTACTTGCCGGTCAGCAGGCCGCCGCCCAGCGGGCTGTAGGAGATCACGGCCAGATTTTCGGCCAGCGCCAGGGGCAGGATCTCGATCTCGGCGACGCGCTTGACCAGGTTGTACATCGGCTGGAGGACGTAGATTGGCGAGAGGCGCAGCAGTTCGGCCATGCCCAGGCCCTTGGCGATCTGCCAGGCCGACCAGTTGCTCACGGCCGGGTAGAGGATCTTGCCCTGGCGGACGAGGTCGTCCATCGCGCGGAGCGTTTCGGCCATCGGCACGTCGGTGTCGAACATGTGGCAGAAGTATACATCCAGCCGGTCGGTGCCCAGCCGCTCGAGCGATTCTTCGACGCTGAGCATGATGTTGCGGCGCGAGAGGCCCTTGCGGTTGCGGTCGGAGCCCATCTGGCCGTAGACCTTGGAGGTGATGACCAGGTCGTCGCGGCTGCTCTTGATGAGCGTGCCGAGGATCTGCTCGCTGCGTCCCTGGCTGTAGACGTTGGCGGTGTCGAAGAAGTTGATGCCCGCCTCGCGGCAGCGGTGGAACATGTGGGCCGAGGTGCTCTCGTCGGCGTCGCCGCCAAAGCTCATCGTCCCGAAACAGAGTTTCGATACCTGGACTCCCGTCCTGCCGAGTGTCGTGTACTGCATCAAAGAGCCTCCCGCTTAAGCACGTGTACAAGAATCAGTTCGCTGCATGCCGGCGAATCGGCACGGCCCTGCTCCCTGCTTCGCCTAACAACGGCTTCGCAGGGCGGGGACGCAGGACCGTGGCACCCCGTTCGGGTGCTTTGGCGGGCACAGCCCGCCCTACATGGACTCCCGCTACGTCTGGGCCATCTCGAACGCCTCGCCGCAGCAGACCTGCGGCCCGTGGATCTCGCGCGGCACCGGCTGGTAGAGGGCCTCGAGCCCCTCGGGATCCAGGAAGTGGCGCCACCGGGGCACCTGCCGATGCGCCCGGGCATAGTAATACCGGATGCCCTTCCAGATCGCCAGGTTGGCGACCGTCGCGCGGGGCTTGGGGGGCCAGATCTTCATCCGCCGCACGATCGACGGCATCGAATAGAACTCGGCGAAGCCGGCCATCTGCGCGTGGCGGAGCTGGGCCTGGGTAAAGTTTTTCGGTTCGAAGACGACGTTGGCCCCGTTGTAGAGCTGCCACCGCTCGGTGAGGATCCGTCCCTGGCGCTTCAGGTCGGCCCAGACCTCGGTACCCGGATACGGCGTGAGGATCGGGTAGCACGACATCACCAGCCCCGCCCGCTCGGCGAAGCGGACCGCGTCGCGGCAGCGGCGCCAGTCGTCGTGGTCGAAGCCGAAGATGAACGCCCCCCACAGGCTGATCCGGTGGGCCTGGATCCGGCGAATCCGCTCGATGTACTCGTCCGGCTGGACGAACCGCTTGCCCGCCTCGCGGAGGGTGTCACCGTTGGGACTCTCCAGGCCCAGGATCAGGCCCAGGCAGCCGCTGCGCCGCATGGCGGCCAGGAGCTTTTCGTTGCGGGCGATCAGGATGTCGCACTGGCTCGCCCAGCGGATATCCAGCGGCTGGAGCGCCGCGCACAGCTCCATCGCCCAGGCCTGGTTGCCGGCGAAGTTGTCGTCGCTGAACATGAAGGTGCGGCTGCCATACGTTTCCTTCGCGGCCTTGATCTCCTCCACCACGTCGGCGACCGGGCGCATGCGGTACTTTCGCCCGAAGATCGCGCTGGTCGTGCAGAACCGGCACCCGTGCGGGCAGCCACGGGTCGTCTGGATCGGGTTGAACACGAGGTAGTCGGCCGGGTCGAGCAGGTCCTTGCGGGGTGTGGCGATCCGCGTTTCGGGGTAGTCGCGGAAGTTATAGGTTTGTTTCATTTGCCCGGCCTGCCAGTCGGCCAGCATCGGGCCGATGCACGGTTCGCCGTCGCCGGTGCAGACGGCGTCGCAGTGGGTCAGGGCCTCGGCGGGCATCGCCGAGGGGTGGATCCCGCCCATGATTACGGTCACGCCCAGGCGGCGGTAGGCATCGGCGATCTCGTAGGCGCGGTCGGCCTGGGCGGTCATCGTGGTGACGCCGACGACGTCCGGGCCGGCGGCCGCGACGTGGGGCGATTCGAGGGTGCACTCGTCGATCAGTTCGACGTCCCAGTCGTCCGGCACGGCCGCCGCCAGGCACGTCAGGCTCAGCGGGGTCCAGAGGGCCTTGCGCGTGAAGGTCATCTGCCGGATGATGGCAGGCATGGTGATCGTCGACAGCGGGCTCGACGGGTTGATCAGCCGCAGTCGCGGACGACGTTTGACCTGTGCATCGATCATCAAAGGTTCCCCGAAAGTCGCGTGGCGATACTACTCCACTGAGCATAAGTCGTTGGTGCCGCCGCGGTCAAGCCTGCGGGCGATATCGCTGGATGACCATCAAGGCCGACCGCATCCCGTCGACGGCGGCCGAGACGATGCCGCCGGCGAAGCCCGCCCCTTCGCCGACCGGGTAGAGGTTATCGCAGGACGGGCTCGTCCGCGACTCCGCGTCCCGTACGATTCGCACCGGGGAGGAGGCCCGGGTCTCGGGTCCGGTGATGACGGCCTCGTCGCCCGCAAAGCCTTCCAGCCGGCGGTCCAGCATCTCAATCGCCTTCTTGATGGCCGCCGCCACCTCCGACGGCAGGACGGCGTGCAGGTCGGCGGGTGTCGAGCCGATGGGGTGCTCGACCGGCACCGGATCGACGGTCGCGCGGCCGGCGAGGAAATCGGGCGCCCGCTGGGCGGGGACCGCGTAACCGGCCGACAGCGCGAAGGCGGTCCGTTCCCATCGCTCCTGCAGCTCTAGGCCGGCCAGCGGGTGTTCGGTCCCGAAGCTCTCGGGCCGCAGGGTCACCACCAGGCCGCTGTTGGCATATGCGCCCGCGCGCGTCGACGGGCTGGCCCCGTTGGTCACGATCAGCCCTTCGGCTTCGTTGGCCGGCAGGATCGTCCCGCCCGGGCACATGCAGAACGAGTAGACGTCGCCGAGGTCGCCGCCGGCGCTTTTGGCGTTGAGGTGATAGTCGGCCGGGGGCAGTTTAGGGTGGCCGGCCAGCGTGCCGTACTGCCAGCGGTCGACCATCTCCTGGGGGTGCTGGATGCGGACGCCCATCTGGAACGGCTTGGCCTGCAGCGCGATGCCCTGGCGGTGGAGCATACGGTAGACGTCACGGGCGCTGTGGCCGGTGCCGAGGATGACGGCCCCCGCCTCGAAGGTGCGCCCGTCGTCAGTCTTGACCTGGCGGATGCGGCCGGCGTCGTCGCGGAGCAGATCGGTGACGCGGCAGTTGAATTCGATGTGGCCGCCGTCGGCGATGATCGCGGCGCGGAGTCTTGCGCAGACGCCGGGCAGCACATCGGAGCCGACGTGGGGCTTGCCGCTGGTGAGGATGTCGGCGTCGGCGCCGTTTTCGACCAGTGCCTCGTACACGCCGTAGCTCAGCGGGTCGTGAATCCGCGTGTAGAGCTTGCCGTCGCTGTAGGTGCCCGCGCCGCCCTCGCCGAACAGCAGGTTGCTTTCGGGGTTGAACTGGCCCCGCTGGTAGAACCCTTCGAACACGTCGCGGTCGCGCTGCTCGACCGGCTGGCCGCGCTCCAGCACGAGCGGCGCATAGCCCATCGACGCCAGCAGCATGGCGGCAAAGGTCCCCGCGGGCCCGAGGCCGATGATGATCGGCCGGCCGCCCATCGGTTCGTCGCCCGGCTCGACCCTGATCGGGGCGTAGGGCTCGTGCATGCTCACGTCTTGCCTTCGCAGCCGCCGGACGAGGGCGACCTCGCGTTTGGCCCCGCCCTCCAGTTCGACGATCAGGTTATAGACGAAGGCGATGTTCTGCTTGTCCCGCGCATCGAGGCTGCGCCGCAGGACCGTCGATTCCCGGATCGCATCCGCGGGAATCCGGAGCCGTTTGGCCACGCGCTGCGTGAGTTGTTCTTCCGGCTCATCGAGCCCGAGCGGGATGTTTCGAACGAGTATGGGCATAG
>JAWLBS010000100.1:1234-14715 GCA_041687575.1 Phycisphaerae bacterium | reverse complement strand
GGATCCCCCTTGCAGGTGGATCCCGCACGATTTGTGCCGCTGCCTCCGGCTGCTCAACCGGAGACAGCCCGGGGGGGACTATGGAGCGCTGACCTGCACGGGGAAGGAGACGGACGTCGGCGCCCCCTGCTCCGGCGTGCCCACCACGCGGACGCGGTACTCACCGATCGCGGCGTTCGTATCGGCCGAGACCCGCACCTGCACCTCGCCCGGCTGGTCCGCCTGGACCACGGTCTGGCTCGGTTGGACCTGCACGCCCTGGCCGGACACCTGCATGGTCAGCCGGACGTCGCGCTTGAAGAAATCGCCCCTGTCGAGGCTGACCGTGACGGTCTTGGTCTCGCCCTGGCTGAGGCTGACTTTGGCTGGCACGGCGATCTTGAAGCTTCGGGCATCGGCCGCGCCGCCGCCACGATCGCTGGTGGACTTGCAGCCGTAGGCAAACAGCAATGCACACGCGGTCATTGCAACAAGTACTCGTTTCATCTGCTAACCCCTTTGTCTGAAGGACCATGCGCGACGAGGCTCAAACCAGGCCGGACACACGAGATCCAGCCGCCCCCCGCGCCAAACTGTCAGTTTGCGCCCCTGCGGCCAACGACCATGCGCAGCCGCATGCTGTACCTTCTGCGAGACCACCTGCGTGCACGGATGCCGGCAGCTCGCATCCCCGCCCCTGCCTGGGGCCTTGATATGCCAACGTCACTCCCGTTACTGATAATTGGTATGCCGTCGAGTTTGAATGTCAAGCACAAGCCATTGGGGTACACGCAATTTGCCGACGGATTGACCAGGCGGCCGCGCAACTTCTATCATTGATCAGACGGACCAGGTCCGGCGGCGCCGGCGAGCATGGCACATTCTTCTGGTTTTTCAAAGGCGCTACAGGGGGTTGATGGGAGATCCGGCTTTCGGGTTTCCTCCACGGGCGGCACTGCAATTTGACAGGTTCCGGAGGCGTGTCACCGGCCGGTGACGCGCGGCGACCGCATGGGCCTCAAACGAGAGGACCGCTCTTGCGGGTCGCCGGGCGCAAAGCGGCGCCGTCGCCGGTGCAATGGGGGCCAGCGCGCGGGCCGTCGTGGTGCCATGAGCAAGTCATGGGGTTCAGGAAGACAGACAGATGCAAATCATGTGGTAGCAGAAGGAGGAGATTGGACATGTCCAACAGACGAAACTGGAGAGCCTGGACTGCCTCGCTGGCGGTGCTGGGCATGGCGGTCGTATTGATCGGAGGATGCCAGAAAGGCGGCCGGCAAACAGCCTTTGCGACGCTGGAGGCCGAGGAACCGGCTCCGGCAGGCAACATGGTGGAGTACACCCTCGCCTATCCGACGGGCGAGAGGGCCAGCAGCACCATCCTGCTGACCAAGACCGCGCCGCGAGAGGTGCTGGCGGGCAAACGGTATGAACACACCATCCGGGTGCAGAACCTGACCGACGAACCGCTGGCCGGCGTGACCGTCAGCGAACAGCTCGGCAGTGGGCTGACGTTCGTCAGCGCCACGCCCGAGCCGCAGCAATTGAGCGAACAGGCCGCCGCGGCGCAGCCCGTCGCGCAGCTGCCGCAGGGCGAGGCGGGCGGACCCGCCCTTCGCTGGGACCTCGGCGAGATCGGGCCCCGGCAGACGCGACTGATCCGTGTCACCGCCGAGCCGGGCGCCACCGGTACCGTCCAGGCGTGCCTGACCGTCCACTACCAGCCGACGCTCTGCGCAATGACCGAGGTCGTCAAGCCGGAGCTCACGGTCGAGCTCAGCCAGGCCCAGGACCAGGTCTATTTGTGCGAGCCGGCCGCCTACCGTGCGGTCGTTCGCAACGTGGGGACCGGCACAGCCAGGGACGTGGTGCTGAACATCGACCTGCCCGAGGGGCTGACGACCGCTGAAGGCCAGCCGTCGGCGCGCGTCAGGTTCGGCGACCTCGCCGAAGGCGAGCAGAAGGCCGCCCGGCTCCACCTCCAGGCCGACAGGCCCGGGATGTACAACGTGCAGGCGTCGGCGACCAGCGAGGTGAGCCAGGCGCAAAGCGAGACGCTGGCCACGGCCTTCGTCCAGCCGGCCCTGCGGATCGAGGTTGGCAGCCCCGAGTGGGTCTACGTCGACCGGCCGGTCACCTTCGACATTACGGTGACCAACACCTCGGACGTCACCGCCAGGAACACGGTCGTGCGGCTCGACTCGCCGTGGGTGCCGGCCGATCGGCAGCGCCTGCAGCTCGGCACGATCCCCGGCGGGCAGTCGGAGCAGATCTCGGTCACGTTCCAGCCGCGCGGAATCGAGCGCGAGCAGGATCTGGAGCTGACGGCCGTGGCCGAGAGCTACTGCACCGGGCCGGCTATAGCCACGGTGGTCGCCCAGATCCGCACGGCCCCGGCCCTGCTGCTCGAGACGGTGGATGTGCGCGACCCGGTGCCTGTCGGCGAGGGCACGGCCTACTCGATCACCGTCAAGAACCAGGGCAGCGCGCCGGCCCCGGACGTGCAGGTCACCGCGCAGATGCCCCGGGAGATGGAGTTCATCGGCGCCGACGGCTCGACACCGGTGCGGGCCGAGGGTCAGCAGCTGATCTTCGGGTCGATCGCGCAGCTGCCGCCGGGGCAGACCGCCCACTGGCAGGTCCGCGTCCGGGCGAACCAGCCGGGCGTCGTCAACTTCCGGACCTCGCTGTCCAGCCCCCTGCTGGCCCAGGCGGTGCCTGACGTCGAGCCGACGCACATCATCGGCGAAGGCGAGATGGGCTACGCTGTCGGCGCGACAGGTGGCGCGCAGACGCAGCCGGCGCCCCGGCAGGGCGGGCCGGATCGCCAGCAGCAGTATGACCTCGACTCGGCACCCGAGCAGCCGTAACGGCCAGCAGGTGTCGGAACATGAAAGCCATACACGCGACTCGTCGTGCGGCCGCGCGCGCGCGCGCCCCCCCCCCCCCCCCCCCCCACGACCATCGCACCCTGACCTTAGGGACTAGTACCTACCTGCAGATCAGGATATGGTGCACCGGTTGCGCCAGCGGGGCCTGTTTTGCCGAGCGAAACGCCAACGGCGGATATACCATGTTTGTGTAGGGGTTTTTCCCAATCGACCGGCTTGAGCTTGACGAGGCGCGCGGTTTTCCCGATCATCGCCACGCACAGGGGCACTCCGCTGTCCCGGCCTGTCGGGACGACACCCGGATAACACATGCAGCCAGCGACAACGGAGGGCCTCGTTTTGCCAGCGTCCGGGGACGACGCTTTACAGGGGAAACCGATATTTTGGAGAGCGGCATGGATGACAAGAGGCTTGACGAACAGCTGCAGTTCGTTCTGGAAATCGATAAGCTCAAACACGTGTTGCGGCGCACGCTGTTGCCGATGGGGCGACGCGAAAACTCCGCCGAGCACTCCTGGCACCTGGCAATGTGCGTGCTGCTGCTGGCCGAGTACGCCGACGAGAAGATCGACCTGGCCCGGACGGTGCTGATGGCGCTGGTCCACGATATCGTCGAGGTCGACGCCGGCGACGTGTACGCCTATGACGACGCTGCCCAGCGGCACAAGGCCGAGCGCGAGCGCAAGGCCGCCGACCGGCTGTTCAACATGCTGCCGCCGGACCAGGCCCGCCAGATGCGCGAGGTGTGGGACGAGTTCGAAGGGCGGCAGACGCCCGAATCGCGCTTCGCCAACGCCGTGGACCGCTTCCAGCCGATCCTGCTGAATCACGCCTCCCGAGGCGAGTCGTGGCGGCAGTACGGCATCACCAGCGAGCGGATCCTCGCCCGCAACCGCTCCATCGAGGCCGGCTCGGTGAGGCTGTGGCGATACGTCGAGATGCTCGTCGAAGACGCCCTTAAGCAGGGCTATCTCTACGAATAGGACAGCTATGAGCGAACCATCCCTCCGCGACCTGCTGAACGTGGCGACCGAGGCGGCGTTTCTTGCCGGCCGCCGGACGCTGGCGTACTTCAACACCGGTGTGGCGATCGAGACCAAGGCCGACAACACCCCCGTCACCCGTGCCGACCGCGAGGCCGAACAGATCGTCCGCGACCACATCGGGCGGTACTTCGCCGACCACACGATCCTCGGCGAGGAGGACGGCGAGCAGCCCGGCCGGGCGGACTACCGCTGGATCGTCGACCCGATCGACGGGACCAAGACCTTCGTGCAGGGGGTGCCGCTGTACGGGACGCTGGTCGGTGTGGAGGTCCGGGGCGAGCCGGCCGTCGGCGTGGTCTACATGCCGGCCCTCGATGAGATGGTGGCGGCCGGGCGGGGGCTCGGCTGCACGTGGAACGGCCGGCCGGCGCGGGTCTCGGACGTGTCGTCGCCAGCCGAGGCGGCGGTGATGGTGACCAACGTGTCGGCCGCGGTCGCGCGGTCGGACGCGTACGAGCGGCTGGCGTCGATGACGAAGCTGCAGCGGACCTGGGGCGACTGCTACGGCTACGTCCTGGTGGCGACGGGGCGGGCGGAGGTGATGCTCGATCCGGCGATGAAGCCGTGGGACTCGGCGCCGCTGCTGCCGATCGTCACCGAGGCCGGCGGGCACTTCAACACCTGGGCCGGCGAGGCGACGATCTGGGGCGGGGATGCGGTCGCGACCAGTGCGGCGATGCATGAGACGGTGATGGACGTTCTCAAGAGCGAGAAGCGGCGGGGGTAGGCGGGTCCTTTCAGGGAAGCGGCGCCGCGGGGTGTGCACGACAACGACCCCCTCGCATCCCGTGTCGCGCCCAAACGAGCCCGACGCGTAAGCGAGGGCATCCTTGTCGTCCCCGCACAGGGGAGTCTCGCCGGATGCTACGGCCCCGCCCCGGGTCAGATCCACGAGCCGGTGCTCCCGCGCCGCTTGCATCTTTGCGCAAGTCGTTGCACATGCATGTCTTATACGTACGGGCAGACAATATGAGTAATGACCCCATTTCCTGCCCGGGCCTCCAGCATCTGCCAGTCCTTGTAGTAGTACGTCTCGATCCGGTCGAAGTCGCCGCTGTTTTGCACCTGCCGCCAGATCCGCCGGCCCAGGCCGTCGTAGCGGTACTCGGCGATCACCTGCGGGCTGATCGCAGGTCCGTCGAGAGCAAGCCTTCAGTTAGCTCCCCATTTCTCACGTGCGCCGGACCCAACAATCAGTCAGCTCCCCATTTCGTCTCTAGAGCGACTACTACGCGTTCCACCTGTCCGGCGTTCTGGCCAGCATTCCGGAGCATCTCAAGGTGCCGTCGTGCTATAGCAAGAGCCGTTTCTCCACTCGTGGACGCGAGTGCAGCGTCCGCCCCGGCCTTCAGCAATGCATCGACTTTCCAATACGGCTCAACAGGCGACTCTGCCGCGAGCATCAGAGCCGTGCGTCCCGCGTTGTCCCTTGCGTTCGCGTTCGCGCCCCACTCCAACAGCCTCCGCACTTGGGCTGCTTGGCCATCCCAAGCCGCAAGCATGAGCGGGGTCCAGTTGCCAACGCCCATTTCGGCCCTTGCGTCAACCTGAGCTCCGGCCTGCAAGAGCGTCAGCATTCGGCCGTCGTAATCTTCGTCCCAATGCGCCATCGCCGCCGCGTGAAGCAGCGTGAAACCTTCTGGCGAGGCAGCACGAATGACGTTCGGGTAGCGAGATAGAAGCCGCGCGAGGAAGACGGCGTCGTACTCCGAGCTTAAGACTAATCTCTTTACTACCTCGAACTGTCGTTGTTGTTCTTGCAACACAACCTCCCCTACGACCCTCCTGAGATTCGGAAGCCCATAGCGTCAGTCAATCTCGATGCCAATATGCTTGCATTTCTACTCCCACAGCGCCTTACATGTGGCCATCCCTTTACCGTACTCGTCTACTATCTGTCTATGTTCTCTGTGTGGGCTGCCTGGATATGTGTCCGCAGGGAAACATGTATCATTCAGGTCCTTCTGGCTCTCCCGGCATCGCTTCTTAGACCAATACTTACTGTAGATAGATTGACAATCGTCATTCCCTTTGCACCTGTCAGGTTCACCAGTCTTTCGAGCGCACCACTTGTGCACTTTGTCTCGCAAACCCTTGTACTGGTCTTCGCCACAGATCCCTGTACAGGGTTCTTTAGGCTTTGTGTTGTAATACTGCTCCTCCAATTCTCTATTGCGTTCAATGATCGGCTTTAAGCCCTCAAGTCCCCATGGATCAACCAGTGTTGGGGGCAAAGACCTTACATATTGGTACAGATCTACTCCGTCTAAGTACCCCATCGGATCCCTCTGCAACCACCGCTGCAGGCTGGGGCTGTACATCCGGTGCCGCACGTGGTACAGCTCCGTCTCGGCATCGAAGTGGTAGCCGGCGTAGCGGATCGGGTTGTCGATCCGGCTGGCGCCGATGACCGTCAGGTCCTCGCGGCCCTCGGCAGCGTTCCAGCCGGCGTAGATCCGGCAGGTGCCGTACGGGTCGTATTCGTACCGCTCGATCACGTCCGTGCCCTCGCGCACGGCCAGCACGTTCCAGTTGGCGTCCTGCAGGTAGTGCTGCCGCGCCGAGCCGCCGGCGTCCAGGCAGTCGCCGTCGCTGTCGGTGTCGACGTCCATGCAGACGATCTCGTCGATGTACCGGCTGCCCCAGACGAACTGCCGCACCGGGGCGTCGGCCTCCGGCTCGCCCTGCAGATCCAGCGTCACCGTCCGGGCCTCCAGCATCTGCCAGTCCTTGTAGTAGTACGTCTCGATCCGGTCGAAGTCGCCGCTGTTGGTCACCCGCCGCCAGATCCGCCGGCCCAGGCCGTCGTAGCGGTACTCGGC
Source organism: Phycisphaerae bacterium (assembly GCA_041687575.1). Taxonomy (GTDB): domain Bacteria; phylum Planctomycetota; class Phycisphaerae; order UBA1845; family JANYLN01; genus JANYLN01. Next base: position 7,977 of record JAWLBS010000100.1, on the reverse strand, counting down.
GATCAGCTGCGGGCTGTTCGTTGGTTCGTCACGACCAGACAATCAGTTAGCTCCCCATTGTTCCACATCCGGCAGGTGGCGGACATTTGCAACGTCACCGCCAGACAGAGTCAGTAGCACTTGCTTCCGGTACGTCGTGCGGGTGTCCGAGAAGCCCTCCATCAAGCCATAGTAGACGAAGAACCGGCCTTCCATGTAATCAGCCGCAAACGCATGCTCCTCAACTTCCAGCATAGGCTGACTCGCAGGACGGGAAGACGCTCCGCCATCACCGGGCAGCTCAGGGAACCGGAAAATCTGCTTCGGCACCTTGCCTTCAGCCAAGTACCACAAGCCATCGGGACGCCTGGCGATAATCTCTGTCAGATCATCATTCGCTGCCAGCACCAACATCGTATCAGAAGGCACGTACGGTATGTCCGACGACTTCCATGTCGACAGATCCAGGACAGTCCACCGTGGGCCAAGCCGCCAGTCTCGATATTTGGCTGTCAACAGCAGCCTCTTGCCGTCTTGCGAGAACTGCACCGGCCGTGTCCACCACGGATTGGCCAGCGTATGGCCCCAGAAGGCCGTTCCGTTGCGAACCACGATCAGCAATTCGTCCTGGTCTACGTCCCTCGAACCGTGGACGGTTGGCTTGGGCAGGATGTCCAGAGCCGCATCCGTAAAACGCCCCCGGAGGGCAAATGTATAAGGTTCTGCAGGACTTGCTACCAAGAACTGATCCGGTAGAATCATGCCTGACAAGCCAGGTACTGGCACGAGCTTCACGTCGCAGTCAGCCTTGCCCCGGGGTTCAATTTCGGCATATGCACATCCCGCCATCTGCCCCCAGACCGTCCGACCATCGATCCTGGCGCTGTTCCAGTACGTGATGACATACGGATGTTTCCGATCTCCGGTGGACACAAGTTCACGTACATTGATAGATGCAAGCGCCCTGTGGCGCAATGCAGGTGGCCAGACAGACAAGTCGAATACAAGGAACTCGGAACAGGTCGTGGGCTGGGTACTGCGGTTGAGGACAACGAGCATTTCCCTGTGGTTTGGGTGCACCGCCGCACGCGGAGGGAAGCCGGGCCTTGACGTTGTGGCAATGGTCTGGACAGGATCCACTTCCGCAAGATCAATCCCGCAAACCCCATGCGTCAAACGTAGAACACCTCTAGTCGGACTAAGCATCGAAAGACGCTCAACTGTCCTGAGGCTGTACGCGGGAATCGCGGCTGAACCCACACCGGCGACCGTCAGCACAGAGAAGAATGCCCAACAAAGTACCACGCCAACCCCATGCCCGTATATATCCAGCCTGTTTCTCATAGGCTCAGCCTTTCGATTGCTACATCGCCAGCGCAAACGGGATAACTACTAGAAGTCACTGGGCAGCTTCTCATTGCAGCAATTGGTCTCGTGCTCTAGTTTGGAAAGCGGGTTCCTTGCCGAAATCCCATCGACACATTCTGCTCTCCCGCCGCAGTCCCGGCACACCTCCTCACTTACCGAGCTCCGTTGTGCTGCCTGTCCACACGGGTCGATGCTCGAATTGCCACCTGCTCCTCGCACGCAACAGACAATCTGACCGAGCATCCGAAGGAACTTCTTGGCCAAGTCGCCGCCAAGCGCCTTCGCCGCGCATTCTTTGAACTTACGGGTACTCTTCACGTGGTCCAGGCAGCCACTTCTGTCTTTAAGGACGGAATTGATCTTATCTTCAGTTCCCGGCACGCCTGGCTTCTTCGTCCAATACTCTGCACATCTCTCCCAGGAACCCTCTGACGGCGAACCCGCCCGCAGGAGCAAACCCTGAGGGTCGGTTGCCGTGATCGGCCCCCCAGCGACATACGCGTACATATCCAAGCCGTCTACGTACTCCATCGGATCCCTCTGCAACCACCTTTGCAGGCTGGGGCTGTACATCCGGTGCCTTACGTGGTACAGCTCGGTCTCGGCATCGAAGGGGTAGCCGGCGTAGCGGATCGGGTTGTCGATCCGGCTGGCGCCGATGACCGTCAGGTCCTCGCGGCCCTCGGCAGCGTTCCAGCCGGCGTAGATCCGGCAGGTGCCGTACTGGTCGTATTCGTACCGCTCGATCACGTCGGCGCCCTCGCGCACGGCCACCACGTTCCAGTTGGCGTCCTGCAGGTAGTGGTACCGCGCCGAGCCGCCGGCGTCCAGGCAGTCGCCGTCGCTGTTGGTATCGACGTCCATGCAGACGATCTCGTCGATGTAGCGGCTGCCCCAGACGAACTGCCGCACCGGGGCGTCGGCCTCCGGCTCGCCCTGCAGATCCAGCGTCACCGGCCCAGGCCGTCGTAGTGGTACTCGGCGATCACCTGCGGGCTGCCCGCCGGACCGGGCCGGGTCACCTTGACCAGCCGGTTCCACGGGTCGTAACTATACCGATACAGCCCGTCATCAACAAGGTTGCCGGCGTCGTCGTAGTGCGTGGTCACCGGCATGTCGAGCTGCGTGGCGAACGATTCAGCTACCGCGGCCCGCAAGCGGGCCGGCTAAATGAACACGGGCATCGCCGACTTCATTTTCCGCCCAGGGCTCAATAATGACTAATGGAGATCCGACCCCATCGTAGGGAGTCTTTCCCGAATCCGCTCCCAGGGCAGCTCGCGGGGCAGCATTCCGGTCTCGGCCGCAAGGGCGGCGGTGGCACCGGCGGCCTGGCCCATGGCAGCGCAGTTGCCGGTCACGCGGTAGCTGGAGTGGGCGGCGAAGTCGCCGCTGATGCACCGCCCCGCCAGCAGCAGGTTGGGCACGTCGCGGCTGAGCAGCGCCCGCAGGGGGATGTCATAGGGCTGGGTCTTGCGACTGTAGCCCGGGTCGACGTTTTGCCCGCGGGCGGGGTCCATCGAGTGCACGTCCAGGCCGAAGGTCACCCGGCAGATCGCATCATCGTGGCGGGCGCCGTTGATCATGTCATCGAGCGTCACCGTGTAGTGCCCGTGGACCCGCCGCCCCTCGCGCACGCCGATGGAGTCGGCCGTAGCGACCACGCGCAGGTTCGCCCAGGGCCCGCCCAGGCCTCGCAGCGCGTCCATCAGGCGGTGAACCTCCCGGCGTTGACTGACGGTGGCGGCTGTCAGATCGCCCGCGTCCATGCCCGAGGCCCCGTAGGCGTGCGTGCCTGAAAAGACGTACAGATGCTCGCCCAGGTGGAAGATGCCCGGGCACGAGTAGGAAGGCGCCACGCCGGCCTGCCGGAGCAACTCGCCCAGACGGCGCTTGGGCTCGGCGACGCCGCCGGCAATGAAGGGCTCGACCTCCTCGAACCGCAGGCCCGTCAGCATCGCAATCAGCGTCATGGGCTGCATTTTGCCCGAGCCGGGCTCGCCGACGTCAAACCCGCAGCCGGCCAGCGCCGCCAGGTCGCCGTCGCCGGTGGCGTCGATGAACGTGCGCCCAGCCCACGCCTGCCGCCCCGACTTGGACTCGGTCACCGCCACGGCCAGTTGACGGTCATTCAGGCCCGCCGACACCACGCGGGAGTAGAGCTGCACGCGCACGCCCGCCTCCAGGCACATCTGTTCCAGGATCAGCCGAAGGGTTTCGATGTCGTAGGCGTAGCTGCCGCCTTCGGCCACGCTGGACAGACTAGCCCCTCGGCGGTCCAGTTCGGTGGTGATCTCGCCCATCAAGCCCGGTTTGTTCGCGGCGTCGATGATCCAGCCCAGACAGCCGGTCGTCCACATCCCGCCCAGGCTGCCCTGGCTCTCGATCAGTCGCACCGATGCCCCGCTCCGTCCGGCGGCGATGGCGGCCACGGTACCCGCCGGTCCGCCTCCACAGACCACCACGTCCACCTCATCGGCCACGGGGATCTCCCGGGCGGGTTCATGCCAGGTCCGTGCGCCCATCCTGCTCTCCTTTATGTGTGCTCTACCGGTTTCGCACCTCCGCACTCCACGGGGCTGACGCCGCGTCGGACGTGGAATCTGCGGATGAGCCGTTGTTGTTGCCGTCGATATCCGTCTGTATACTCTGCGACATCTGCGGACCTTGTCATCATTGTTGTGGGTGTGGCACATTTGTCCATGAGATACTTTCGAACGCCAACCGAGCCGCCTACTCTATCGGAATGGGCGGTGATCGTGGTCGGCGCGTCCGCGCTGTTCATCGTGGCCGGCCTGGTCGGCTTCGGGTTCAGCTTCTTTGCCGCACCCGGAAAGGCCGCGGCCGCGGCTGCGCTCGCCCACTACTCCGCCTGGTCGCTGGGGATCGGCCTGTTCATTGGCGTGTGTCACTGGTTGCTTCGACGCCTCATGGACTATTGATTCCGGCACGGAAAATGGTTCTGTCGATCCGCATCTTCATTCAGCCCGCCCGCAAGGCAGACAAGGCGCGATTGTCTTGCCCTCTGCAGCAACCAGATGCTGCCGACGATTCCCACCGCCACGACGCCAAAACTCAGGGCGATCGCGGGCGTGTAGCTTGATGTGACGTCATACAGCCAGCCGCCAAGCGGCGGCCCGATGATGCCCGCCACCCCGTACGCCAGGAAGACAAACGGATACACCCCGCCCACGCGTGCCGGTCCGTATCGCGACGCCACCTGGGCGGCGTAGACCACGAAGCACGCGCCGAAGCCAAAGCCGATCGCCAGCGACACACCGATGAAAAGGGACGAGGAATGGACCCACGGCAGAAGTGCCAGCGGCACGGCCAGGAGGGTCAGCTTGACCGGAATCATGCGTTCGTCGGTCCTGTCGGACAACCACCCCCAGGTGATCCGGCCGGCGGCATTGCCGATGGCGAACGCGCTGATGGCGGCTGTGGCCGGCAGGGCAGGGATCCCCGCGGCCAGGGCGATGGGCTTGAGGTTGCCGATGACGAGCATGCCGGCAAAGGTCCCGCAGAACATGCCCAGCAGAAGCGACAGGAAGAACGGATCCCGCAACAGAAGCCGGACCCGGGGCGTGGGGCGGACGCGGGCGGCGTCCGCAGATGCCGGAAATCGCAGGACGCTCGCGGCAGCCAGCAGTGCCACTCCGTAGCTCAAACCGATCCAGCGGAACACGGTCAGCACATGCACGCCGCTGGAAAGCAGGTATTCGGCGAGGGCGGACAGCAGAATCGCGCCGCCGCCGAAACCGGCCATCGAAATGCCGGTCACAAGGCCTCTACGGCCGGGGAACCATTTCATGCCGGTGGCCAGGGGACAGACGTACCCGGCCCCCGTTCCCATTCCAGCCAGCAGAGATATGCCCAGCAGCATCAGGACAAGAGAGCCGCCCGAGAAGGAAGCGACCAGGTAGCCCGCACCGAACAGCAGCCCTCCGATGCCGGCCAGCACGCGCGGACCCAGGCGATCGAGCAGTTTGCCCGCCAGGACCATCGAGATCGTAAATGCGCCGAACAGGCAGCCGAAGATGATCTGGGTCTGGGCGATGGTCAGGCCGAGGGCGCTTTCCATCGCCGGCACCAGCGCACTCCACGCATAGATGCCGCCCAGGCATATCTGTATGACCACCGAGGCGATCAGGATGATGTACTTCATGCCGGCCCTTTATCCTTGGCCCATTCACTGGCCGCTATTGCCTGCCTTTCAGGAGGAGGCCGGGTTGGCCCTATTTGAGAGGGCGAAGGGGGGCTATGCCCCCATTGCCCTCAGGTTGCGGTAACTGATCGCCAGCGACTCGAACGGGTCGCGGCCGTAGCACTGGTCCTGCTCGACCAGCAGCCACTCGACCCCGCTCTCCCGCGCGGCCTGCAGGATGGCCTGCCAGTTGAGGTTGCCCTCGCCGATCTCGGCGAAGCGCTGCTCGCGCTCGGGGCTGATGGCCATGTCCTTGAGGTGCAGCAGCGGCTGGCGGCCGAACATCTTGCGGATCCAGACCACCGGGTCGCCGCCGCCGGCGACGATCCAGTAGGTGTCGATCTCGGCCTTGAGGACCTTCGGGCTGATCTGCTCGTAGAGCATCTCCAGCCAGGTCTTCTCGCCGTATTTGACCAGTTCGTGGTTGTGGTTGTGGTAGGAGAAGTCCATGCCGGCTGCGGCGAGTTTCTCGGCGATCGGGCCGATCTCGTCGGCGAAGCGCTTCACGCCGTCGGCGCTGCGATACTCGCCCGGCAGGCCGCCGATGGCGGCGTGGGTGCAGCCCCACATTTTGTGCTCCTCGATGACCGCGTCGAGCTCGTTCTGGAACCGCGGCCAGCCGACGTGCGTGGCGGCGCAGATCAGGCCGGTGTCGGTGAGGACTTTGGCGACCTCCTTGGGATCGACCGGGCCGAAGCCGGAGATCTGCACGCCGGGATAGCCGATGGCGGCCACTTTCTTGAGCGTGTTGGTCACGTCGGGCATGGTCTTACAGAACTCGCGCAGCGTGAACAGCTGGGCGCCGATCCGTGGAATCGACATCTGGATCTCTCCTTGGCAGTCCTTGTTTGCGGTTGCGTCTCGCCCGCCCGCCGCCAGCCAGCGGTGCGGGGTGTGCGATGGGTGTACGTTACCGCAGGGGGGCGGCGAGTGCAAAAGGGGCGCCCCACCCTACTTCCTGGTCAGGTTGAGCGCCTTGGCGATGTTGCGGATGGCCTGGCGGATGCGGTGTTCGTTTTCAACCATCGCGATCCGGACGTAGCCCTGGCCGGAGGGGCCGAAGGCGTCGCCGGGCGAGACCGCGACCTCGGCTTCGTCGATCAGCCACATCGCAAAGTCCATGCTCGAGCGGCCCTGCAGCTGGCTGTCGGGGATCCGCGCCCAGACGAACATCCCCGCCCGCGGCGGCTCA
>JAWLBS010000100.1:0-1134 GCA_041687575.1 Phycisphaerae bacterium | reverse complement strand
TCGTCGATCAGCCACATCGCAAAGTCCATGCTCGAGCGGCCCTGCAGCTGGCTGTCGGGGATCCGCGCCCAGACGAACATCCCCGCCCGCGGCGGCTCAGCGTGCCAGCCGAGGCGCTTCAGGCCCCGCATCAGCACGTCGCGGCGGAACTGGTACCGGCCGATCTGCGCGGCGATGTGTTCGTCGCCCTGGCGCATCGTCACGATGCTGGCGACCTGGATCGGTGCGAAGATGCCGTAATCGACATAGTTCTTGATCGTCGCCAGCGACTCGATCATCTTGGCATTGCCCGCCAGGAACCCCACCCGCCAGCCCGGCATGTTGTAGGTCTTGGACATGCTCGACAGCTCGACGCCGATCTCCCGGGCCCCCGGCACCGCCAGGAAACTGGGCACCTTGTACCCGTCGAAGCCCAGCCAGCCGTACGCCAGGTCGCTCACGACGATCAGGTTATGCCGCCGCGCCAGGTCCACGACCTTCTCGTAGAAGCCCGGGCCCACCACGGCCGTCGTCGGGTTGTGCGGGAAGTTCAGCACCAGCATCTTCTGCCGCGCCGGCGCCGACCGGGCGGCCGCCTCGACGCTGTTGAGGAAGGCCTCGTCCGTGCCGATCGGGACATACACCACCTGTGCCCCGGCCAGCATCGGCCCGAAGATGTGAGCCGGGTAGGCCGGCTCGGGCACGATCGCCACGTCGCCCGGTTCGAGCAGGGCCCAGCACAGGTGGGTGAAGCCCTCCTTCGAGCCGATCGTGACGATCGTTTCCTTGTCGGCGTCAAGCTCCACGCCCCAGCGTTTGCGGTACTGCTTGACGATCTCCCGCCGCAGCTGCTCGATCCCGCGCGAGGGGCTGTAGCGGTGGTTCCGCTTGTCGCGGGCCGCCTCGGCCATCTTGTCGATCGTAAAGTCGCTCGGCGGGTCGGTCGGGTTGCCCATCCCCAGGTCGATCAGGTCGATTCCCTGGCGGCGCCGCTCGGCCCGCAGGGCGTTGATCTTCGTAAACGGATACGGCGGCAGCATCCGCAGACGCCCTGCCGATTCGATTACCGGACCGCTCTGTGCATTTGTGGTATTCATATTGTCATTCTATCGGTTCAACAGGGCGGCAAGTTCGACTGCCGGAGGCGCTTATTGC
>JAWLBS010000099.1:9367-14833 GCA_041687575.1 Phycisphaerae bacterium | reverse complement strand
CAGCCCCCCGGCGAGGTCCTCCGCCGCCTGAGCGAGAACTTCGAGTTCTGCGTCTACGGCCTCGGCGAGGTCCGCAAGGGCTGGCAGCGCCGCGATCCGCACTCGTACAGCGGCCAACAGCAATGGAGCTGATCGTCGACCTACGGCCCTGCTGCCACCAGGGGCCCGTTGGCGAACAGCAGTCGGGTGCCATGGCCGCGCTGTTGGCGGCCATGGAATTCTTCGGGTGAGCGGAACGTCCAGAGCCGCTGGCAAAAAGTGCTTCACCCTCGCACTATGGCCCCGCCGCCACCAGGGGCCCGCTGGCGAACAGCAGTCCCTCCGCCCCGGGGCCCACCAGGAAATAGAGCACCGGCACCAGCAGCACCAGGCAGCATGTCGTGGCGATCCAGCACGAGTTGGCCAGGTCTTCGTCCAGGTGGTACAGACTCGGCGGGATCAGCGAATTGAACGCCACCGGCATCATGCTCAACACCACCGCCACCCGCAGGCCCGCCTCGCTCAACACGCCCAGGCCAAGCAGCCCCAGTCCCAGCAGCGCAACGATGACGGGCGAGACGCCGAATTTGATCCCCGCGATCAGTCCGATCTCGGTCCGATAACCGCCCGCCCGGGCCGGCGCCATCGTCAGGCCCACGGCAAAGGCCATCAGCAGCGTCTGCAGCGGCACGGCCAGGCGGTTGACCGCCAGCAGTCGCCCCGGCATCTGGAACTCGGGCCCGTACGTGTGATAGGTCCAGAGGTTCAGCAGGATGCCCGCGACCACCGTCAGGATGGGTATCAGCGTGATCGGGTGGCGCTTGAACGACGAGATCACCCCCCGCCGGTCCGGCGGCAGGTCCGGCGAGTACATGCTGCACCAGGTGTAGAACACCCCGAAATACAGCACCTGCTCGAACAGCTTGTACAAGTAGACCAGCTGCAGCCCGTAATTGCCCCAGAAGACGAAGCAGATCAGCCCCCCGAAGCTCAAAATGTTGGTCATGGACGCGCAGCCGAGAAACGCCCCCGCCTGCCGGTCCGGCGGGTGGCGCAGCGCGATGATCGCCCGCCCGGCCAGTGCCCCGCTCAGAAGCGCCATCGCCCCCAGCAGCGACATCGACCAGACCTCGGAGCCCGTCAGCGGCCGCGACGCCATCGCGATCAGCACCACCGGCGGACTGAGCACCGCGATGCCGAACAGCTTCAGCCGCCGAGACAGCCGGCTCAGGTTGCCCTCCCCGTCCGGCTGACCCGCCAGGTGTCGCCGCCGCAGCAGGTACCCCGCCAGCAGTCCCCCGCCGATCACCGCGATCGGCAGCAGCAGTTTGCCAATCTGGACATCCGCCATACGCCACGCACCCCGTCTCGCCCTCACCCACCCACCCCCGCAGCATAGCCCATCGGCGCCCCCGCGACCAGCCAGCCCTCCCGACTGCAGTCCTCGTCCCTGAGGCTCCCTTCGGGCCTGAACTTCAGGGTCAAAGACGGGCCCGAAGGGCGCCGCAGACCCCGCTTTCAATCAAGCCGGACTGCCGTGCGGGCTCCGAATTCGAGTAGAACGCCACCGCGCAACTATGGACTGCGGCGCCGAAGACGCCGCTTCCACTCAAGCCGCCATCGGCGCCAACGCTCCCGATCTCAAGCGGACCGCCCGGCGGCAACTATGGACTGCGGCGGCAACGACGCCGCTTTCACTCAAACGCCGCGTAGCCGTGCGGTTCCCGGTTCTCGAGTCGAACGCCTCCGCGCAACTATGGAGTGCGGCCGCGCAGACGCCGCTTCGCATTCCCCCTGCGCCTCACACTCGCGCCCCTCCCTTTCGCCTGTCGCAGCGTATCCCGCACGAAGCCTCGCGCAGACTGTCCCTCCCCCCATCGGCGCGGTACATTGGCCGTTGTCGCTGTAACCGTAACCAGCACCGGACGCCCCACCCCGGCCGTCCGACACGAGACGAGAAAGGCAAACGACTCATGAAATACCAAGGCTCATATCCGGTTTTCGATCCGTCCCCGATCCGGACCTACCCGCTCAGCATCCGCGAAAACAAGGTCGAGGTCGGCGGCTTCGTCGATTGCGCTAAACTCGCGGCCGCCCCCGTCACGCCGTCGACCGAGCCCTGGTTCCGCAACGGTCTGCCCGGCGGCACCGCCGACCAGTCGGCCGGCCTGCGCGAACTGGCCGACTACATCGTCAAGTGCCACCGCGAGGACAAGCCCGTCGTCATCATCTCGGGCGCCCACCCGATCAAGAACGGCCTCAGCCCGCTTGTCGTCGACCTGATCAAGCGGGGCATCATCACCCTCTACGCGACCAACGGGGCCGGGACGATCCACTCCTTCGAACTCGCCCTGACCGGCGCATCGTCCGAGTCCGTCCGCGATGCCCTGCCCAGGGGCGATTTCGGCATGGCCTTCGAGACCGGGGCCTACCTCAACGTCAGTCTGCAGCTGGCTGCGGAGCGCGGCTTCGGCTATGGCGAGGCGATGGGCCGGCTCTACTGCGACGGCGAGTTCCGCAAGGCTGTGCTCGACCGGGTCTTCGAGATCTGCCCGGACACCGGGGATTACCTCAAGCCCTACGACGGCTTCCCCTACGCCGACTCGTGCATCTTCGCCGCCGCCCACCAAAAGGGCATCCCCATCTGCGTCCACGCCACCTTCGGCACCGACATCATCGACCAGCACCCCACCGCCGACGCCCCTGCCAAAGGCACCGCCACCGGCTGGGACTTCCTGGTCTTCACCCGCGAGATGGAGCGCTTCACCGACGGCGGGGTGATCCTGAATATCGGCACCGCCATCATGGGCCCCGAGGTGGTCCTCAAGGCCCTGTCGATGGTCGCCAACGTCGGCAAGAAGCCCGAGGGCCTCTGGACCGGCGACTTTGACATCCGCCCGTTCGTCTTCGACGACCAGACCCGCGACGAGAACAAGTATTACTATTACCTGAGAGACCAGAAGTCGATCGCCACACGGATCCCCAAGGTCTTCGGCGGAAACGGCTACTACTTCCAGGGGATCCACCACGACACCCTGATCCCGCTGTATCAGTACATTTTGCAGGGACTGCAGAAGTAGGGCGGCGCCGGGTGCCATGGCCGCGCTGTTGGCGGCCATGGAATCGCTCGGATGGGCATACTGTCCGACAGTTGCGCGAGACGCGACAACACCAGCCGTCATCCTGAGCAACGCGAAGGGTCTCTGCCTCTTGGTGCGCTCCCCGCTTGCGTTTTGTGCCCCTCCATCGTCGTCATCCTGAACGCAGTGAAGGATCTCGACCTCGCAATGCGCCAAACCATGAGCATGCCGTCCAATAGAGATTCTTCGCTGTGCTCACCCCTTCCGCTTCTGCGCGACCCACTTTTTCAAACCCGCCGCCGTCCGGGTATTCAGGATATCCTTCGCCCGCGCCCACCCCCGCCGCGCCGTCGTCACGCCGTAATGCATGAGATCCAGGTCGTCGGTCGAGTGGGCGTCGGTGTTGATCACGATCGTCGCGCCGGCCTCGATCGCCATCCGCACGTGCTGGTCCTTCAGATCGAGCCGATGCCAGTGGGCATTGATCTCCAGCGCGGTGTGTGTCCGGGCCGCCGCCCTGGCGATCTCGGCCACATCCAGGTCGATCGGCTCGCGCCGCCCGATCAGCCGCCCCGTCAGATGCCCGATCGACGAAACGTACGGGCTGTCCATCGCCGTCAGTACCCGTCGCGTCGCCACGTCCCGGGGCTGGTTGAAGCCCGAGTGCAGGCTGGCCGTCACGAAATCGCACGCCGCCAGCAGATCGTCCGGATAGTCGAGCTGCCCGTCCGCCAGGATGTCCACCTCGCACGAGACCAGCAGCGTCAACCCCTTGATCTTTTTCGCCGCGGCGCGGATCCGCTCGACGTGCTCCCACATCCGGTCGATGCTCAGCCCGTTGGCGATCTTCTGACTCTTGGAGTGGTCGGCGACCGAGAAATACTCGTACCCCAGGTCCTTCGCCGCAGCCGCCATCTCCTCGATCGTGTTGTGCCCGTCGCTGGCGACCGTGTGGGCGTGCAGCTCGCCCCGGATGTCGTCCAGCTCCACCAGCTCGGGCAGGTCCTTCGCCACCGCCGCCTCGATCTCGCCGCTGTCCTCGCGGATCTCGGGGGGGATATACGGCAGACCGAGCTTGCGGTAGACCTGCTCCTCGGTCTTGCCAGCCAGCATCTTCTCGCCCTCGAAGAGCCCGTACTCGCTGAGCTTCCACCCCTTCTTGATCGCCCGCTCGCGCAACCGGATGTTGTGCGCCTTAGAGCCGGTGAAGTACAGCATGGCGGCGCCGAACGACTCGGCCGGCACGACCCGCAGGTCCACCTGCAGGTCCCGCCACGACGCCAGCGGCACCACGACCGACCCCTTGGTCGGCCCGGCTGCCACCACCCGGTCGACCTGCTCGAACTTCGTGAACCGCTCGACCGCGTCGGAGCCCTCCGGCGCGATGCACAGGATATCGACGTCGCCAACCGTCTCCAGCCCCCGCCGCGTCGAACCGGCGCATTCCACCCGCTCCACCCCGGGCAACCCCCGGATCTGCTCGGCCAGCGCCAGCGCCACCGGCACCGCCGCCCCCAGCGGCACCCGCTGACCCGCCTGGGCGAGAAAGGCCATGCCGTGGCGGATCCTCTCGGCCGTCTTCTCGCCCATGCCCGGCAACTTCGCCAGCTCGCCGCTGTCGAGCACCCGCTGCAGGTCGTCCATCGTCTTGACGCCGAGCGTCTCGTGTACCGCCATCACCTTCTTGGGGCCCAGACCCGGGATGCGCAGCAGTTCCAGCAGCGCCGGCGGGACCTGCCGGGTCAGCTCCTCGTGCCGGCCGACCTTGCCGGTGTCGAGGTACTCCTTGATGTGATCCGCCATGCTCGCGCCGACGCCGGGAATCCCCTTGAGCCCCTCCTCGGCCGCGACCTTCTCGATATCCGAGGTCATGTCGCGAATCGCCCGTGCGGCATTGTGATAGGCATTCACGCGGAACCGGTTCTGGCCGGTCAGATCGAGCAGATCGGCGATCTCTTCAAAGATCCGGGCGACTTCGACGTTCTTGCTGGCCATGATGTCCTCAGGCATTCCAATCGAGCTTCCCGGGGTCTGACCTCTTGTAGCACGCCCGCATTCGAGCCCATGATCCGATCGCCTTGGCGGCACCGGTACCTGAAAGATCCACCGGGGTCTGACCCCCTTGGGGAACCGCCAGCCGCACCTCGATCACGCCTCCCAATCGGTCTGCAGCGTCAGCCACAGCGTCTCTCCGACCTGCGGCGTATCCCGCAGCTGCATGCACATGTAGCGCCAGCGGCAATCTTCGCGGTCGCAATACGGGTCCACCCGCCCGAAACACGGCTCGCCGCCTTCGTCCTGCTGATACCTGCGAATGCCCTCGACATCGACGCGGAGGCCGGTGATCCGCCAGTAGGTGTAGGCCCGGTCCAGGATCTCGCTTCTGCAGTACGCCTCGTCCATGTCA
>JAWLBS010000099.1:0-9267 GCA_041687575.1 Phycisphaerae bacterium | reverse complement strand
CTGCGAATGCCCTCGACATCGACGCGGAGGCCGGTGATCCGCCAGTAGGTGTAGGCCCGGTCCAGGATCTCGCTTCTGCAGTACGCCTCGTCCATGTCACGCCTCAATCACACGCGATCCGCCGCCCCATCCTGGCAATTCTAGTAGGCCCGCCCCGACGCGGCCAACCGCCAGGACAACAGGTGCCGGGCGCCATGGCCGCCCGGATACCCGCTACCAGGCGCAGCGCCGGCAGTGGGTGATGCAGCCGAGGCTCGCCTCCCGTCAGGGACGACCGAATATAGCCCAGCACCTTCACGGCCGCAGCCAGAGGCGACAGAATCCCTGCGTCTGGACTCGCCCAGCGATCGACGGCGTGGCTCCCCCTGTTCTAGCGTCGTATACGTCAGCCATCTCCCACCACCCTCTCTTTCCAGTAACCCGGATCCCGATGCAGATGCATCACCGCAACGATGACGTATGCATCGGCGCTGACACGAAAGAGGACCCCGTACGGAAACGCCTTCACCAGGCAGCGACGGACGTCGCCTTCAACGACCGGATACAACAGAGGATTGAGCTGGATTCAGTTCAGAGCATCCTGAACGGCCGCCAGAAAGCGCCCGCCCAAGTTGTGATGCTGCCGCGCATACCAAGCCGCAGCTGCGAGCATCTCCTCTTCGGCTTGAGGGTGAAACCGAAAGGGTTTCATTCGAGTGCCGCGTACGCCCTGGCAAATACCGCCCCGGCGTCACGCAACTCCACCAGCCCTTCATCCATCTCGCGGCAGCGCTTGCGGACCTCCGCCTTCCAGACGGGAGACAGTTCGGTCCCGGGTTCTGCGTCCAGGCTTTCGATGAGCTTCTCAGCCACGAATGCGCGCGCCTCCACGGGCAAGCCAAGGGCCTCGGCCACGACTTTTTCGACATTCGTATCCATATTCACAACTATACTGCCGGGGGCAAAGCCGGTCAAACAACACCCCGCCTCCCGCGGACCGTGGCACACAATGTCTGCGCGGTTGCAAACCCCGCCCCGTTCGGCGAAACTTACCCCTCACGGCTACCGTACCCGACGTACGACGACTCACCGACAACGGAGCAACCGAAATGGCGAATGCGGCCAAAATCAAGCGGATCGGAATCCTCACCGGCGGCGGCGACTGCCCCGGCCTCAACGCGGTCATCCGCGCCGTCACCAAGACGGCCCTGTTCCAGTACGGCCTGGAGGTCTGGGGCATCGAGGACGGCTACCTCGGCCTGATCCGCAACCGCATGCGCAGGCTCCAGCGCGACAACGTCAGCAACATCCTCACCGCCGGCGGGACGATCCTGGGCACCTCCAACAAGGCAAACCCCGCCCACTTCCTCGTCGACACCGACGAGCAGGGCAACCCCGTCTTCGCGGACGTCACCCCCCGCTGCCTCGAACACTTCAGCGAACGCGGCCTCGACCTGCTCATCTGCATCGGCGGCGACGGCACGATGAGCGGGGCGGCCGGACTGGTTGCCTCCGGCATCCCCTGCGTCGGCGTGCCCAAGACCATCGACAACGACCTGATGGGCACCGAGACGACCTTCGGCTTCCAGACGGCCGTCATGATCGCCACCGAGGCCCTCGACCGCATCCACACCACCGCCAGCAGCCACCACCGCGTGATGCTCGTCGAGACGATGGGTCGCAACGCCGGCTGGCTCGCCCTGCACAGCGGCGTCGCCAGCGGCGCCGACGTGATCCTGCTGCCCGAGATCCCCTTCGACGTCGACAAGGTCGGCGAGGTGTGCGTCGAGCGCAGCCGGTACGGCAAGGCGTTTACGATCATCGCCGTCAGCGAAGGCGCCCGCCCCGTCGGCGGCCAGGTCGTCGTCAACCGCGTGGTCAAGGACAGCCCCGACCCGATCCGCCTGGGTGGCGTCAGCCAGGTCGTCGGCGAGCAGATCGCTGAGCGGACCGGCCTGGAGACCCGCACGACGATCCTCGGCCACGTCCAGCGCGGCGGCACGCCCTGTCCCTACGACCGCGTCCTGGCGACAATATTCGGACATGCCGCCCTCGAACTGGCGATACAGGGACAGTGGAACCGGATGGTCGCAATGCAGAAGGGCCGGATCGTCTCGGTGCCGCTCGACGAGGTCGCCGACCGCCAGCGCATGGTCCCCCTGGACGACCCGCTCATCGCGGCCGCCCGAGGTGTCGGCACGAACATGGGCGATTGAAAATCCCAACACCCGCAGGGGCAACTCCTTACGTCCGGGAATACCCGGGCGGCGCCCGTTTTCGACACTTGCCAGGCCCGCTTTGTCTCGAAATGTAACCTGCTATGCATTCGCATCTTATGATAGATTTTGATCAGCGGGCATAGTTGAAATTCCTTGTCTTGCGGTATACTGCAAACGCTTGAAGGAAAGTGGCAGTAGTTCCCGATAGCTACCGTGGCAAGTGGTTGGCCACGAACTCCTGCCCCCGCGGCGGCTGCCCAGCGTGGATGGCCGGGCCAGGGTTCACAGCGTCAGGGTCGGCTGCGGCATCCAAGCAGTGGAAAGGAAGGGATCTGTGCGCACAGTCGTTCACGTCACTCACGAGGCGGTTTGCAAGATCGGCGGTATCGGCGCGGTGCTCGAAGGGCTGCTGACCGCAAAGCCCTACAACGAGTATGCGACTCGCAATATCATGGTAGGTCCGTTTTTCGGCATCGAAGGGCCCGTCCACCAGCGGCTGGGCGTCGGCGGCAAGGTGATCTACTCCAGCGTCGACGGCGTCTTCGGCGGGCCCTACGCACAGGCCTTCCGCCGCATCGAGCAGCAGTTCGGTGTCGGTGTGATCTACGGCAAGCGGAAGTACACCCCCGACCGCAGCGGCGTCGAGGCCGAGGCCGAGGTCCTGCTCTTCGACATCCACAGTTTCAACCGCGACCAGCTCAACCGGTTCAAAGCCAAACTGTGGGAACGGTTCGGCATCGACTCGATGCGCTACGAGAACATCTGGGACTATGACGAGTACATGCGCATCGCCGAACCCGCCATCACCGCCCTGCGGGCGCTGAACGCCACCAACAAAACCCAGCCGGCCGTCATCCTCGCCCACGAGTACATGGGCATGCCCACCGCGCTGGCAGCCATGGTCAACGCCCCGGGCGAGTTCTCGACCGTGTTCTACGCCCACGAGGTCGCCCCGGTCCGGCGGATCGTCGAGTCGCACCCGGCCCACGACGTGATGTTCTACAACGCCCTGCGGATCGCCAAGCGCGAAGGCCTCTACATGGACGACGTGTTCGGCTCGCAGGCCGACTATCACAAGTACCCGCTCGTGCACGCCAGCAGGCTCTGCGATAACATCCTGGCCGTCGGCGATTTCGTGGTCGAGGAGCTCCGCTTCCTGTCCGACGACTTCCGCTACGCCAGCATCGACAAGACCTATAACGGCATCCCGGCCTTCGACATCACCCCCGCCGAGCGAGCCGAGAGCAAGGCGAAACTGCGTGAGTACTGCCGCAACCTGATCGGCGACGAACCCGACTACATCTTCAGCCACGTCTCGCGGATGGTCAGCTCCAAGGGCTTCTGGCGCGACTGGATGGTCCTCGACCACGTCGAACGCCACTTCCGCAAGACCGGCGAGCGGGCGGTCTTCTTCCTGCTGTCCAGCGAACTGCCGCGCCGCCGCCCCGAAGAGATCCTCGACATGGAGCGCGACTACGGCTGGCCCGTCGCCCACCGCGAGGGGTTGCCCGACATGTCCGGCGGTGAGGCGTGGTACTACGCCCAGATCCAGGCGTTCAACGCCCGTGCCCGCAACGTCAAGATCATCTTCGTGAACCAGTTCGGCTGGAGCCGCGCCACCTGCGGCCTGCGGATGCCCGAAGAGATGGAGTTCCTCGATATCCGCAAGGGCGTCGACCTGGAGTTCGGCCAGAGCACCTACGAGCCGTTCGGCATCGCCCAGCTCGAGCCGCTGAGCTTCGGCGGGATCTGCGTGCCGACGCAGGTGTGCGGCTGCGCGGGCTTCGCCCAGGAGGTCGGTGGCCACAAGCCGGTCCGCAACCTGATCATCCCCGACTACAGCGACCTGGGCGCGGCCGGGGCCGACCTGACGATCGACGACTGCCTCCGCATGAACCGTACCACCCGCGAGAAGGTCGAGTGGTCGACCGCCTGCCGCGTGGCCGAGCAGATCATCCAGAACCTGCCCAAGACCCCAGCCGACCACGAGCAGATGATCGAGACCGGCTGGAGCCTCGCCCGCAACATGGGCTGGTCGGCGGTGGCCCAGAACTATGTCATCCCCGCCATCGAGCGCGCCATCCGCAAGCAACAGGTGCAAAGCGTGGCATAGGGACGCGAATCTTCTGACAAGCACACGAACAAGGCTGCACGGCAAGACCGTGCAGCCTTGTTCTTTGCCGGGTGCCATGTAGGGCGGGCTCTGCCCGCCAGAGTTGCCAGTCGCCAGTTGCCAGGGAACGGCAGGGATCAGGGGTCAGGGGTCAGGGGTCAGGAAACGGCCACGGCAACAGCAACGGCAATATCAGCCACGGATGAACGCGGATGAAACGCGGATAACGGCAACGACAACAACGGCCGCGCTGTGCGGCGCCGCCAGCCGCCGCTTTGGATCAAGTCGCCATCGGTGCCCCGCCCGCGAATCGACAGGCACCATCGGCGGCGCTATGGAGTGCGGCGCCGCAGACGCCGCTTTGCCTTTCCTACGGGCTTCAAAGGGACATCACGCCAATCACCCGGCGACAACCTGCGGCGGCAACGACGCCGCTTTCCCCCAAGCGTCCATCGGCGTCAAGGCACTCGATCCCGAGCGGATCGTCCGGCGGCAATATGGACTGCGGCGGCAACGACGCCGCTTTCCCCCAAGCCGGACCGCCGTGCGAGTCGCGACCTCCGCGCTGCACGGTCCGCAGCGGAAGGGTCCCGGCCCCGGGATCGGGCAACGCCCTAACTGCCGCGTTTGCAGATCCTTAGCGACCGGATGCCGCAGGGGGCGGGGGGGCTGCGGGGCCCGATTTGCCGGATTTTGCCCCAAAAGCGACCGTTGATTCCCTGGAATTTCTCGTCCATTCCCTGGAATCGACCGTTTTTTCCCGGGAATCGGCGGCTGATTCCCTGCAATCACGGAACCACTCCCTGGCATCAAAGAGCCATTCCCTGGAATGGAACATTTCTTCCCGGGAATCGGCGGTTGATTCCCGGGAATCGGCCATCGATTCCAGGGCCGGATCGCGTCATTCCCGCCACGCCGCGGCCCGTTGGGCGGGGGCGGGGGGCCCTGCCGGGCCGGGGGCGGGGGATTCCCGGGCGCTGGCCGGTCATTCCCAGCGGGCAGCTGGGCCGTCCCAACGGGCGGCCGGGGATTCCCGCTCGCCGGCCGGTCTTCCAGTACCAGGCCCCCATTTCTTGGTTCAGCCCTGTAAGGGCTGCATAACCGCCCCCTGTTTCACCATCACAAAATGACGGATGCCCCCCGTCACAGACGCCGTCACATTTCGCCATCAACGACGGCCAGCCCCACCTCTCCCGAAAAAATGGCAAACGTTCGCCATGGCCGGCCCGCCGGTCATCCTGTACGATGACTCCAGCCTCCCGCACGACCGGTACGTGAGGCAAGGGAGCCATTGCAAGGAACACGGAGGGCTTTGCCATGTTGTGTGTCGCACGCCGGCCCCTGGGCAGCGATACGTGGCTCGCCCGGCTGGAGACCCATCCGGGCCGGCGTCTGCGGCCGCGCCGGGTCGGCCGAAGGGACGGCGGCACAAAGAGACCGCGGATGCGAGAATAACAGGTGCCTGTCCCTAGTTATTGAGGTGCTAGACATGTGGAGATAGAGATGATGCGGCTAATCCTTGGTGCGGTAATTGGGCTAGTGAGTATTAGCTTGGGGTGTTCCAAGACACCTGATCATGAGCCTGAAGGGCACGGTGCTACCAACGCGGTCTCGGGAGAAGAGCCTGCCGTTAGATCGTCCTCGAATGCTTGCACGCTGGAAGAGGGAGTAAGGCAGATGCCCAGAGGGAAGACGTTCCTGGAGCGTGTGCGTGACGTTCACCCTGGTATGGCATGCGATGCAGTTAGGGCGACGCTAGGAGCGCCTGATGAAATCAATGACACTTATGAGCCTCAGAAATACATGCCGAACCGTATCGGCTTTTCGTACGTCTACTACGTAAGCATGGAAGGGCAGTCTGTAGAAGATAGCAACAGGCCTGCGGTTCGGGTTCATTTCGGTGCCGATGCGACAGTTATTAGGGTGGATTTATGTTGGATTGAAGGGGCAATGGGGGGCTAATTGATTCCCCGTTCCCGGTCATTCGAGGAAGGGGAAATGGGAGGGGAACTGGGGAGCTAACTGATATTCCGTGCTTGGGCACTCGGAACAGCCCTCATTGGCTCCGGGGGCATAGTGGATAGCACGACCACCGCCGGTGCCCTGGAGCTGGACGAGCGGGACGGCCATCCCCTGGGCGTGGTGGCTCGCAACGGCTTCTGGGAGGACGACTTTGCCGTGACCGCCACGCTGACCAACGGCCGGACCGGCGGGATCGCCTTCCGCATCCAGGATAAGAACAACTACTTCCTGGTGACCCCGTACGCGAGCTACAACGTACTATGGAAGGTGGTGGACGGCGCCTTCAGCCTGGCCGGCCCGCCGGTGATCGTGTACGATAACTGGAGCCTGCCGCACGACTGGTACGTGCGGACCAGCGGCGACGACGTGGACATCGCCGTCAAGATCGGCGGCGTCTGGACCACCGTCTACGACAGCGCCGGCAACGGGGCCGGCCTGCTGGCCGGTGGCCCCGCCGAAGGGGCGGTCGGGCTGGCGACGCTGGGCATCGTCACGGCGCAGCCGCTGGTGTGCGATGCGTTCGCCTTCGGCTACGACCCGGCCGGCAGCGGCAGCATCACCCAGGTCATCGGCAGCGATACGTTCGAGGCCGGCGACCTGGCGATCGAACCGGCCTACGACGCGGCCGGCAACATGGTGAATGACGGCATGTACGTGTACAGCTACGATGCGTGGAACCGGCTGGTGGCCGTGCGGCGAGATGCCGCCTCGGCCGGCTCGCCGTATGACGATCTGGCCACCTACGCCTACGACGGCCTCGGCCGGCGGATCAGCAAGGCCGTCACCAACAGCGGCAGCCGCGACCGGACGGAGTACTTCTACTACAACGCCAACTGGCAGTTGCTGCAGATCGATAGCGGCTCCGGCCAGGCCACCCGCCAGTTCGTCTGGGGCGCCACGTACATCGACGAGGCGATCTGCATGGACGTGGACACCGACGGCGACGGCGAGTGCACCGACTTCGACGGCACCCCGGCCGGCGCCAGGCGGTACCACTACATGCAGGACGCCAACTGGAACGTGATCGGCCTTCGCGAGGGCACCACGGTCGTCGAGCGGTACGAGTACGACCCGTACGGCACGTGCCGGGTCTACCGCACCTGGGACGCCGCCGCCGGCCAGGAGGACATGACGGTCGCCGGCGACAGCCCCGCCGGCAACCCGATCCGCTACGCCGGGTACTTCCACGACAACGAGACGGATCTCTACAACGTGCGGCACCGGATGTACAGCCCGAGCCTTGGGCGGTGGATGCAGAGGGATCCGGCGGGGTATGTGGATGGGATGAATACGTATGCGTATCTCGGGAGCGCACCAATAGAGTATACCGACCCGAGAGGGTTATGGAAGCCTCAGAAACACAGATCCCTTACAGATGACTCCCTTCATGGTTGGCTGGAAGTAGCTAACCCATGTCCTAACTCGGAATGCTCCTTGCGCATGAACAGCCGACTGCAGGAGGCTAACGTATCTCAGGATGCGCTTTCCATGTTTGGCGGAGGCTTCGGAGATTCGCGTCGCCACTACACCCGCGACGTCGGGGTAGGAGTTGCTACCGCAAAGGCCCAATATGCTGCGTATCTCGCTTCCGAGATGAGTATATGGAATGCGGGTCTGAGCGCTGCTTCGAACGCATCGTCTTCTAGCAGCCGGCGTGCGGCGTGCAGGGAAGCACTTGATGCGATGGGGAGGCTCAGCCATTCCTGGCAAGACTACTACGCACATGCGGTTCTAGTGAAGACCAGCAAACCGGCACCCGCTTGGACGGCAGAACCACAAATCAAGGGGACGCCCTACAACAACAACGCCAACCTCAAACCCGCAAGCTACAGCCTCAGGCCATGGATGAGACCTGAACATCCGTCCTTCTGGGAGCCTTTGGACAATGGTTCATCTGAGCAGCTGCTTCGGCTGAGGGATGCTGAGGACTTTGCGACTAAAATGTACACTCAGTACTTGCCCCAGTGGTATAGTATATGTGAATGTGAGTGCTGGCTCATCTGAAGATGGGCGTCGCTAGTTCGCTGTGGGCGAACTAACTGTAGATGTGCGAGGCAAGTGAGCTATTACTGTCGGTTAGCGACCGTGTAGTAGAGCAGTTATTGGTGAGGCGATGACTGATGCACCGAAAGGGCTGGGTGGCTGTCGGAGCTTACCTGTGTGCTGCAGGACTATTGTATGGAATATGCATTGCACTGTTTGTCCTGGATGGCAGCCTAGACGCACTAATGCTGGTCGCCTTACATATAGTGTCCCAGGCAGTAGCAGTATCCGCGGCGGCTAAGACGCGGGCATTAGGCTTGCAGCGAGTAATGGTGGCTGTGAGTGGTGGAACAGCGATGGCCGTTCCTACCCTCCTATGGCTAGTTATGCTGTGGGAGAGTGTTCCCGGCCACCCGAGAGGAATACTTCTGGGTCTGCTCCTGCCTATCCTGTCATGGGCTATATGGGCAGTTGTGTTTTGCTATGCTCTTGGCGCGTACGATGGGCGAGCAATTCTTAAGTCTGCCGCAAGATGGGTAGCTGGCAGCGGTATTGTGTCGGCCATGTTGACAGTACTCGTCGTTGCTCTAAGAGGCATGGAGGGGGGCGTTGAAGCACTCATGTTAGCGGGTAGCTTCTCAGTATGGTACGTTGTCACGTGGTCTGCTGGGGTATGGTTGTTTGCGACAAGGAGGGAATGGGGAGCTAACTGATTTGGTGTCGCCGGACGTTCGAGGCAGGCATCATTTGGGCTGCGGAGTCGTGCGTACCTGTAGGAGTCATGTGGGCATTGTGGAAGGGGTCAGGGATCGCCAGGGATGGTCCCAGTGATGGAGATGTGGCTGTGGGCGTAATCACCGACCACCTGCAGAGCAGGTGGTTTGAGGAAGGCCCCCCCAAGGGGGCCGAACACATAGGGAAGGCCCCGTTGGGGCCGCGGGCGGCGTTTAC
>JAWLBS010000098.1:0-14853 GCA_041687575.1 Phycisphaerae bacterium | reverse complement strand
GCCGCTTGGCCGAGATCCTTCGCGTTGCTCAGGATGACGGCTGCCCCGTCAGCAATGCCCGCGCGTTGCGCCGCCACATCTCCAGGTCGGCCCGCCGCAGGGCCCGGCCCCGCGTTGCAGCGTCCCAGTCGGCCTGCTCCCACTCGACCACCCGGGCCGCATCGACCGCCCCGGCCGGCAGCCGCGGCTGGGCGTCCGCGTCGATGCTGACGGCCGCCCGCGGCCCGTTGTACGGACACACCTGCTGGCAGATGTCGCAGCCGAAAATCTGCCCGAAGTGCTCCGCCGGCCCCTCCGCCTGCCGGTTCTCGATCGTCCGGTAGCTCAGGCACAGCCGGGCGTCCATCCGTCGGGGCCCGATCAGCGCCCCGGTCGGACAGGCGTCGACGCACCGCCGGCAGGTGCCGCAGCTGTCGGCCGCCGGCTCGTCGGCCGGAAGGTCCAGCGTTGTGAGCACCGCCCCGAGGCAGAAGTACGAGCCGAAGTCCCGATTGAGCACCAGGCAGTTGCTGCCGATCCAGCCGACACCCGCCCGCGCCGCCAGCTCCCGCTCCAGCAGCGGCGCGGTGTCGACGCACACCCGGCTGGCGAAGTCCGCCCCCGTCTGGTCGCGGAGCCGATCGACCAGCCGGTGCAGCCGGTTGCGGATCACGCGGTGATAGTCGCGGCCCCAGGCATAGCGGGCGATGCGGCCGGGCACTGCCGCCGTGTCGCCCCCGACGGCGGTTTGCCCCCTCGCCCCGATCGTCGGGGCTTGCGCATCACCCGCCCCGCCGGCCTCGTCGATCGTCGACTCATCGTTGCCGGGCGCCTGGGCGCCCGCGCCCCCGGCCGTCTCTCCTGCCTCGCTGCCGCTCAAGCCGAAAGGCTGCCCTTCGGCCGTCTCCCGCACCCGGTACAGCCACGCCACGACGATCACGCTTTTCGCCCCGGCCAGCATCTGCCGCGGGTCGAGCCGGACATCCAGGTTGCGCCCAAGATAGTCCATGCCCCCGTGCCGGCCGGCCCGGATCCAGTCGCGGACGTAATCCGCCCGCTCGATCGGTTCGGGCGTGCAGATCCCGCAGGCGACGAAGCCGACGTCGGCCGCCATCGCCTTGATGCGTTCGCCCCACTGTCGCCCAGCCGGCTGCGAACCGTTCACGGCAGGTTCTCCTTCACTTGTTCAAGCAACGCAGATTCTAGGCCGGCTGGTTGGAAGATCCACCCTATCGCCCGCCCGTCTGCTCTTGAAAGCTCACGCCCTTGAGGCGTTAATAGTAGTCGTAGCATCGCGGCGCGGGCCCTTGGCACCCATTCTCTTGCCTGGCCGCGACGGAACCGACACTGGCGTACATCTTGAGGAGAATCCCCGTGCGAACGTTCGTCGTCATCGTCTTTTACTTCTTCGCCTGGGGCGGGGTCATGTCCATCGTGAGCGCCATTTCGGGCGATGTGAAGGACCCGGCCTATCGAGCCGGAGAATTGGGCGGCGCCGTAGCGGTCACGCTACTGCTGCTTGCTTCGGCCGAAGCGATCGACAAGCGCCGCCGACGCAAGAGCCGACTCACGCTGCCGTCCACGGCACAGCCCGCCGCCCCCGCCTCGCCTGCCCCCGAGGTGGCCACGGTTACAGATGAAGGTCGCCATGCTCCGCCGACCGCCCCCGCCACGGTGCCAGCGTCTGCCCCCTCTGTGCCGATCGAACCGGCTGCGACCAGCGCCCGTCCCCTCCGCGAGCGCTTGGCAGCCGAGGTCGCCACAATCGTGGTGGCGGGCGCCGTGCTTGCCGTTGCCTGGTTCGGTTACGCCGAACCCGCCTTCCGCGGGCTGGTCGTGTTCTCGCTGATCCTTTTTCTGATGCTGCGCCTTGCTGTCTTGCGAAGGGCCAGCCCTACCGGAAAGGTCGGCGCATTTGTCGTGGTTGCCGCCTGCCTGATCGTCGGCGGCAGTATAGGCCAGGCGCAGCATCGCCGGCAGGTCCGGCAGATGGCCCTGGAGGTGGCTGACCAGCTCGAATACCTCAGCCAGGCCAGCCTGGATGAGAACGGCCTGCCCACGACCATCGACGCGCCGCCGAATGCGACACCCACTCTCGATGGCTCGGTTGGCCGGACGGAGGCGTTCGTCAAACAATGGATGCAGAAGCTCATTGCCCGGCGCAACGCCTACCTGAAAGGCCTGGACGAGGCCGGCTGGAACACCATCTTCGACCCGCAGCGACTCGGCAACGACCTCGACGCCGCCGAGAGCCGTCTGATCGTCCAGCGCGGCCGCAATGTCTTCCTCAGCCAAAAGACCGCCCTGGAAGCCCTGATACAGGAGTACGATGCGGGCTTGCAGCGCCTCATGAGGATCAGCCGTCGATCCGGCGGGCAGACCTCCCGGCGTCCCGCGGAGTTCACCGAAGCGCTCGCCCTGGAGCAGCAGGTCATCGACGAGGTCGGCAAGGCCGTCGATGTGCTCCACGCCGCCAGGGGCACCTGGGCGGTGCAGGACGACCAGGTCGTCTTCGAGCGGGACGAGGACGTGCAAGCCTTCAACGAGTGCCTCGAAAACATCAACAGCATCGCCGAGCAGCAGCAGGCCCTGCAGAAGACGGCCCTGCAACGCGCCCAGGAGAACTTGCGAAGCCCACCGGACAGATGAACCAGCAACGTGTCCGGCGGCATATAATCACCTGTGACGGGCAGGGGAGCGCAAGGAGACCGAACAATGGCCCTGTCCCCCGAAGCCCGCGCCCTGGCCTGGCCGGACCTGCCGCTCGAAGCGTGGCAGGACACCGCCGCCGGCCTGCACATGCGCTTCCAGATCGTCGGCAAGATCCGCCTGGCGCAGACGCCCTGGATCAACCACTCGTGGCACGTGACGCTCTATCCGACCGCGCGCGGCCTGACGACCTCGCTGATCCCCCACGGGGTCCGCAGCTTCCAGATCGACTTCGACTTCATCAAGCACCGGCTGCTCGTCGAGGCGACCGACGGCGCGGCCGGCGAGGTGGCGCTCGAGCCGCAGTCGGTGGCGGCATTCTACAACAGGCTGATGGCCCTGCTCGAGGAGCTCGACCTGCCCGTCAGGATCAACAAGCGACCCAACGAGGTCGCCGAGCCGGTCGTCTTCGACCGGGACGACGCCCCGCGGCCGTACGATCGCGATTACGCCAGTCGGTTCTGGCGGGTGCTCGTGCAGGCGGATCGCGTACTCAACACCTTCCGGGCCGGTTTCCGGGGCAAGTGCAGCCCGGTCCACTTCTTCTGGGGGGCGCCGGACCTGGCGGTGACGCGCTTCAGCGGCCGGCCCGCCCCCGAGCACCCCGGGGGCGTTCCCAACCTGCCTGACTGGGTGACCCGCGAGGCCTACTCGCACGAGGTGAGCAGCTGCGGGTTCTGGCCCGGCGGCGGCCCGGTACCGCACGCGGCGTTCTACTCGTATGCATACCCCGAGCCGGCAGGGTTCGCCGAGGCCGCCGTCCGCCCGACGGCGGCGGCGTTCTACAGCCGGCAGCTGCGGGAGTTCGTGCTGCCCTACGATGCCGTCCGCCAGGCCGATTCCCCTGACGAAACGCTCCTGGAGTTCCTGCAGTCCACCTACGAGGCGGCCGCGACCCTGAGCCGGTGGGACCGCGACCTGCTGGAGTCGTCGACGGACCCACGCCCGAGCTTTCCTGGAACGTGATCCGCCCGGGCCTGTAGCCCGCGGCCGGCGGAGGCGGTGCGACACCGACCGCCGGTAACCCTACGGCCGATCCCGCAGGCCGGCCGATCGCCCGGCGTCGGGAACCCGGGGTTCGCGTATCCCGGAGTAGCCCGCTACACTATATTGCCTATCCGGATCGCCCTGCCTATCATCGGTAAGCAGCGCCGAGAAGGGGCAGGCGCATATTTTCATTTCCCGGCGCGGGCCGGGTCATTGCACCGTACTGCCGCAGATCTGTTCTGGAGAAAGCTATGCCTACGAGAGACGATGTACCTGCCGGTGGTGGCACAGGCCCAGGGGACAGGGCTGGCTGGGATGCCATGGGATGCATGTGGTGGTGGTGGATCGTCATCATCATCATCATCATTATCATTATCTGGTGGTTCTTCGCGTGGGGTCGCCAGCCGGCACCGGTCACTCCTGCGCCGGCGCCGGCGCCTGTCACACCGGCACCGCGCGAGCCGATGGAACCGATGGAGCCGGCCGAACCGGTCGAACCAACGCCGCGGGCACCGGCCGAACCAGTCGAACCAGTCGAACCAGTCGAACCAGTCGAACCGGTGGAGCCCGGACCCGCCAGTTTCGCACCGGGGGCCGTTCCGTGGCTGCCGGGTCACCTGGGTGACGCTATCACTTAGACCAATGAATGGCACCAGCCGCGGGGCGACGCCTCGCGGCTGGCTCGCCATGCACCCGCGAGGACAGGGCCCGTCGCGCTTTGCCGCAGCGGCGCGCTCCGACGGGGGCGGACACCGTGCAGCACGCGGGCGGTGGGATTCCTGTTTCCCGAAACCACCTCTTCCCAGCCGGCAGCCGCTCCGCTCGCGCCCCCGCTTGGCCCGCCGGCAACCCGCCCATGGTACCGGCCGCGTCCTCGAACCCCACGGGGTCAGACCCCGGTAAGGTGCACAGGCATCCGGGCCACCACGAAATCCAGGCGTTGATTCCGCTGGGAGCCGTTCGCGTCGGGGTCAGACCCCTGACACGCCCCCGCGCCGCCAAGGATCTGACCCATGACGAATGCCCCCGCGGGTCCCGGCGAGTCCGTTGGGCGCTCGATTCCCTGCCGACGAGGGACTAGAATAGCAGTTGGCGCCCGAGATGACGGACGCTTCAGTTACCCGGCGGGATGGCGCATGCATGAAATGTCGATTGCCGTGGCGATCCAGGAGCAGGTCCTGAGCATCGCTCAGCAGAACAACCTCAAGCGCGTCACGCACGTGCGCCTGCGGATGGGCGAGCTGCGGCTGATCGTGCCCGAGGCCCTCGAGGCCGCCTGGCAGGCCGCCAGCGAGGGCACCGCCGCCGAGGGGGCTGCCCTGGAAATGATAGAGGTCGCCGCCCGCGGGCGGTGCCGCAAGTGCGGGCACGAGTACCGCCCGGAGTGGCCGATCTACCTGTGCCCCCAGTGCGATCAGGCCAGTATCGACCTGCTGGCCGGCGAGGAGCTGCTCCTGGAGGAGATCGCCGGCGACCGCGACGAGTAGTTTGACATTGACATGGAGTATGCATCGTGAAAATACAGGTCGTCCAGAACGTCCTTCGGGCCAACGACGCGATCGCCGCGCAGAACCGCCAGGTCTTCAAGGCGCACAACCTCGCGGCGATCAACCTGATCAGCGCCCCCGGCTCCGGCAAGACCGCCCTGCTGGAGCGGACCCTCGAGCGCCTCGCCGGCACGCCCTGCGCCGTGCTCGTGGGGGACCTGGCGACAACCCACGACGCCGAACGGCTCGGCCGGCACTGCGAGAATGTCATCCAGATCAACACCGGCAAGGGGTGTCACCTCGACGCCGCCCAGGTCGAGGCCGGCGCCAGGTCCCTGCCGCTGGACGGCCTTGCGTGGCTGTTCATCGAAAACGTGGGCAATATGGTCTGCCCGGTGGAGTTCGACCTGGGCGAGCACGGCAAGGTCGCCCTGATCAGCACCGTCGAGGGCGAGGACAAGCCCACCAAGTACCCCAACCTCTTCCAGAAGGCCACCTGCGTCGTGCTGACCAAAGTCGACCTGGCACCGGCCACCGGCTTCGACCGCGACCGCTTCTACAGTGAACTGCGGCAGGTCAACTCCGACGTGCCGGTCATCGAGACCTCCGGCCGGACCGGCGAGGGCCTCGATGGCTGGATCGCCTGGCTCGAACAGTTCGCCCGGCAGGTCCGCGGGTCCTGATCCCTACCGCGGGATCAGCTCCATCCGCTGGAGCTGGTGCGTGAAGGTCACCGTCGAGCCCTTGTCGCTCAGTTGCTCCCACCGCTTGACCTCGCGCTCGGCCCAGGCCTGGTAGCTGTTCTCGTGGAGCCAGTTGATCAACACGGTCTGTATGTCCGGTCTGAAGACCCACGTGGCGCTGTCGGAGAACTGCTTTTCCAGGCTCCGCGCGTAGGTCATCGTCCCTGCCTTGCCGCCGCGGCCGGTCGTGATCTCGTACCCGATCAACTTCCGGTAGGAGGCGCCCCCGTAGAACATCTCGTTCACTTTCAGGTTCCACCCGATCGTCATGTTGAAGTAGTGATAGCTGTCCCAGCAGGTGTGCGTGGCGGCGTTGTCGAACCCTTTGGCCTTGGCCGTGTGGTACGTATCGCACTTGATCTCGATGGTCTGGTTCGAGCCCGACCGGTTCCACAGGCTGAGCTCTTCTCTCCCGCCGCCGAACATGATCGTGCCGCCTCGCTCGCCCGCGCTACCGTAGGCCTTCGTGCGCTCAAACGTGTCGACCATCTTGCCGGACGCCTTGCAGTAGACGTACTTTCCGACCCCTTCGCGATCTAAGACAAATGGGGGCACACCAACCTTCGGCACGCCCCGCGCGACCAGCAGCCCCTCGCCGTAGACGACGGCCGTCCCGTCGCCGATGTCCCGCGGGGCGTACCGGACCACCGCCGTGGGCAGGAACGGGAAACTGTACTGCTCGGTGCCCTTGGCGGACGGGCCGACGCCGTCGTAGGTATCATCCGGGAAATCCAGCCGGGCGACCGCCACCTTGCCGGTCACGTAAAAGTCCAGCCCCTTGAAGGCCACGTACGCCTTGCGGGTGTAATAGTCCGGAAACGGCGGCTCGTACTCGCGGATCTGCGGGCCCGAGGCGGGCAGGGCGATTGCCGCCGTGCGGACGTCCGCGTCCCGCGGGCCTTGCAGGCACGCCTCCACCACCGGGCGGTCGCCGATGATCCGCAGCACCTTGACAGACGAATGGCGGGCGGAGATCAGGTGGGCGAGAAAGTCCGCCCGGTTGAACACCGCCTCGACCGCCTCCCGCGGGAACATGCCATACTCGCCGTAGATGAGCGTCCGCACGTCGGCCGTCTGGATCACCAGCTTCTCTACGGCCATCAGGAAGTGATCGACGCACTTGTCGAGCGTCGCGCTGACGTCGTTGTCGAGATAGGCCCGGGCAGCGCCGCTGGTGCCGTCCTCCAGGTCCCACCAGGTCCTCAGGTTCGTCTCGATCGCCACGCCCTTCATCTGGATCGCCAGGATGTGGCGGAAGTAGGTCTCCAGGACCAGGTACGCCTTGTACAGGACGTCGCCCTTGTCCTTGTCGCTTGCGGCGTGGATCTCCTCGCTCAAAAGATCCGCCACCGCCTCCAGCGACCCCTTGCTCATCCCGCCGGGCGAACCGCACAGGATCTCGGTGATGTTGGCGACGGCCTGGTTGATCTGGTAGGGGAAGGCATCCGCGAAACGTTTGGCCTTGGGCCGGTTGTCCGGGGAGAGCTTCAGCATCTCGTCGTACTGGGTGTTCAGCAGGCTCACCGAATCGGCCATGGCGGTCTGCTTGATCTCGTTGGTCAGCTGGCTTTTCACCAGGTGCAGGTCGTTGACCACGGTGTCGACCTTGGCTCCCAGCCTGTCGATGCCGGACTTGATGGCCTGCAGGTCCGACTTGATGTCGGTCAGGCTCCTGTCGATCGACGACTCGAAGGTCTCCATCCCCACAGCCGCCAGCAGGTACGGAAACGCCTGCTTGGCCGCCTGCGCCCCCAGGCCCGACAGGATCTGGTAGCCGATCAGCGTGCCCAGGTCGTACTTGACGACATCGAACGCGTTGGCAGCCGACGGAGCCATAGACACGGTCTCGCCCCCGCCGATCCGCTGGACCAGGCTGGCGACGTAGTCGTCGAACGAGCCGTATGCAGCCGCCTTTTCCAGGAACATGAACGGCGAGAACACCTGGCCGGACAAGTCCGGGTCCAGGAGGTCGACATCCTCGGGGATCTCGAAGAACCGCGCCGTGTGCTGCAGCGCCGTCGGGTAATCCACCCCGGTCGCCTGCAGGTACCGGCACACGCACGTCGAGAGGATGCCCGGGTTGATCTGCTCGGGGTCCCACTCCGGCCCGCCGGCCTGGACGATCGAATCACCGTACGGGACGTATGCCGCCAGCGTCCCGTCGAACGGCTGGCCGTTGATCAGCCCGTCGGCCGCCTCGACCACGAACGGCTCCCGGAGCGTGGCCACCGGCACCGGGCCGAACTGGCCATCCTCATTGGTCTCGCCCGCGCCGAGGGCATCGCCCGACAGGGACACCGCCGTCACCGAAGCATCCGACAGGGGCATCCCCACCGACGCGCTGCCGCTGACGACGAGGGTCCGCAGGGCCAGGGCGTCCAACAGATCGTCGCAGCCCGCCAGAGTGACAAAACCCGCCACAACCAGACCGATTCCGGCCGCAACCTTCGCCTTGTTTGGCATCCGATGTCTCCTGATCGCACAGTCAAAGGGACATCGAGAATTACGGCCAGGAAGTGACGCGCCATTAGGTAAGGTATGAAGAAAACGGGGTGCCGGGCCGGCGGTGCTGCGTCCTGCTGCCGCGGTCGGGTCCTACCGCCGCGACCTGGCCATCATGCGGGTGACGGCCATCTTCTGCTTGTGCTTTTCCGCCAGGCCCAGCAGGGTTTCGGCGATGCGGACCGCGGCATCCGGCTTGCCGAGCCGGCGGGATGCATCCGCCAGGGCCGCCCGACGCTGCGGGTCGGCCAGCAGGGGCGAAAGGGCTTCGCGCAGTGCCGCCGCGTTGCCTGCCGCCTCCATCCGGTCCTCGACGGTCACCGCCGCGCCGGCCGACGCCAGCGCCGCGGCGTTGGCGTTCTGGTGCTTCGTCCGGTCGTAGGGGTAGGGGATCAGGATCGACGCCTTGCCGGCGGCGGTGATCTCGGCCAGCGTGCTCGCCCCGGCCCGGCTGACCACCAAGTCGGCCACCGCCAGTGCCGCGGGCATCTGGTTGGTAAAGGCCACCGCCTTGCAGCCGGGTCGGTCGGCGTAGGCGGCGGCCACCTGCTCGTGGTCCGCCTGGCCGGTCACGTGCAGGACCTGCCAGTCCGCCAGTTCGGCCCGCATCTGGTCCAGCACCGCAAGCACCGCCAGGTTGATGTTCCGCGAGCCCTGGCTGCCGCCGTTGACCAGCAGTACTGGCCGGGCCGGGTCCAGGTCGAAGGCCTCGCACCCGTGGGCCTTGTCGGTCTTGAGCAGTTCCTGCCGCACCGGGCACCCTGCCGCTACCGCCTGGTCCTTTTTGAAATGCGAGAGCGACACGTCCCACTGGCAGAAGACGACCGTCGCGCTTCTGGCCATTGTGCGGTTGGCCAGGCCCGGTTCGGCGTCGGGGTTCAGCATCGCCACGGGGATGCCGAGCCTCGCCGCCGCCGCCACCGCCGGCCCCGAACCGTACCCCCCGGTCGCCAGCAGCACGTCCACGCCCATGTCCCGCATCGTCCGGGTCGCCAGCGCCACCGAGCGCCGCCACGCCAGGTAGAAGCCCGGCCAGTGCCACGGCCGGCTGGAGAACGGGCGGACCGGCTGGGCGAGGTAGCTCA
This sequence comes from Phycisphaerae bacterium, assembly GCA_041687575.1. Classification (GTDB taxonomy): domain Bacteria; phylum Planctomycetota; class Phycisphaerae; order UBA1845; family JANYLN01; genus JANYLN01. The sequence continues at coordinate 5,361 of JAWLBS010000098.1, read as the reverse complement.
CGCCCTGCTGCGAGAGGATCCGGCTGTCGATCGGGCGGGTCGTGGTCAGCCAGGCGACCTCCAGGTCCGCCACGCGGGCGTCCAGCGCCTTGAGCACCGCCAGGGCGGGAAACAGGTGCCCGCCCGTGCCGCCCCCGGCGACCGCCATCTTGAGCGAGCCGGTCGGCGCGGGCCCGGCTGCGCGGGAACAGGCCTGCGCACCCACCGTCTCGCCCGGCTGGATCTGTCGAACATCAATGTCGGGATTGTCGGCTTGCATCGTGGTCGGCTGCGTCACGTTTGGTTGCTCACTGCTTGAAAAACCATTCTCATCACAAGGATATTGGCGAGCCCCACCCGCGACAAGCTGCCGGTGCGATCACACCTCGTCCGCCTCGCCTTGGGCATGCCGGGCGATGCTCGCCAGGATGCCGATCGAGGCAGCCGTGACGATAAGGCTCGTGCCCCCGGCCGAAACCAGCGGCAGGGAGATTCCCTTGGTCGGCACCAGCACGGTGACCACCGCGATGTTCATCGCCGCCTGCATGCCGACAGTCGCGGCGATGCCGAACGCCGCCAGCCGAGCGAAGTTGTCGCGGCAGGTGTAGACGACGCACGCCCCCTGCCAGACGATCACGGCAAACAGGACGATCACCACCATCGCCCCGAGAAACCCCAGCTCCTCGCAAACCAGCGCAAAGATGAAATCGCTCGGGGTCTCGGGCAGGTACCCGAATTTCTGAATCCCCTGGCCGAACCCGACCCCCGTCCATCCCCCGGCCGCAATCGCCAGCAGCGACTGCACCGGCTGATAGCCTCTGCCCCTGGCATCGGCCCAGATGTTCTGGAACGAACGGATCCGCTCCAGCCGGTACGGCTCCATCATGATCAGCCCATACACGCCCAGCGCCGCCGCCCCGACCAGGCCCCCGAAGTACACCCAGTGCATGCCCGCGACGGTGAGGACCCCCAGCGAGGCCACGCCCATCAGCGCGGCGGTGCCGAAGTCCTCCAGGGCGATCAGCCCGCAGACCACCGCTACCACGACCCCGGCCGGCAGCAGGCCCGTCCAGAAGTTGCGGATGTCGCGCCGCCCGCTGCCGAACCGCTCGGCCAGCCAGAGCACCAGGGCGATCTTGGCCAGTTCCGACGGCTGGAAACTCAGCCCCAGCCCCAGCGGCAGCCACCGGCGCGCGCCGTTGAGCTCCGAGCCGATTCCCGGCACGAGCGTTAGACCGACCAACACGGTCGATGCCAGCAGCAGCCACGCGGCCGGACGGATACCCAGCCACCACGGCTGGCCGTACCAGCGGTAGTCGATGCGCGACACGCCAACCATCGCGACCATGGCCGCGGCGACAAAGGCGGCCTGCCTGAAGGTGGCCTTGTTGAGCAGCTGCGGCTCGCTCGATGTGTCGACGACCTGCCGCCACGACTGGGCACTCAGAACCATGATCGCCCCGATGCACAGCAGCCCGGCCGCGGCGATCATCACGGTGTTGGCGCTGGGCAGGCCCAGTGCCCGCTCGAGCAGGCCGGTCCGCGGCTGGAGGTCGGCTTGACTGGCAATCTGGCTCAAAACGCGGGATCCTTGTGCAAGCCCTTTGCGGCAACACGGGTACGCCTGCTGTTTGTTATCGGCACCGGACGCGTGCGGCGCTTAGGCGATCCGCCTTCATGCAAACTCCACCTGAAAGCGCCTCATCAGCCACGCGATCGATGAAGCACGGCCCTGCACCCGGCTTCGCCAGACGACGGCTACGCCGTGGCAAGGCCGCAGGACCCGGCAGGTCTACCGCTCCCTTACGGTCGCGGCTCGTTGGGGCAGGACCGCGGCACCCGACTCAGCGGAGTTTCAGACTCGCCAGCGCCGCCGCCGCGCAGATCGCCGAGGCCAGCCAGAACCGGATGACCACCTGCGTCTCCTTCCAGCCGCCCATCTGGAAGTGGTGGTGGATCGGCGCGCAGCGGAAGATCCGCTTGCCCGTGAGCTTGAACGAGGCGATCTGGAGCACGACCGAGGCCATCTCGATCGCGAAGATCCCCCCCACCAGCACGAGCATGATCTCCTGGCGGGTGACCACCGCGACGTAGCCGATCAACCCCCCCAGCGTCACGCTGCCCACGTCGCCCATGAACACGTGCGCCGGGTAGCAGTTGTACCAGAGGAACCCCAGGCACGCGCCCACCATCGCCCCGCACAGCACCGACAGCTCCTCCGCGTGCGGCACGTGCGGCAAGAGCAGGTACTGCGCCCAAGCCGCCGTGCCGACCGCCACGGCCAGCAGCATGAACGAGAAACTGACCATCGCCGTGCAGCCGCCCGCCAGGCCATCCAGGCCGTCGGTGAAGTTGACCGCGTTGCTCATGCCGGCGATCACGATGACCGCGATCGCCATGAACAAGCCCAGCGGGATTTCCACCGCCCCCTGCACGCCCTTGTAGAACGGGATGTAGAGCTTGTGGAAAAAGGGCATCTCCTCGGCGGAGACGTTGTGCAGGCCGTGCGTATAGATGAAGTACGCCAGCACCACGCCCAGGCCCAGCTGGAAGATCAGCTTCTCCCACATCTTCAGCCCGTCGCGGCTGCCGCTGCGCCGCTTGGCGGAGATCTTCAGCCAGTCGTCCACCCCGCCGACCGCCGCCAGCCACACCGTCGCCAGCAGCGCCATGTGGATGTAGAAGTTCGTCAGGTCCGCCAGCAGCAGCACCGGCAGAAGGATGCCCGCCAGGATGATGATCCCGCCCATCGTGGGCACGTTGGCCTTGTTCTGCATCAGTTCGTTGAGCTTGTGATTGTCGAACTCGGGGATGTCGCCGACTTTCAGCTGCACCAGCCGGCGAATCACCGGCGGGCCGATCAGCACCGCCGTCGCAAAGCCGAGCAGGATCGCGATGGTGGCGCGAAACAGGGGATTCTCATAGGCGTAGTGGCGACCTTCAAAGAGGATCTGCAGTATGTGATAGAGCACGTCAACCCGTCCTGTTCCGCCCGGCGGCCGCTGTGTGCATACCCGTTTTGCGCCCGCACCGGCCGGCAACACGAAGCCGGCGGGCGGATCGGGTGATATTCATCTATATCGTGCGTTGCGCTCCAATTTTTTGATCGTCCCGTCCGCGGGCGTCCGACGGCCGATCCGCCGCGCCTCGTCGCTCGGGCGGCGGGGCGGCCAAACGGCCTTCGCCTTACCGCTGCTCGATCGCCTTGACGAGCTGTTCAAGCCGCATCCCTCGCGACCCCTTCAGCAGCACCACGTCACCGGGTCGCAGCAGCCCGGCGATCCGCCCGGCGGCCCGGCTGGCATCCTCGAAGCGGTGGACGGCCAGCCCCGGCGCCTCGGCCACGGCGGCATCGGCGAGGTGTCCCGCCTGCGAACCCACGGCGACCAGGCAGTCGATGCACCCCAGCCGCGTCAGCAGCCGGCCCGCGTCGGCGTGCAGGTCCTGCGACAGCGGACCCAGCTCCAGCATGTCCGCCAGTACTGCTACGCGGCGTCCGGCGGGCCCAACGGTCGTGTCGGCCAGCGTCCGCAGGGCGGCGGCCATGCTGGCGGGATTGGCGTTGTAGGCGTCGTTCAGGACGGTCACGCCGCCGCAGACGATCCGCTGCAGACGCATCTCCGGCCCGCAGGCGGTCGCCAGCGCCTCGACGATCTGCTCGGGCGGCATACCCAGGCGAGTACCGATCGCCCAGGCAGCCAGCGCGTTGGTCGCATTGTGCCGGCCGGCCATATTGAGCATCACCGGCCAGCGGCCGTTGACCTTGAAGCGGAGGGTCATCCCGTCCGATTCGATCTCTTCCGCTCGCAGCTCCGCGTCGCGGCTGGTGCCGAACCGCAGAAGACGGCTCTTGAACCCTCGCAGGTACCCCAGGACGATCGGCTCGTCCGTGTTGACCGCCGCGAAACCCGTAGTTGGAACATACTCCAGCAGCGAGGTCTTCTCGCGGGCGATGCCGTCCAGGCCGCCGAGTCCCTCGACGTGGGCATGGCCGATCGAGGTAATCACCGCCAGGTCCGGCCGGGCCAGGGCGGCCAGTTCCGCGATCTCGCCCGGGTGGTTGGTGCCCATCTCCAGCACGAGGTACTTGTGGGCGTGGGTGGCCGAGAGCAGCGTCAGCGGCACGCCGATGTTGTTGTTGAAGGACTTCGGGGCCGAGATGACCGGCCCGAGTTTCTCCAGCACGGCGGTGAGGATCGCCTTGGTGGTGGTCTTGCCGTTGGAGCCGGTGATCGCGATCAGCCGCGCCGGCAGCGTCTTGCGATACCACCCCGCCAGCCGGCCCAGCGCTCTGACCGTGTCGTCGACGAACACCACGGGCCAGCCGCGGGCCTGCGCCTGGCCGGCGACGTCGCGCCGGCTGACGACCACGACAGCGGCGTCGGCCGCGACGACCTGTTCGATGTAGTCGTGCCCGTCGAACCGCTCGCCGGCCACGGCGAAGAAGGCGTCGCCGGCCTTGACGGTCCGACTGTCGATGCTGACCCCGGTGATGCTGGGGGCAGGAATCGGAGTCTGGGGGTGGCCTTTGACGGCCGCGACGAACTCTTCTGGCGCGATTGGGTCCACAACAATGACTCGACTGCAAGCACTACGGTTCGGCCTTGAACGTCCGCAGCGACAACGCGCCGCGCGATCATCCGTGATCGATTCTGGCCGGAACGGGTCCGGCAGATTGGATTATCTCCACTGCGGCGGGCGAATCAATAGGCGGGCCTTCTGATCAACCTCGGATCAAACCGGGCGGGTTGCGGCGGGCCGATGACAATCTTCGGGTAGTCCGCGTGCATGGGGTTGAGCAGGTAATTCCATTCGTTCGGCACGATCGCGCTGGGCACCCTCAAGACTGCCGACTGCCCGCGCTGCACCCAGCGATCCCCTGCTTGCTGGACCGCGGGCGAGGGCGGGGACTCTCGCCACGACTCGGGAATCTCTTCCGGGATCGCGACGGTGATGAGGTCCTCCTCGAACGTCATCTCAAACAGAACGTAGGCCCGCAGCAGGTCCTGCGATTCCAGGTGAACCAGCATCTCGAGCATCGCCAGCGACGGGGTGCCGGCCGCATAGACGACGGACACTCCGGGGCTGTTCCATCGCCCGCCGAAACGTCTGGCGCCCTCGCCGGAGAAGCCGTCGGCCGCATGCCGCGCTTTGACGATCCGCCAGGCCCGGACCGTCACGCGATGACCCCGTGTTCGAGCCGGCCGATCAGGTTCTCGACCTCCCGCGCCCCCACCCCCGTCGATGCCAGGTCAAGCGGAACCTTATCGCCGAGCCCAGACTGCGGCCGTTGCAGCCACTGCCGGGCGGCAGCCAGATCCCCCTCGAACAGGTCGACAGCCAGGTCGAAGACCCTGGCAACCCGCATGAGGCGGTCCGATT
>JAWLBS010000097.1:0-15092 GCA_041687575.1 Phycisphaerae bacterium | reverse complement strand
CCACAACCGCGGCGGCGGCAGCATCTGGCCGGTCGAGAACCTCGCCGGCATCCGCGAGCTCGCCGGCGCCCACGGCCTGAAGATGCACATGGACGGCGCTCGGCTGATGAACGCCTGCGTGGCGACCGGCCGCAAACCGACCGACTACACGCGGTATTTCGACTCGGTGTCGATGTGCTTCAGCAAGGGGCTCGGGGCGCCGGTCGGCTCGGCCGTAGCGGGCAGCGCAGCGTTCATCGAACACGCCCGCTTTTTCCGCAAGATGTTCGGCGGGGGCATGCGCCAGTCGGGGCTGCTGGCGGCCGCGGCGATCTACGCCCTGGACCACAACGTGGACAGGTTGGCCGACGACCACGCCAACGCGCGGCGCCTGGCCGAGGGGCTGGCGGGCATGGCAGCCGTCTCGCTCGACCCGGCCGAGGTCCAGACGAACATCGTCGTGTTCAGCGTCGATCCACAGATCGGCACGGGGCCCGAGCTCGCCGCACGGCTGAAGGAGGCGGGGGTGCTGATGCTGGCGACCGGCCCGCGGACGCTGCGGGCGGTCACGCACCTGGGGATCAGCCGCGAGCAGATCGACGAGGCGCTGGGACGCATCGGCGAGGTTCTCGCATAGGGTATGGGCCCGATCACGAGCAAGGCCGCTGAGCAACGAGCCGCAGCCGGTGCCACCCAACCCGCCGGCTCGACCGCCGCAGCGAAGGAGACGCCATGACAGGTCGCGAGCGATTTCTGGCGGCGCTGGCGGGGAAAATGCCCGACCACGTGCCGCTGTGGGAACTGGAGTTTCACCTGTTCGACCGGTACGCGGATCGGCCGCTGGTGATGGGCCGCGCGTTTGCCGCGCTGGACAGCGCCGGGCAGGAGCGGGCCCTGTACGAAAACGCCGAGACGATCGTGGCGGTCGCCCGCCAGCTGGGCTTCAGCGCGGTCACCTCGCCGGGCAGCTACTGGGAGGTCGCCCCGGGCGAGCCGGCCTACTGGTGGCTCCCCGAAGATCAGCCCTGGCGGCAGATGGAGATCCTCCGCAAGGCAGCCGGCAACGAGATCGCCGTGGTCAAGAGCGTGGCTGGGATGATCTGCCCGCCGAGCCGCGACTACGAGGCGTTCTGCTATCGCCTGTACGACGCCCCCGAGCAGATCGACGAGATGGCGAAAGAGAGGCTGGCGGTCGGCCTGGAGATGGCCCGCCGCGCCCGCGACCTCGGCGCCGATGCCGTCTTCAACGCCTGCGACATCGCCGACAACCACGGGGTCTTCTTCCCGCCGCCGCAGCTGCAGCGGTTCTGGCTGCCGTACCTGCACGAATGGGCGGCTGCGGTCAACGGGATGGGCCTGGGCTCGATCCTGCACAGCGACGGCGACCTGACGGCCGTGCTCGACCTGCTGGCCGATTCGCCCCTGCAGGCCCTGCAGGCGATCGACCCGATCGCGGGGATGGACCTGGCGGCGACGAAAAAGCAGGTCGGCGACCGCCTCTGCCTGTGCGGCAACGTCGACTGCGGGGTGCTGCACTTCGGCCCGGCTGGCAAGGTCCGGAATCTGACGGAGCGGACCATCGCCATCGGCAAGCCGGGCGGGCGGTTCGTGCTGGGGGCGTCGAACGCGGTGTTCCGGGAGATGCCGGTGGAGCATTACGATGCGATGATCGATGTATGGCGAGAGCTTGGCGGCGGGTCTGGCTATCTGACCAACTCCGGTTAAAATAGCCCGCGCCGCGTTTGGGATACACTCGCGGCCGGTCGCAGCGCCACGTCGGCGCCCCTGGCGTACAAATCGAATCGTCTGTTGGAGGTGTAGCCATGAACCGTAGCAAGCTCACTCTCGTGCCGGTGCTGGCGGTATTGATCGCATCGGGTTCGTTCCTCGCCGGCTGCAGCAAGGAGGCGGAAGAGTCGCAACCAGCCGCTTCCGCCGCGAAGGTCCAGCCGGCCGCCCAGACCGACGAGGCGTCGGCGTCGGTCAAGCCGGTCACCCTGTCCTACAGCATCTTCTTCCCCGACACCCACATCCAGTGCCAGACTGCCAAGGAGTGGGCCAAAGAGATCGAAAAGCGGACCGACGGCAAGGTCAAGATCGACATCTTCGCCGGCGGCACGCTCACGCCGGCCCCGCAGTGCTATGACGGCGTGGTCAACGGGATCTCGGATATCGGCATGAGCTGCCTGGCATATACCCGCGGCCGCTTCCCGCTGCTGGAAGGGCTCGATCTGCCGCTGGGCTACCCCGACGGCACGACCGCCAGCCGGGTCGCCCATGACATGGTCAAGAAGTACGACCCCAAGGAGATGGGCGACGTCCACGTGCTGTACCTGCACGCGCACGGCCCGGGCATCCTCGCGTCGAAAAAGCCGGTCCGCACGCTGGACGATTTCAAGAACCTCAAGGTCCGCGCCACCGGCCTGTCGACCAAGGTGGTCGAGGCCCTCGGCGGCACCCCGGTCGCCATGAGCCAGGGCGAAACCTATGAGGCCCTGCAAAAAGGCGTGGTCGAGGCGACCCTCTGCCCGATCGAGACCCTCAAGGGCTGGAAACAGGGCGAGGCGATCCAGTACGTCACCGACAGCTCCGCGATCGGCTACACCACCGCGATGTTCGTGGTCATGAACAAGGCAGCCTGGAACAAGCTCCCCGCCGACATCCAGAAGGTCTTCACCGAGGTCAGCGAGCAGTACGTCGCCAAACACGGCGCGGCCTGGGACCAGGCCGATGAAGAGGGCCTCGCGTTCGTCAAGGAGCTCAACCGGGAGATCATCCCGCTGACGCCCGAGCAGCAGGCGAGCTGGAAGAAGCAGGTCCAGCCGATCCTGGATAGCTATGCTTCCGCCGCCAAGGAAAAGGATCTGCCCGGCGAGAAGTTCCTGGCCGACGCGCAGATGATGGTCACGCAGGCGACGGCGTCCAAGGCGAAGTAGCATGACCGACCGGCAGCTGGCGAGTTCGCCCGTGAGGCGCTTCTGGGCGGTGTACGCCGCCATCGTGCGCAGCATGGTCTACGCGCTGGTGGGCGTGGCGGCGCTGGGCATCGTGGTGATGATGACGATCACGTGCCTCGAGGTGGTCCTGCGGCTGTTCGGGACGGGCCTTAAGGGCGGGGTCGACATCATCGGGCTGGCGGCCGGGGTGACCATGGCCGCCGCCCTGCCCTACACCACCGCCTGCAAGGGGCACGTGGCGATCGAGTACTTCTTCCAGAAGCTCGGTCGCCTCGGCCGGACGGTGGTCGACGCGGTGACGCGGCTGTGCGTGATCGCGCTATTCGGCTTCCTGACGGTCGAGTGCTTCAAGTACGGCAGCGCGATGCGTCAGCCGCCCCGGCAGGTGACGCCGACGCTGGAGGTGCCGGAGTTCTGGGTGCCGTACGTGCTGGCGGTCTCGACGGCGGTCGTGTGCCTGGTCGCCTTTTATCATTTGTTTCATCCGGGCAGGGAATTGATCAAGCCATGACCCCCGCACAGATCGGCGTACTGGGTTGTGTCGCGCTGCTGGTCCTGCTGATCAGCAGCATGCCGGTGGCGTTCGCCATGGCGATCGTCGGGTTCGTGGGCTTTGCGCTGATCCGCACCCCGGACGCCGCCGCCAGCATGATGGCGGCGGACCTGTACAACACCTTCTCATCATACAGCCTGACGGTCATCCCCCTGTTCGTGTTGATGGGGCAGATCGCCTTTCACGCAGGGATCAGCCGGCGGCTGTTCAACACCGCCTACCACTGGGTCGGCCCCCTGCCCGGGGGGCTGGCGATGGCAACGGTGGGTGCATGCGCAGCCTTCGGGGCAATCTGCGGGTCGGGCCCGGCGACGGCGGCGACGATGTCCCTGGTCGCCCTGCCGGAGATGCGGCGGTACGGCTACAACATGGAGCTCGCCTGCGGAACAGTCGCCTCCGGGGGCACCCTGGGAATGATGATCCCGCCCAGCGTGGTGTTCATCGTCTACGGCATCATGACGCAGCAGTCGATCGGCAAGCTGTTCATGGCCGGCATCATACCCGGGATCCTGACCGCACTGCTGTTCGTCGCGATGATCTACATCAACTGCATCCGCAGGCCGGAGATGGGGCCGGCCGCGCCGGTGCCCTCATGGTCGACCCGGATGTGGAGCCTGCTGGGCGTCTCCGAGACGCTGATTTTGTTCGTGCTGGTGATCGGCGGGATGTTCGCCGGCTACTTCACCCCGACGCAGGCGGCGGGCGTCGGTGCCGGCGGCAGCGTGCTGATCGCGGTGGTCCGGCGGCAGCTCAGCTGGTGGGGGTTCCTGCGGGCCCTGCAGGAGACGATGCGGACGAGCCTGATGGTGATGATCATCGTGGCGGGAGCGGTCATCTTCAGCCGGTTCCTGGCGATCACCCGGCTGCCGTTCGAGCTGGCGACGTGGCTGGGCGAGTTGCCCCTGCCGGCCTGGTCGATCATTGCGCTGATCATCGGATTCTACGTGGTCGCGGGCTGTTTCGTCGACGCGCTGGCGCTGATCCTGCTGACGATCCCGATCTTCTACCCGGTGCTGACCGAACTCAAGGCCGACCCGATCTGGCTGGGTGCGATTATCGTGCTGGTCACGCAGATCGGGACGATCACGCCGCCGGTCGGGGTGTGCGCGTACGTCGTCGGCGGGATCGAGCGGGACGTGCCCCTGCAGACGATCTTCCGCGGCGCGCTACCGTTCGTGGTGTCTTTGATCATCGTCACGGTGCTGTGCGTAATCTTCCCGCAGATCTGCACCTGGCTGCCGGGCATGGTCAAGTATTAATGTAGGGTGGGCTCTTGCCCACCACGACTGCTCAGGTTTTCCGAACGGACCCTGTTCGGCAAAGGAGCATGTGCACATATGAACGTTCCAACCAGCCCGTTCCAACGGATCGTCTTTTGCACCGACTTCTCCGACAACGCCGACTACGCCTTCGACTTTGCGATCGACGCCGCCGTGCGCCGCCCCGGCTGCACGCTCTACCTGCTGCACGTGATCCCCGAGACCGACGCCCAGTTCTGGAAGACGTACATCTACGAGGTCGACGACGTCGACCGGAAAGCCCGCCACGACATCGACGAGAAGATCGACCGGGTGTACCGCCCGCGCGTACCGGAAGCGGTGGACCTGCAGGTGGAGGTGCGGATCGGCAAGGACGCCCGAACGATCCTCGACTTCGCGGAAGAGATCAACGCCGACATGATCGTAATGGGGCGCCGCGGCCGCAGCACCCTGCAGCGGGCCCTGTTCGGCAACGTGACCGAGGTGGTCGCCCGCAAGGCCCGCTGCGCGCTGCTGATCATCCCCCTGGAGTTCCAGCAGAAGCACGTGCAGCAGGTTCCGGAGGGCTGACCGCTGACGCGGGCGCCGAGTGCTTTCCCACCCAAGGGGTCGGACTCCCGTATGTTGTTCAGGGACTGCTCCGCCGCAGCGATTTCGGCCGGGACTACAGGTGCGAACGCTGTGCAAGGAGTCAGCCCTCCGACGCCACACCCCCGACCCCCGCAAAAAAACCGCTCGCCGGGTGACATATCGCGATTTCACGTAACGTCGATGCGAACCAATGGCTTAGGACACAAATGTCTCTGCTATGACACAGCCCGGTACGTCTTTCTCGGACCTGGGACTGGAAATGCAAGACTGCCAAGGCGATACGTGCCGATATCCACTTGCGTGGACAGGTGGATATTTGAAGTGTTCCTGTATATGGAGGTTGTTTTATGAAGCGTATCATCGCTGCCGCCATCGCCTTTGGGATGTTCCTGCCGCTGATCGCCGCCCCGGCCAGCTGCGACACCACCACGCTGCTCAAGGCCTTCGTCAAGCCTGAGTGCCTGGCCAAGGCAGGTCTCGGCCTGTAGTACCAGAAGCATTCGCAGTACCGTACGCCCCTTCCGTGGAAGGTGTAAACCGGAGCCATGGGCTCAGGCGCCTCGCCGAGATCCGGCTGGCTGCCTGAGCCCATGTTCCATTTCCCCCGCGACGGTTGTCCCTGACAGGCACACGCTTGCCCTCCGGCCGGCGACTCGCCGCCGCCTGCCGCCCGATGCCCCCAAGCCTCCTGCCCCGCGAGCGGACCGTCGCATGGGTCCGCAGCAGCCGACTTGATCGCAGCCCGTGGTCGGTTCCCCGCACCGTCACCGAGGGGCCGCCCCCCAATCGGCGACAGGCCCCGTTCCCATGAGACCGTAGCGAAAGGACGGTGCCAATCGTGCCGTCGATCAACGATTCATCCTCGCAGCGCCCGGCGGACCTGCCGGCTGCCGACGGCGGCCTTTGCGTTGCGCCATTTGCGCAGGGTCCGCCGCCTGCTGCGCACCAGCCAATTCCAGCCACGACGCTTGTCATTTCCTTGAGCATTTTCCCGTGCCATTCGACTGGCGCACGTCGGCACCACCCGCTCGCCGGCCCGGCTGGCAATTGAGCCTCCTACAATGAGATAGAGTGCTGTGGTGTTTCGGAGTGCCGCCCGATGCAGCCGACCGGCGGCGAGCCGTCGGCAGGAGAGTGCACAGATGTCCAACCCCCCTCCGACCCTTCTGCACGACCAGTACCACACGGCCCTGGTCTCGAATGTGTCGCCTCCGGGATGGGTCAACCCCAAGCCGTCCGGCCGGTATGACCTGGTGATTATCGGGGCAGGGCCCGCGGGACTGGCGGCCGCATCCAGGGGTGCGGCTGATGGCGCGAAGGTGGCGCTGATTGAGGAGAAACTCATCGGCGGCACATCGTTGAATGCAGGATCCGTCCCCACCACGTGCCTGCTCCGCTCGGCGAGGGCCTACGCAGACGTGTACAAGTCCGCCCGTTTCGGCATTCGCCTGTGTAAGGAGATCCAGGAGGACTTCCCGACGGTCATGACCCGCCTTCGCCAGGTCCGCAGCTACATGGGCCTGAGGGATTCGGCCAGGCATTTCAGCGAGATGGGGGTGGACGTTTACCTTGGACGAGGGGTGTTCACCGGCCCCAGGACCGTTGCCGTGGGCGGCCAGACCCTCCGTTTTGCCAAGGCGATGATCGCCACCGGCTCGCGCCCAGTCGTACCTCCCGTCGAAGGTATTGACCGCACCGGCTACCTGACCAGCGAGACGGTCTTCGACCTGGACCAGCAGCCGCGCCACCTCGCCCTGATCGGGGCGGGAAGCCTCGGCTGCGAGATGGCACAGGCGTTCTGCCGACTGGGCAGCGAAGTGACCCTGATTGAACGGGAGGACCGGATCCTGCCCGGCTGCGACCCGGATGCGGCGCGGATGCTGACCGACTCGCTGCAGCACGAAGACGTGAGGGTCCTGACCGGCGCAACGATCAGCTACGTCCGGGAGGTCGACGGGCGCAAGATGGTACACGTCCGGCACAAGGACCAGATGCACGCCATCGCCGTCGACCAGATCCTGATCGCAGCCGGCCGGGCCCCGGCCGTCGACGGCCTCAACCTTGCCGCCGCCAATGTCCTCTACGACGTGTTCCGCGGCATTCTGGTCGACGATTACCTTCGGACCAGCAACCACAACATCGTGGCGGCCGGCGATGTTTGCACGCATCATCAACACACCCACGCAGCGCAGGCAACGGCGAGGCTCGCGCTGCACAACGCGCTGTCGCACGGGCGGCTGGCGCGGGTCAGTCGCCTGGTCATCCCCTCGTGCACGTACACCGATCCGGAGGTCGCACAGGTCGGGCTGAATTGCCGGCAGGCCCAGGATCGCGGGATCGAGATGGACACGTACGCCGTACCGTTTCACATGGTCGACCGGGCGATCATCGACGGGGACGTGGTGGAGTTGCTGAAGGTGCACACGTACAAGGGCACGGACCGGATCGCAGGGGCCATCATCATCGCCAGCCACGCCACCGAGATGATCGGCGAAATCGCGATGGCGATGACGCACGGGATCGGCCTGTGCAGGCTCGGCGAGGTGGTCCACCCCTACCCGACGCGGGCCGAGGCCATCGGCAAGGCGAGCGAGGCGTGCCGTCACGCGCTCAAGAAGTCCTCGATCCGCCAAAGGATCGAGCACCTGCTCAAGCGGCGGTAACGACCTGTACGCCAGCGAACCCGCAGGCGGCTGACCGGCTGGCGGCAGGCGGACACACGGCGATGCCGCGCAGACGTTACTGCCCGGCCGATAGCGCCTCGCGAATCACCACGCACGACCGCAGCAGCGGCTCGACCCGATCCACCGGCCAGACGGTCGCGGCGTCGGAGTGGGCATTGGCCGGGTCGTCGTGGACCTCCAGAAACAGCGCATCGCAACCGGCCGCGACTGCCGCCCGCGCCAGCAGCGGCGCGAAGTGGCGATTGCCCCCGCTCGTGCCGCCGGCCGCCCCGGGCTGCTGCGTCGAATGCGTCACGTCGAAGACCACGGGCGCCCACTGCCGCATGACGGACAGTCCGGTAAAATCATTCACAAGACGACCATAACCGAAGAAGGTCCCCCGCTCGCACAACAGGATCTTTTCGTTGCCGACCTCTGCCGCCTTGGCGACGGCGAAGCGCATCTCCTCGGGCGAGACGAACTGCCCCTTCTTGATATTGACCGGCTTGCCGGTGCGGGCGGCGGCGACGACCAGGTCGGTCTGGCGGCACAGAAACGCGGGGATCTGCAGGCAGTCGAGCACCTGTCCGGCCGGAGCCGCCTGGTCCGGCACGTGGATGTCACTGACGACCGGCACGCCGAGCGTGCGGCCGACCCGCTCGAGGATGGCGAGCCCCTTGTCGAGGCCCGGGCCGCGCCGGCTGGAGATGCTCGTGCGGTTGGCCTTGTCGAAACTGGCCTTGAAGACGTACGGCACACCGAGCGTCCGGCAGACGGCAAGTATCCCTTCGCCCAGCCGCAGGCAGTGGTCCAGCGACTCGATCACGCAGGGGCCGGCCATCAGGGCCAACGGCTGGCCCGGACCGATCCTGACGCTGCCGACGTCCACCGTTTTGTCCGTTATATCGAGGCCTTCGTGCATGGCGTCGCTCCGGGGCCGCGGGGGCATTCCCGCGACGAAGAAAAACATCATCTATCCGCAGATTTCGCAGATTACACAGATTAAAAAACAATAACAACAGTTGTCAGTAACCAGTTGTCAGTTGCCAGTTAAAGACAACAACGACAATACCAGCCACGGATGAAACGCGGATGAAACGCGGATCAACAACAACGACAGGGGACAGGTTACAGCAAGCCGTGTTTCACCTTGCCTGCCCCGGTATGGCCGCTGTCTGGCGAAGCCGGGCCACCCGGTCACCCGGTCACCTTGCCACCGTGTCACCTTGTCATCCCTCACCGTAGCCCATTGAGCGCCTCCTCGACCGTCTTGCCGGTGACCTCGAAGGTGCGGCCATCGAGGATCTTCGTGTCGGGCCGGCCGATGGGCAGTCTGCCGCGGCTGACGAGTTCCAGCCGCATCTTTACGGGCTTTCTCACGCGGTACGGCTTCATCTTTTTGTAGTCCAGACAGGCACGGGCGGCGCCTTCGCGGATCAGCTGGTGGGCCCGTTCGGCCGGCAGCAGCTGCCCCCCTTCTGCCGCCAGGCCCTTTTTCACCTGGACGGTCACGACGTCCTTGAGGAACTGCCGCGCCTCGTCGCAGAGTTTGTCATCGCCGCTGACCATGATCGTCGGCACGCCGTGGTCGCCGGCGATGCCCGCGTCGATCGCCAGTTCCCCGCTTTTGACGCCGTTGATCCAGAGGTTCTGCCAGGCCTCCGGCGACATCGTGTGCTCGTGAAGCGCCTCAGGCGTGCCCGCCATGGCGTGATAGCCCAGCAGGATCAGGCCATCGAAATCGGCGATATTCGGAATCCGCTCGGCCGGCGACTGCCCCTGCACGTACTCGGCCCGGGGATCGAGGTGCTCGGCGATCATGTTGAAACCCATGTAGTGCGCGTCGCGGACGACCACGGTAGTGGCTCCGCCTTCGATGCAGCCGGCCACGCAGGCGTTGACGTCGCGGGTCATGTACATGCGGCCGGTCTGATAATCAGGACCGCCCGGAACGACCTGCGCGACCTTGACGATCCCACTGATACCTTCCATGTCGCACATCACGAAGACTTTCACGGTCCGGTTCCTCCTGACGAACGTGGCCACATCGCCGATAAGATGCGGCGAGACTCGATCATACTACCCGTGTACCGGGATCTTTGCACGCCAGCGATGCCGCAAGACCGGCACCAAGGGCGCAGCTCGCGCACTCTGCGCAACTCGTCGTCCGCCGATCCTGGCGGCACAGGTTTCAGCCCTGCTAAACGTGGTGACGCGGCGGGTCGATAGCTCGGTGGGGACACACGTCCGGCCCCTCCGAGGGATTTGCCGGACCGCGCGGCCGAAACACCACCAACCCGCACGAACCTGGTGGGGGAGACCGACGAGTATGCGAATCCTGGTAGTCGACGACGACAACGAGTCGCTGGAAGTCATCAGCGAGGTGCTCGAAGGGGCCGGGCACCAGGTTCAGACCGCCACCAACGGCCAGCAGGCCCTTCAGATGCTCGACAGCGGCTCCAGCCGGCTGGTCATCTGCGACTGGAACATGCCCGGCATCAGCGGCGAGCAGTTCTGCGAGGCGGTGCGCAACCAGGACTACGACGGCTACGTCTACGTTATCCTGCTGACCGGCTACAACAAGAGTCCCGAGCACGTCCTGCGGGCCCTTTCGGCTGGCGCGGACGAGATACTGACCAAGCCGTTCGACCCGGCGGAGCTGCGTCTGCGGATCCGCACGGCCGAGCGGGTGCTCTCACTGGAGACCCGCGACGTGGCGATCTTCGCCCTGGCGAAACTCGCTGAAAGCCGCGATCCCGAAACCGGCGAGCACCTCGAAAGGATGCGGATCTACAGCCGCTTGCTCGCCCAACACCTGTCCACGGTCGAACCGACGTGCCACCAGGTCAACGGCGAGTACGTCCGCCTGATCTACCTGACCAGCCCCCTTCACGACATCGGCAAGGTCGGCATCCCCGACAACGTGCTGCTCAAGCCCGGCCGGCTCAGCGACCGCGAGTTCGACATCATGAAGACCCACACAACCATCGGCGCCCAGACGCTGGATGCGGCGGCCAAGCGCTTCCCCGCGGCGAAGTTCCTCGCCATGGCCCGCGACATCGCGATCAGCCACCATGAGCGGTTCGACGGCACGGGCTATCCCAACAACCTGGTGGGAAAGGACATCCCCCTGGCCGGGCGGATCGTCGCCCTGGCCGACGTGTACGACGCCCTGACCAGCAAGCGGGTCTACAAGAAGGCGTTCAGCCACGAAATCGCCCGGGCGATGATCCTGGAGGAGTCGGGCACGCACTTCGACCCGAAGGTTGTCGACGCCTTTCTGGCCAACGAGGCGGAGTTCATCGAGATCCACGAGCGGTTCCGCGAACAGGCTACCGCCGCCGCATGACCAGGTTGATCAGGCGGTCCGGCACCGCCTTCACCACCGGCGACGTTTGCGGCCGGCTTCGCCGCCGGGGGAGATGTCGATCAGCAGGGCGACGATCAGGCCGATGACGGGCCAGAAGCTCCAGACACCGCCCCACTCGTTCATCACCACGCTGTACCACAACAGCGTGGTCGGCAGGAACAGAAAGCCGAGCACCGGCAGCACGGGCGTGACGAACATGTCGCCGAACCAGTTGCTGAACAGCCACAGCAGGACGATCACCACCCGCGGAATCAGAAGGGCCAGAAGAACCAGTAGACAACCGCAACCCATCGATCAACCCCTGATGCACTGTTTCCCGTGACAAGAGCCCGCCGCCTTTGCCCCAAGGCGAGCCCCTACGCCTGCTCGAGCGGGCTGGCGGCCGGCTTTTCGTCTTCCTCGCGGGGGACGAAGTCCTCCGCCTGCGGCAGCTGGTCCAGGCGGATCGCGAAGGCCGCCTGCAGGAACGTGTTCATCCACCAGTAGATGTCCCGCTGGCGGATGACCCGCTGCATGCGACGCATCCGGCTGCGGCGCTCCTGCCGGCCGGTCTGGCAGGCCTCGTAGATCACGTCGGCCGTGCCGCGGACGTCGTACGGGTTGACCAGCATCGCCCCGCGGCGCAGCTGGGCGACCGCCCCGGCGAACTCGCTGAGGACCAGCACGCCATTGAGGTCGACGTCACAGACGCAGTACTCCTTGGCGACCAGGTTCATGCCGTCCTTGAGCGGCGTGATCACGCCGACATCGCACGCCCGATAATGCGCGAGCAGTTCCGGCCGATCGAGGCTTCGGAAGAAGTAGTGGATCGGCACCCAGTTGCCCGTGGCGAACCGGCCGTTGATCTCGCCGACCAGCCTCTCGATCTCGGTCTTCAGCGCGGCGTACTTGGGAATGTCGGCCCGGCTGGGCACGACCACCTGGATGAACGTCGTCTTCTGTCGCATCTGCGGGTACCGCTGGAGGGCGTCGTCGTACGCCAGCAGCCGGTTGGGGATGCCCTTGGTGTAGTCGAGCCGGTCGACGCCCAGCAGCAACTGATCGGCCGGAATGTTCGAGCGGATCTCGCGCGTCAGGCGGGTCACCTCGTCGGAGCGCGCGGTCCGGGCGAAATCCTCGGCGTCGATGCCGATGGGGAACGTACCGACGCGGACCTGCCGGTCCTCCGGCATGTGAATCACGTGCATCGGGCCGTGCGTCCGCACCTTCACGCTGGGCAGCAGCCGGCGGACGCAGCCGACGAAGTTGCGCCGGTCCCCCACGGTCTGAAACCCCAGCATGTCGTAGTGCAGCAGCGCCCGCAGCAGGCGATACCGCCCGGGCAGCTTCACGAAGATGTCCAGCGGCGGAAACGGGATGTGCAGGAAGAACGCCACGTGGGCCCGGAACTCGGCCTCGTGCAGGGCCTGGGCGACGTGCATCAGGTGATAGTCGTGTACCCAGATGAAGTCGTTCGGCCGGGCGCTCGCCCGCAGCAGGTCGGCGTAGCGGCGGTTAACGCTCACGTAGGTCTGCTCGTACTCGGGCGCAAAGTTGCACTGGCCCTGCAGGTCGTGGAACAGGGGCCAGAGGACCTCGTTCGCGTAGCCGTGGTAGAACTCGTCCCGCTCCTGCTCGCTGAGCGTCAGGGCCCGCAGCTCATAGCCGGTCTCGCGGCCGGCGCTTTTCAAGGCGGCATCCAGATCGGGCGGCTCTTCCGTCAGGCCCGACCAGCCGATCCATACCCCGCCGCGGTCCTGCAGCACCGGCTCCATCGCCGTAACCAGGCCGCCGGAGCCCCTTTTGGTAACAACCCTGCCATCCTGCCCCTGCGAAACGACCACCGGCAGCCGGTTGGAAACCACCACCAGCCGGCGAAGCGGCGGAATCCCCTCGCTGCGGCCCCCGCCGCCGAAACGCTCCAGGTCATAATTTCCTGTTTTCTCAGACATGCTCCCGCTTCCCGTTGTATGTCCATTGTATGGCCCGGTCGCCCTCCAGACCACCGGTTGAGTACTTGTCGATACACCGGCAGCGCCGCGGGTCGGATTCACCCTCCGGGCTGCGGCGGTGCGCCCGTTACTGCGATGTCACTCCTTGACACCCCCCGTCAGCGCCGCCCGCGTCAGCAGCCGCTGCAGGGTCGCGATCACCAGCACGGCCGGGATGAGCATGATCACCGCCAGGATGCTCGCCGATCCGAGCTGTCCGAACTGCGTGTAGTAGTAGATCAGCGGCGGCACGGTCCGGTGCAGCACCTGGATCAGCAGGGCGTAGGTCAGCTCGTCCCAGCTCAGCAGGAAGATCAGGATCGACGCCGCCGCGATCGACCCCTTCACACCCGGCAGACTCACCAGCAGGAACGTCTGCAGCGGCCCGCATCCGTCGACGCTGGCCGCCTCCTCCAGCGCCTCGGGCAGATCGCGAAACGCCGCGTACGCGAACAGCACCGCGAACGGCAGCCCGATCGTCATGTGCGCGATGATCAGCCCCAGCCCCATCGGGTGATCGTACAGGTACACCCGGTTCAGCAGCACCGTCAGCGGCACGGCGATCGCGATCGGCGGCAGGATCCGGCTGCCCAGCGACAGACGCGTCATCGACGTTTCCAGCGGCCGCCACCGCGCCGCCGCCCACCCGGCCGGAAAGCCGATCGCCAGCGACAGCACCGTCGTCGCCGTCGCCACCCAGACGCTCAGCAGGACGTGCCCCGTCAGGCTTTGCGCCCGCCAGAGCGTCGTGAGGTTCTCCAGGCTCAGCTGCTCGGGCAGCAGCCGCAGCGGCCAGCCCGCCGATGCGCTCTCCGGCGTGAAGGCCTGCCGGATCACCAGCGAAAGCGGCACGAGGTTGACGATCAACAGCATCGCCAGCCCGATGCCCGAGACCAGGCCGAACAGACTCCATCGGCGCAACCGGGCCGGCGACGGCGACGGGCCGGGCCCCGGTTCGGGTCGTTCGGCCACGGATGTCGAGTTGGTCTGCGTCATGCCGCACGCGCCTTTCTGGAGACGGCCAGCAACGTGACCACGGTCGCCGCCAGCAGCCCGGCCGCCAGCGTCAATGCTGCGACGTTGGCAGCTGCCGGCATGTGCTGGTTCTCCTTGTAGTGGTAGGCCACGCTGGTCAGCACGGGCATCCCCTCGACGCCCACCAGCACCAGGGGCGTGGCGAAGATCCGGAACCCGTCCACCGCCCGCAGGGCCAACGCCACCAGCAGGGCCGGAATCACCAGCGGCACCAGCACGTGCCGGGCGATCTGCAGCCGGCTCGCCCCGTCGATCCGCGCCGCCTCGACGAAACTCGTCGGCAGCGACTCCAGCGCCGTCAGCACGATCAGAAAGACGATCGGCGTGACCCGCCAGGCGTCCACGAGCATCACCACCAGCACCATCAGCACGCTGCCCGGTTCGAGCCAGCCGGCCATCGCGTCGGCGCCGCCGGCCGTGAACAGCAGGCTGTTGAGGTAGCCGTGCTGGCGGAAGACCAGTTTCATCGTCAGCAGGTAGACGATCTCGGGCACCGCGAACGGCACGATGGCGATGGTTCGCCAGAAACTCTTCGCCCGGCGCAGCTCGTAGAACCACAGCGCCATGCCCAGCCCGATCACCGCCTCGAACGAAACGCTCACGACCGGGATCAGCACGTTGTAAAACACCGCCCGCTGAAACAGCGGGTCGCCGTACGTCTGCCGCACGTGGTCCCAGGTGAAATGGCCGGCCCCGTCGGTCAGGGCGGTATACG
>JAWLBS010000096.1:0-15127 GCA_041687575.1 Phycisphaerae bacterium | reverse complement strand
CAGCTCCGGGTAGAGGTTGCTCTCGTCGGGGACGATGCCCATCAGGTGCTGGGCGGCCTTAGGGTTTTTCGAGCAGTCGATGCCGGCGATGCGGATGGTGCCGGCGTCGGGGCGGGCCAGGCCGGTCAGCATGTTGATCGTCGTGGTCTTGCCCGCGCCGTTGGGGCCGAGGAAGCCGAAGATCTCACCTTCCCGCACGCCGAAGTCCACGCCCGCGACCGCCTGGACATCCTCGAACCGTTTGGCCAGATCTCGCACCTCGATGGCCGCGCTTCCGTCAAAGGCCATGTGTCGACTCCAGGCTGTACAAGGCCAGGCGCAGCGCATTGAAGACCGTCTCCGGGTCCGTCTGCGTAATCACCATGCCCAGTTTCATGCGCTTCGTGTCCTTTTGTCTCTTGAGGCCTTTCTTACTTCTGTTCGCACGGATGGCCGGCCGCATCGCCATGGCACCGGCAAATCTGCTCAGGTGAACACTCGCCCGGCTGCTTGCCATCGAGTCTCTGGGGATGTTCGCAACCGGCCGTCTCGACGCAGGGGTGGCCGGGTGCGTCCCCGTGACACTGACGGATCTGCTGCGGTGTGCAGTTGCCGGGCTGGCCGGTCAGGCTTTCCGGTTTCCGGCAGCCTTGTTGGTTTTCATTGCAGGACATTTCAGTTCTCCTTTCGTCTCCGGGCAGGCGCCCTGCCCTGGGTCCAGCAGTTCATCTATCTGTTCCCGCCATCTGGCGAGGACCTCTTCGTTGAGGCGGTAATGGACGAAGTAGCCGCGCTTCTCGTCGATGACGAGGCCCGCGTCCCGCATGACGCGCAGGTGCTGCGAGACCGCTCCCTGCGTCACGTCCAGCCGGGCGGCCAGGGCGTTGACGCACAGCGCCCGGCCCTTGAGCAGCTGGATCATCCGCACACGCGTCTCGACGGACAGCACCTTGAGAATCCTGGCGAGTTCCTTCGGCTGCATTGGTTTAGTCTCCGCTAATATACTATCGTGGATCCGGTTGCCGGTGTCAAGCCCTTGGCTGGCTGAGGATGCGGTTTGCCCGTTTCGAGGGCGTAAGCGGCGGCAATGGATGATGAAGGGGCGGCGCGACTCGGGCCAGGTCGCACCGCCCCTTCACAGCGGCAACGGTTTTGGTGGGCGCGGCCCGGCCGGAAGGCCTCGGTCCCAGGATCGGGCAACGCCTAACTGCCGCGTTTGCAGATGCTTAGCGACCGGATGCCGCAGGGGGCGGGGGGCCTGCGGGGCCCGATTTGCCGGATTTTGCCCTGAAAGCGACCGTTGATTCCCTGGAATCTCTCGTCCATTCCTTGGAATCTCTCGTCCATTCCCTGGAATCGACCGTTTTTTCCCGGGAATCGACGGCTGATTCCTTGCAATCCCTCGTCCATTCCCTGGCATCAAAGAGCCATTCCCTGGAATGGACGATTTCTTCCCGGGAATCGGCGGTTGATTCCCGGGAATCGGCCATCCATTCCGGGGCCGGATCGCGTCATTCCCGCCGCGCAGCGGGCAGTTGGGCGGGGGCGGGAGGCCACTCCGGGGCGGCGATGGATGGTGTCAAGGGGCGGTGCGACTCAGGTGACGTCGCACCGCCCCTTGACGGCGGCAATGCCCTTGGCGGGCGCCGTTCGACTCGCGTTGCTCGCTCCCTTCGGGTCTGAGCCTCAGCGTCGAAGACGGCCCCGAGGGGAGCCTCAGGGTCGAGGACACCGCAAGCAGCCCGCCCTGCATGGCGTCCGGCGTCAGTAGTTTTCGGCCGCCACTTCCTGGAAGGCTGGGGTCAACAAGACGCTCTTACTCTTCGGCCTCGCCCTTCTCGAACGACTGCAGGGCCAGGTAGCTCGGGCCGAACCGCTTGATGTTGTCCACCTGCTTGTCGAACAGATCGAAGTGGCCTTCCTCGTCGACCACCAGCGACTCGAACAGCTGCTTGGAGACCGCGTCGGCGTTCGCGCTGCACTCCAGGGCCGATTTGTTGTAATCGGCGGCCGACTGCTGCTCCATCCCGGCGGCCTTGGCCAGGATCTCGACCGGCTCGGTGATCGGCTCGACCGGCCCGGCGGTCACCATCTTGACGTCGCCCTTGAGGAACAGGATCCGCTCGGCCAGCTTCTCGACGTGGCCCATCTCCATGATGGCCGTCCGCCGCAGCAGCGACGCCAGCGGGCTGAAGCCCTGGTCGTCGAGGTGGAAGTGCCAGTACATGTACTGGTGCACCGCCTGGAGTTCGTCGGCCACGGCCTTGTTCAGAAGATCGATGCTCTTTTTCGCGTCCACTGTCGGACCTCCTCTGCGCTTCGGGAACTTCATACTGGTTTGTGTCGGGCCGGGACGAAGGCATGCTGCTCGCGCCCCCGCCTCTGCCGGCCCCGGGCCAGCCATGCAGCTGCCGACCTTACCGAGGCCATTATATTACAGGGGTGCTCCCGCGGCGTCCATTGGTCAGGCGTGACCACCAGTCATTCAGGCAGATCGAGCCACCTGCGGACGGCTCAACCCGCCTGCGGGACATTCACGAAGGCTCTCACGACAGGTTGTCCGGTCGCCGGTGGCGGGGTATGCTGACCGCAGTCGATTCGATGACCAACAACTGCGGCGGCTGGCATGAGAATTTGGCTCGAAACTCCAGAGTGGTTGCTGCTCCTGCCGGTCGTGCTGACCGCAGTGGGCATCCCCTTGCTGGTTCGCAGCCTGGCCGGCCTGAGCGGGACGCGCCGCTGGATGGCGCTGACGCTGCGGGCGCTGGTCATGGCGTTGCTGGTCTTCTGCCTTGCCCGGCCCCACTGGACCCGGCACAGCGACGGGGTGGCGGTCGTCTACCTGCTCGACCGGTCCGACAGCATCCCCTCCTCGCTCAGGCAGGACGCCCTGGGTTTCGTGCAACGGACGCAGGAAGGCGACCGGAAGCGGCCGGACGACATGGCCGGTGTCATCACGTTCGGGGGCAGGGCCAGCGTCGAACAGGTGCCGGTTGCGGGCGATTACGTCCCGCCGATCGGCAAGAGCCGCGTCGAGCCCGGGCAGACGAACCTGGCCGAGGCCATTCGCCTGGCGGCGGCGGTCTTCCCGCCGGACCGGGCGCGGCGGATCGTGATCCTGTCCGACGGGAACCAGACCGCCGGCGACGCCGTCGCCGAGGCCAGGCGGGTCGCAGCCGCCGCCATCGGCATCGACGTGGTCCCGCTGGATTACAGGCACGACCGGGAGATCCGGATCACCAACTTCTGGGCCCCGGCCAGGGCGCGGGCCGGCGACGAGATCCCGCTGAAGATCTCGATCCACTCCGAGGCCGCAGTCGAGGCCGATCTGACCATCACCGACAACGGCATCCCGATCACGATCGACCCGGCCCGCCGGTCGCAGTCCGTCCGCGTGCGGCTCGAGCGGGGCAAGAACGCCCTGGTTCAGACCGTGCGGCTGGGTGCCGATACCAGTATCCATCGCTTCGGTGCTCAGGTGCGTCCCGTCCGGCCCGACGACGACAGCATCCCGCAGAACAACCAGGCCAGCGCCTTTACGACCATGGCCGGCAAGGGCAAGGTGCTGCTGGTCAGCACCTCCCGCGAGGATGACGCGACGCTCGAACAGGCCCTTCGGCAGGAACAGATCGAAGTCGTCACGGTCGAGCCGCAGGACATTCCGCCCCGGCTGGAAGACTACGCCGGCTACTCGGCGGTGGTGCTCAGCAACGTTCCAGCCGATCTGATGCCCCGCCCGCTGCAGCAGTCGCTGGCCGCCTACGTGCGGGACCTGGGCGGCGGGCTGGTGGTGATCGGGGGCGACCAGGCTTTCGGCGCGGGCGCCTATGCCAAAACGCCCCTGGAAGAGGTCCTGCCGGTCCGCAGCGACTTCAAGCGAGAGCTGGAAGAGCCGTCGGTGGCCCTGGCGCTGGTGATCGACAAGTCCGGCTCGATGAGCGGCGAGAAGATGGAAATGGCCAAGCGGGCCGCCGAAGCCACCGTCGAGATCCTCGGAGATCACGACCATGTGGCGGTGATCGCCTTCGACGGCGTGGCGCAGATTGTCAGTCCGTTGAGGTCGCTGCGGGACAGGGGGGCGATCCTCGGCCGGATCCGAAACCTGGGGGCCGGGGGCGGCACCAACCTGGGTCCGGCCCTGACGCTGGCGGGCAACATGCTGGCCGCCAGCACGGCCGACCTCAAGCACGTGATCGCCCTGACCGACGGCCAGAGCCTGTCCGCCGACTTCGCCGGCATCGTCGGCTCGATGGCCCGGTCGGGGATCACGATCTCGACGGTGGGCGTGGGCAGGGACGCCGATGCGCAACTGCTCGAGCAGGTCGCGCAGTGGGGCAAAGGCCGCTTCTATCCGGCACCCCACCCGCACTCATTGCCTCAGATCTACCTGAAGGAGATCCGCCGGATCAGCCGGTCGCTCCTGTACGAGCGCCCGTTCGCCGTGCAGCGTCACGACTTCTCGCCCGTGACCGGCAATCTCGCCGGCGACGAGATCCCGCACCTGGAGGGCATGGTCCTGACCATGCCTAAGCCTCTGGCGCAGATTCCGCTCGTGTCCGTCACGGAAAAAGGACGCGTCCCCCTGCTGGCCAACTGGCAGGTGGGCCTGGGGCGCGGTGTCGCCTTCACCAGCGGGATGTGGCGACGCTGGGGGCCGCGCTGGCTGGCCTGGGAGAAGTTCGCGCCGTTGTGGGGCCAGATCGTTCGCTGGGCGATGCGAAAAGATGGTGCGGACGATCTGGACGTGCAGGCGACCATCGAGCAGGGCGTCGGCAGGGTCGTGATCGATGCGATGGACAAGACGGCCGGCTATCTCAACTTCCTGCAAATAGCCGGCACCGTGCTCGACCCGGACCTCGAGGCCGCACCGCTGGAGGTGAACCAGACCGCGCCCGGCCACTACGAGGCGACGTTCGAGGCCGATGCGGCAGGTGTCTACATCATCGGCCTGCAGTGCAGAAGGGGCAACGACGTCACGTTTGTCCAGACGGGCGTGGCCTCATCCTATTCGCCGGAGTATGGGCACCTGCAGGCCAATCCACTGCTTCTGGCGACGCTCGCCGAGACCGGCGGGGGCCAGGTGCTTCCGCTGGCGTTCGGTCCGGGGGCGGCCGACGTGTTCCGACGCGATCTGCCCCCGGCTGCCAGCCGCGAGCCGGCCTGGCCGGCCGTGCTGGCGTTGGCGCTGGGGCTGTTCCTGCTGGACGTGGCGGTGCGGCGGATCGCGATTGACCCGCGGGCGATGCTCGCCGAGGCGCGGGACTGGATGGGCGGCCTGGCGGGGCGCTGGGGCGGCCGGGAAGGCGGCGAGTCGCTCGGCTCGCTCAAGCAGCGCCGCGAGCAGCTGCAGGCGCAGTGGCAGGGCCGCCCCGGGCAACAGGCCCCGCCCGCCCCGTCGCCAGGGCGTCGCGGGGCGAAGGCCGCCTCGCCGGCGGGCAAGCCGGGTGCATCGGCCGCCGACCAGGTCGAGTCGCTCATGCCACCACGCGATACGCCGCCAGCGGCGCGCGAGCGGGAAGACGCCCGCGAGGACGACCCCACCAGCCGGCTTCTGAATGCCAAACGTCGCGCCCGGCAGAGGATGGAGGAGACGCCGGGCGACTGAGGCGGTATTTGCCGGCCGGGCAATCGCGAGCAAGGCGTTGCTGTCGGCCAGTCGGCGCGGGGCCCTGTCATCTGCGGACCGGCGGCCGGCAGCCGCACAACAAGCGGCGTCCAACGGTCGGTTCCCAACTCGCCCGGGCGGACCCACGCGCCAACCCCTTTCCAGCCAGTCACAATGCCATCTGAATGCGGACCCCCGCAACGACCGCGTCGCGCACGTCCTGCTGACCGCCCGGGTTCCAGACGTACTGCACCGACGGCGTCACGCTCAGCCACGGCGCGATCTGTGCCCGGTAGTACACCTCCAGGGCGGTCTCGTGCGCGGCGGTGTAGCCAGCGGCTTCGGCGAGCAGTCCCTGCGCCACGCCCAGCGCCAGCACATCCTCGTCCCTCGACGGGATCAGCCCCTGGTACTGGGCGCCGGCGCTCCAGAAGCACCGGATGTCGTTGACGTCGCCGTCGGCGTAGCCGTAGCGGGCGAACAGCCCCAGGCCCTGCGTATCCTCGGCGTCGTGCCGCTCCTTGTAGACCAGTTGATCGAGGCTCAGGTAGAAGCCGACATCGCCGTGCCTGACGCCGCTGCCATCGAATCGCTCCTTGGGCTGTGGGTCGTACCACAGACCGATGCGATAGGCGCCGGGAAGCTCGCCGTTCGGCGAAGACAGCAGGGGAGTCACGCCCGTCTCGGTCAGGGCGAGGAAATGGGCAGGGCCGCGGAAGGTGGTGTTGAAGCCGGTTTCGCGGGCATCGGCCTCGGCGTCGGCCGCCCCGACAGCCGCATACCACCACTCCACCGGCTGCACGTACAGGACCGCGCCGAGACCCCTGTCGGGAAACGGGATGGTCGGATTGTTGACCAGGGCGGCGTTCAGGAACTGCGTGGTCTCATCATTGGCGTAGGCATTGCCGTCGAAGGCGACCGGGCAGCCACGGCACTGGAACCCGCCGGTCAGGTCGAGTTTGCCGATACGCAGCGCTACCTTGTCGGCGAACCACTGCTCGTAGTAGAGCTCCGTCACATCGCCGGCGCGATCGCCGGCGGCATCGGCATTGACACCGAAGAGGCTGCCGATGGAGGAGTCGTCCAGGCCGTCCGACCAGCTGCCCTCGGCGAGCATGCCCACCGAACCGCCGCGCAGGCCGATCAATGTCTCCAGATCGAACTCCACTTCCAGGTCGTAGCTGCCGGTGTACCGGCCGGCATGGCGGTGGGTCGATAGGCCGCCGCGGAGGTTCTGCTGGTAGATCTGCGTGAGCGACAGCCCTATGCTCACGCCCTTGTCCTGCAGCCTGGGCCCGAGTCCGAACCAGCCGGCCGAGAGCGTATCGCGGGTCCACAGCGAACTGTCCGTTTCGGCGTCGGTTGTTTCGCACGCCCCGCCGGTCGTTCTGCATGCGGTGCACTGTGACGGTGTCGTCTGCGCGGGTGGCTCCACCTGCTCCGCGAAGACCGTATCCATCAGCATCAGACAACCGACCAGAACCACAACGACCCTGTCACGTCCTCGGTATCCCGCGTACATTGTTCTTGAGACCCCTCGATACTCTACATCGTCCCTTCGTTACCGGCTAACTCAAGAGCCTGCCGACCTGGTAGACGGTCGCGGTGATTACCCACGCCAGCACCGTCAAACCAGCCAGCTGAAACATGGCCCATTTCCACGAATTGCTCTCGCGCCGGGTGATGGCGATGGTCGCCATGCACGGCGCGCTGATCAGGCAGAACAGCATGATGCAAAAGCCCTGCAGCGGTGTGTAGGCGGCCTGGAGCCGGGCCCGCAGCGGCTCGGACTCTTCGTCCTGCTCTTCGCCGAGCGAGTAGACGATCCCCATTTGCGCCACGAAGACCTCCTTGGCGGCAAACGCCCCGATCATGGCGGTCGAAATCTTCCAGTCGAACCCGCACGGCCGGAGAATCGGCTCGATGCCGCGGCCGATCCGCCCCATCAGCGACGCCTCCAGCGCGGCTTGCGCCTCGGCCTGGTCGATCTCGGCGATCAGCTCGTCCTTCGCTTCGGGCGGCAGCTGGGTCCGGGCCAGTACGAGCCCGCGCTGGGCGGCAAAGGCCGCCTCCCGATCCTGCGGCAGGTCCGGCCACTGCTGCATCGCCCACAGGACGATCGAGATGGCCAGGATGACCGTGCCGGCCTTTTTGAGGTAGGCCCCGCAGCGGTTCCACATGTGCAGGCCCACGCTCCGCAGCGTCGGTGCCCGGTACGGCGGCAGCTCCATCACGAAGGGCGGCGCCTCGCCTCGGAGTATGGTGCTTTTGAGCAGCTTGGCCAGCAGCACCGCCAGGATGATGCCGATCAGATAGATGATCCACAGCATCGGCGCGTGCCACGCCCGCGGAAAGAAGGCGGGGATGATCAGGGCGTAGATCGGCAGCCGCGCCCCGCAGCTCATCAGGGGGATGACCATCATCGTCGTCAGGCGGTCGCGGCTGCTTTCCAGTGTTCGCGTGGCCATGATCGCCGGCACCGAGCAGCCAAAGCCGATCAGCATCGGCACGAAGCTCTTGCCGTGCAGGCCGATCTTGTGCATCAGCCGGTCCATCAGAAACGCCGCGCGGGCCATGTAGCCGGTGTCCTCCAGCAGGGCGATCGCCAGGAACAGCAGCACGATGTTCGGCAGGAAGACCAGCACGCCGCCCACGCCGCCGATGACCCCATCGACCAGCAGGCTGCGCAGCAGGCTCTCCGAGCCCTCCGGCCACAACCCGCCGACCGCGCCGCTCAGCCATCCGAACCCGGCCTCGATCCATCCCATGGCCGGGTCGCCCAGCGTGAACGTCAGATGGAACACGCCATACATCAGGGCGAGAAAGATCGGCAGGCCCAGCACGCGGCTGGTCACGACCATGTCGATGCGGTCCGACGTGGAGCGCCGCGATTCGACGGTGCTGCGGACCGCCTCCTGGCATGCCCCCGCGATAAAGCCGTACCGGCGGTCGGCGATCAGGGCTTCGGGGGTATCGCCGAGCAGCGAGTCAAGCCGCTCGGCTGCTTGTTCGGCGGCGGCGACGATCGAGGTGTCGGCGATCCGTTCGCGTACGTTCTCGTCGCCTTCCAGCAGTTTGAGGGCCAGCCAGCGGGAACCAGCCCCGTCCGGCGTCTGGCCCGCCTGGTCGATCCGCTGCTGGAGTTTGCCAATCTCGGCCTCCATCTCCGGCCCGTAGTCGATCCGCCGTGGCGCGGGGCGATCCTGCCGCTCGGCGACCTCAACAGCCTTGGCCAGCAGGTCGGCCTTGCCCAGCCCCTTGTGCCCGATGGTCGGCATGATCGGGACGCCCAGCAGGTCGCTCAGCAGACCCAGATCGAAGCGGATGCCCCGCTGCTCGGCGACGTCGGACATGTTCAGGGCCAGCACCAGCGGCGCCCCCAGCTCCATGATCTGTACGGCCAGGTAGAGGTTCCGCTCCAGGTTGCTGGCGTCGAGGACGTCGATGACGACATCGGGCCTGTCGTGGATCAGGAAGTTCCGCGCGACCAGCTCCTCGGCGGAATAGGCGGTCAGGCTGTAGGTGCCCGGCAGGTCGACGATGCGCAGATGCGTCTGGCCGACCCGGCAGGAGCCTTCCTTCTTCTCGACCGTCACGCCCGGATAGTTGCCCACGTGCTGGCGGCCGCCGGTCAGGGCGTTGAAGATTGTCGTCTTGCCCGCGTTGGGGTTGCCTGCCAGGGCGACGGTCAGCTGCCTGGTCGTCGTGGCGGCCTGGCGGGCGGGTTCGTCGGTTCGCACAATGTTCGCCATGCCGAACATTTCTCCCAAAAAAAGAGGCCCGTCGCCTCTTACGCCTCTCGCACCATCACCTTGTCCGCCATGCCGCGCCCGATCATCACGCGGCCTCCCAGCACATTCAGCACCACCGGCCCGCCGCCGAAACAGACCACCTCTACCGGGGTGCCCGGCACCAGGCCCATCGCACAGAGCCGACCGCGCAGTCCGTGTCCGCCTTCGACGCGGGTGACGCGCACCCGCTGGCCGGGTCGGGCCATCGTCAGGGGGATCAGGTTCGAATGCATTGTCTTTGGAACCATGCTCAGACCGTCTTGACCTTGATTCGCCGGGCCTCTTCCTTGCGGAGCGTCAGGTGATAGCCCTTGATCTTGACCTCGATCGGATCGCCCAGCGGCGCGATGCGTTCGACCTCGACGAGCGTGCCAGCCGTCACCCCCATGTCCAGCAGCCGCCGGCGAACGGCGCCGATGCCGCCGAGTTTGACGACGGCGGCCTTTTCCCCGGGCCTCATCTCCGCCAGCGTCGTCTGCGTCTGCGTATCTGCCATATCGTCCTTCTTCCTGTTCTTGACGTCGCCGAGCACCAGCCCGACGCACCGCTCGCAGTTGCCCGTTTCGTTGTCGCTGTCGCAGTAGTAGCCGAACCCCTTGATCCAACTCGACCCGCCGCGGGGGCACCGTTCCACGAACTCCACGAACTCCAGGAACCGCTCAAGGATCGCCTCGGGAATGGCATGCTCCATGCGGCAGGCGGCCTCGTCCGCGCTCTTGCTGTCCACGGCCAGCACCTTCACGAAGAAATCCCGCAGCACCTCGTGTCGCCGCACGACATCCTCGGCGACGACCTTGCCCTTGTCGGTCAGCGTGATCACGTCGTAAGGCGCGTAGTTGATCAGTTCCCGCTCCGCCAGGGCATGCAGGGCGCCCGTCACCGACGACCGGCTGACCTTCAGCCGCTTGCCGATGTCCTTGGCCCGTGCCGCCTGCTTGTCGCGGATGATCTGGAAGATCGCTTCCAGGTAATCCTCCAGGCTCGCGCTGAGTCCTGCCGCATTGGTCATCTGTCGCGCCTCCGGTTCACCCAGTGGTGCCTGCCGCCGGTATCGACCCCTCTCGAAGCGATTCATGTTGGTGCAGGCGAATAATGTACGGCAAGCCGAACATCTGGTCAAGCTGATTTGCGCTCCGTTGCTCGCCCATGGCCACGGCCGCAACCGTAAAGCTCTTCGGCTACAGAATTTGGCAAAAGAACGTCTTCTTCTGGTCTCTATACGCTGGCTCGCCCAGATCTTTGGTCCGGCCGCCTTCACAGCGCAGGCGTGAACGTCATCTATCTGCTGCTACTACCGACGAGGCTCCGCCCATCGCGCCGGCAGATGCGCTCGCCGACCCGGTCTTCGTATTCCCGTCGGGCGGTTCGGCTGCAGCTGCTGTGTGCGGGGGCGCCGTCGACGCGGCCGCCACCTCGCCCTCCTGCAGCTCCTCCCCGGCTCGCACGAGACGCGCCGAACTCATGACCACGATCATGGAGCTGACGCCGTGGGCGATAGCCGCTATCAGGGGAGTGACCCAACCTGCCGCCAGAAGGCCAAGCATCACGGCAATGTACACGAGCACCCCGACCAGGTTCTGCCGGACGACCGAAACCGTCCGGCGCGACAGCTGCACCAGGAACGGAATCCGGTTCAGATTGCTGTTCATCAGGGCGATCGATGCGCTGTGGATGGCCACGTCCGAGCCCGCGGCGCCCATGGCCACGGAGATGTGCCCGGCTGCCAGCGCCGGGCCGTCGTTGACGCCGTCGCCGACGACCAGCACGATGTGGCCGCGCCGCTTGAGGTCTTCGACAATCTCGACCTTCTGCGCCGGCAGGGCCTCCGCGTAGACTTCGATGTTCCGGAGCTCGCGGGCCACCCGCTCGGCCGGGCTGCGCCGGTCGCCCGTCACCATCGCCAGGTGCCGCATGCCCAGGTCGGCGAGCTTGGCGATCGCCTGCCGGGCCCCCGGACGGACGCTGTCCTCCAGCCCGACGACCCCGAGCATCCGCCCGTCGCGGGCGACGAACAGCAGGCTCATGCCCGCCGACGAAGACAGATCGATGCGGCCGGGTTCGACGCCCTGCTCTACCAGCCACTTCTCGCGCCCCACCAGGACCGCCGCGCCGTCCACGCTGGCGCGGACGCCGCGGCCATGCACCTCCTCGGTCCCGGTGGCCGCAAGCAGGTCGAGATTCGCCCTGCGCGCGGTCTGCTGCACGGCCCGGGCAACGGGGTGCTTGGAGCCCTGTTCGGCCGAGGCGCAGACCAGCAGCAGGTCGGCCGGATCCACTCCCTCGGCTGGCAGCAGGCGTGCGACCGTCAATTCGCCCAGCGTGAGCGTTCCGGTCTTGTCGAAGACCACGGCCGTCAGGTCCTTGGCCACCTCCAGGTCCGCCACGTTCTTAATGAGCACGCCGAGGCGGGCGGCGGCGCTCAGGGCGGCCACCATCGCCGTCGGCGCCGAAAGGATGAACGCGCACGGGCAGCCGATCAGCAGCAGGCTGATGGCCATATTGGCGTCGTGCGACATCAGAAAGACGATTCCCGCCAGCATCAGGACCGTCGGCGTGTACCAGCTGGCGTAGTGCTCGATCAATCGCACGCTGGCGGGCCGGTTCTGTGCGGCCTCCAGGATCAGCGCCTGCGTCTGGCCGAGCGTGGTATCCTTGCCGGCGCGGGCGATCTCCACCTCGAGCACGCCGGTGTGGTTGATCGTGCCGCCGAAGACCTCCTCGCCGGGGCCCCGCTCCACGGGGACCGATTCGCCCGTGATGTTGGACTGGTCGATCGTGCTGCTGCCCTGGCGGACCACGCCGTCGCCGGGGATGTTGTCACCGGGCCGCACCAGCACCCGGTCGCCGGGCCGCAGGTCGCGGGCGTCGACCGTCACCTCGCCGTCGGCGGTGAGCATGCACGCCTGCCGCGGAGTGAGCCGAATCAGCGACTCGATGCTCTTGCGGGCGCCTTCGGCCGCGCGATGCTCGATGAACGAGCTGATGAGCATGAAGAAGGCAATCGCCCCCGCCTCCAGGTATTGTTCCGTTGCGAACGATGCCCCCACCGCCAGCACGACCAGCGTGTCCATATGGGCCCCGCCCTTGCGCAGGCCGGAGACCGCGTCGAGCACGAGAGGTACACCCAGCAGCAGCGCGGCGGCCATGGCGATCAGGTCGGCATGCACGGGCCAGACAAGCAGATAATGGGCTATGGCGGCGGTAACCAGCAGGTTGGCCCCCAGCAGCGTGGTTAAGATTCTGCTTCTGGATACCTGCTCGTGAGAGCAGCCGCAGTCGACACTCTCATCGTGGCTGTGATGGTCATGATTGAGCCGCTCAGGCGCGCACCCGCATGCGGATCGCTTCCGCCCTTTGAACGCCATTTTTCTGCCCTGCCGTATTCGTCCAGACGCCCGCGAGCTTCGTGACAGGTATCCCTGAAGAACAGCGGCTTGTCCGGATCTGGGGCCGAGGGTGATTCCGATCCGCCCTTGCAGCCTCGACCACTCGGCTTGATGCCAATCCAGGTAGCTGACGGCCGGCAATGGATGCGGATCTATACGAAACGCAGGAAAAAGGACGGCTCAGGCGGAGCACGGGCAGACGGGTGGGCAACGTACTGCTGTGTCACCTGACGATCGTCTGAAGCTAAGAACTCGTGATACGGCCGAACATCGGCCGCCATGACAGCCGGCGCTGTCGGCGGCGCGACCGTGATGCAGCACGACGCCTGGCAGACGGGGCAGGTGTCGCGGGAGTCGCCGCCGGGTTCATCCGGCCTTTCGCTGTCGACAGGGCGGGGTGTCGGATAGGCCTGTCTCGCTGGCGTGGCGCTGGTCCGGTACATCGCTTTGTCAGGTATGCCTGCGCCT
The DNA here is from genome assembly GCA_041687575.1 of Phycisphaerae bacterium. Lineage (GTDB taxonomy): Bacteria > Planctomycetota > Phycisphaerae > UBA1845 > JANYLN01 > JANYLN01. The sequence goes on along the minus strand of JAWLBS010000096.1, from coordinate 1,898 downwards.
GATGGGTACCGACTGGTATGGTCGCGGCTTACGTGCTGGATCTGTCGGTGCGCATAATGTGCCCCCCCTGCCGTGTACAAGACGACAGTGATCAGCAGCACGGCATTTTTGCACCAGTCAGCGACCATAATGGATTTTCGTACGATCGCGGAGTGTCCGCAGTTCGGCAAACCTCGTGCCGCCAGATGACTTGAAGGGGCATGCGTGGCGAGCCGCAGTGTCTACGGAGCGGCTGCGGATTTGACCGCCATGGCCTGCAGGGGTATCGTGGAGGGTTCGTATGATGGGCCACCGAATGAGCAGAGACCAGCCGGGAAGAGACTATAGATGACTTCGATTCCGTTTCTGACAGAGCAGCAGGTCCGCCGGATCGCCGGCGAGTTTGGCACGCCGGTCTTCGTCTATGACCAGAAGACCCTCGAGCGGCAGGCGCGGGAGGTGCTGAGCTTTCCCAACGCCTTCGGGCTGACCGCGCGGTACGCGATGAAGGCCTGCCCGACGGCCGCGGTGCTGAAGGTCCTCACCGGCGCCGGGCTGCACATCGACGCCAGCAGCGGCTACGAGGTCGAGCGGGCGATGGCGGCGGGCGTGCCGGCGGAAAAGATCCAGCTGACGGCCCAGCAGCCGCCGGCCAACCTCAAGGACCTGGTCGAGAAGGGCATGCTTTTTAATGCCTGTTCGATCGCGCAGATCCATGCCTTCGGCACGCTTTTTCCCGGGCGGTCGCTGTCGGTCCGCGTGAACCCGGGGCTCGGCTCGGGTCACAGCAACCGCACCAACGTCGGCGGGCCCTCGTCGAGCTTCGGCATCTGGCACGAGCACCTCGAGGAGGCGCTGGCGGTGGCCGGGCAGTACGACCTGAAATTCACCCGCATGCACACGCACATCGGCTCGGGCAGCGATCCGGCGGTCTGGCAGCGGGTTGCGATGATGTCGCTGGAGGTGTGCGCCCGGCTGCCGGATGTGACGGTGCTGAACCTCGGCGGCGGCTACAAGGTGGCGCGGGTCACGGGCGAGAAGACGACCGACCTGCAGGCGATCGGCGAGCCGCTGGCGAAGGCCTTCCGCGACTTCGCCGACAAGCACGGCCGCAAGCTCCACCTGGAGGTCGAGCCCGGCACGTACCTGGTTGCCAGTGCGGGCGCGTTGATCGGCTCTGCCATCGACGTAACCGACACCGGCGCAGGCGGCTACCGGTTCATCAAGGTGGACATGGGCATGACCGACATCCTGCGGCCCAGCCTGTACGGGGCGCAGCACCCGATCGAGGTCGTGCCGGCCGAGGCGGGTGAGCGGGGCCGTGCGGAGTACATCATCGTCGGCCACTGCTGCGAGAGCGGCGATATCCTGACGCCCGCGCCGGGCGATCCGGAGGACCTGCAGCCGCGGGCCCTGCCCGAGACGCGGGTCGGCGACCTTATCGTCGTCGGCGGGGCGGGGGCGTACTGTTCCAGCATGGCTGCCAAGAACTACAACTCGTTCCCCGAGGCGCCGGAGGTGATGATCCTGGCGGACGGCTCAACGGCACTGATCCGCCGCCGCCAGGCGCTCGAGCAGATCACCCAGAACGAGCAGATGCCGGCGGGGCTGGGGTAGGGCCGACTTGCGTCCGCCGATGCTCCGCCAGACGTACGGCGGTCAGGCAGATCACCAGCCAGGCGATGCCGGCGGCGGTGCCGGCCAGCACGTCGCTGAGGTAGTGTACGCCGAGGTACAGTCGCGGAAACCGGTCCGGGAGTCGTTGGGGAGTCTGTTCGGTCATGCGCTAGTCCTTGTCCACCAGGAGATTGTAGGCGGGCGCGGCCGGTTCGCAGGGGGCGACGTGGGCGTGGGCGGGATTTGCGGCAAATTGTTGGCCGGTCGGCGGCAGACGGCTTGACTGTCGGGGGCATCGGTGT
>JAWLBS010000095.1:0-15148 GCA_041687575.1 Phycisphaerae bacterium | reverse complement strand
CCCCCAAAAGCGTCCGCCCCGCCCCCTCACCGCCGACACCGTCAGCCGCCGCTTCCTCCAGCGCCTCGCCGACGCCCTCGAAGATCCCGACCTGCCCCCCGACCAGCTCAGCCGCCTCGCCCGCGCCTTCGCCGACCACTACCACGCCTGCATCCGCGCCCGCGCCCAGCAGACCGAAAACGACCGCCACCGCCAGAAGCGCCAGGACCAGCACCGCGCGGCTCACCCCACCGACGAAGAGCTCGCCGAAAGGGTCCGCAAGATCTACGGCCTCGACATGAATGCCATGTAGCCCCGCCGGCCAGATGCCATGGCAGGAACTGTGAATGCAAACTTTGCGGGGGGGGCCACCCGCCAGCCACCGTCCATGCGCCCACGGGCTCGGGCTGGCTTACCCCCTACTGCGGCCGGCTTGCCGTCGCTTTTTGCGGATTGCCGGGGGCCGCCTGGCTCTGCGGCTCGCCGGGGATCGCAGACAGGCGAGCCTTGAGTTCATCGAACATCGCCTCGATCGGCCCGTCGAGGGCCTTGCGCTCCCGGGTCTGGCGGACCTTGTCCTCGAACCGATCGACGGCCTCGTAGTCGGCCTTGTGGGCCGTGCGGTATTCGGCCGCCCGCGCCTTGAGGTCCTTGAGGATCGACCAGGCCTGCTGGTGCTGGGCGGGGTCGAGCTGGTGGCGGGCGATGAACTGTTGCACGTAGAGGGTCCAGGGGTCGGCTGGGTCGGCCCATGCCGGCGCCGCGGGCGCCTCTTGGGCGGGGGGTGGCTGGGCAGCGGCCCTTGCCGCGGCGGCCTGTTCCGCCCTGCGCAGGGCCCGCTGGTGGGGGTCGATCGGGTCGACCTCGGTCTGCTGCCCCTGCTTGACATCGAAGACGGTTCTGGAGTAGCCGTAGCTCATCATCAGGTAGGTGTCCGCGGGGACCTGGATCTCGGTCCTGTTGCCCGGGACCATCACGCAGGTGGACTGCCCCACCAGCAGCACGTGCGAGGCCGGCGACCGCTCCGTCAGTTTCACGGTGCCGGTCGGGACGTCGGCCGGTATGAGGCTCAGCGTGGCCTTGCCGCCGCTTTGGGCGGCCTTGATCTCGTAGGTCCCGCTGTCGAGGACCAGGTGCCGGGTCAGGAACCCCTTGGCCGACCCGCCGTCGCCGGGGACGAAGAGGCTCGTGGCCGGCCGCAGCGCCGTTTCGCCCTCGATGCCCAGGATCAGCAGGTCGCCGCGGGGCGCGTCGTGCGAGGCCTGCCCCGGCCGGAAGCCGCCCAGGGCCGTCACCTCGTCATTCCAGTTGGCATCGATCAGGGCCGCGGGCATCGTCCGGCCATCGATCGTGATTTGGCCGACGGCCCAGTTCTGCGGGATCAGCACCAAGTTGATGTAGTTGCCTTTCTGCTCGAGGAAGACCTGCACGCGGGTCCGGTCACCGGCGTTGCTCTTGCGAGGCATGACAACATTGCTGAAATATGCGATCACCGGCAGGCGGTCCGGGCCCCTGGCCACCCGGCAGGGCTCGGATGTGTAGACCGGATCGTCGGTGTACTGCCCGTCCCGGTCGAAGTCGACGTAGAGCCGGTCGTACCCCTTGCCGGTGCCTTCGGACTCGTCCAGCATCAGCGTCGTGGCAAAGGCCGCCTTCGTCGCATCGGCCAGCAGCGGATTTTCGGAGCGGCAGAAGTCGGGCCTGTGCTCTGCCACCCTGGCCGGAAGGCCCTGGGTGCAGTAGTAGTCCGCGAACTCCATGGGGAATTTCTCGAAGGTCAGCTCCGCCTGTGCCGCCGGCGCCGCCGATACCGGCCCGGGCATGCAGAGTGCCGCCGCCATCAGCCCGATGGCCCCGATTCGCGTGGAAAGAGAAGAAAAGTTGAGCAGCCACTGCGCAACGAACGCCAAAGACAAGCCGGTCCTATCCATGGTGATGTCTCCCGGTACCTGCCAATCTCTTGATTCGTTCGACTCGTTGGGAGCGAGTATAGCGGGCCGGCGGCGGCGGGACAAGGAGCATTTCCGCCCGGCCCGGGGGATTGGGTACACGTGGCTGCGCCGGGGGCCGCCGGCTTCGACAGCACTGCGAGGGGCTCCTTGCCCGTCGAGTCGGGCAATGTCACGCTGCAGTACGAGTACACGCCCGTCCCCGAGCCCGCGTCGATCGCCCTGGCAGGCGTGCTGCTGCTGGGCGAGGTCGAGCCGGTAGCGGGCGAGGATCTAACGCCATCTGTGACGGGATGCATCCATCATTTTGTGACGGTGAAACAGGGGGCGGTTATGCAGCCCTTACAGGGCTGAACCGAGAAAATGGGGGGCCTGGTACCCGGGGTAAGCGGGTCGCGGGCCTGCTTCGCCAAACAACGGCTTCGCAGGCCTGTGACGCGACCCGCTGACCCCGGGCTGAATTCTGCTGCACTTTCAGTGCATTGTTGCCAACGGCACTGATTGGCGGGCAGAGCCCGCCCTACGTGCGTGTCAACGGCACTGATTGGCGGGCAGAGCCCGCCCTACATACATACCGACGGCACCTGATTGGCGGGCGCCGTTCGACTCGCTTTGCTCGCTCACGGCAAGCAGCCCGCCCTACGTGCGTGCCTGCGGCGTGGGTTGGTGGGCGGGGGCCCGAGGGTGGCCGGGCGCGTGCATCGCCGGCCGCCGGCCGGGGGGCCATGCCAGGGGCTGTTTGCCACGGCGTAGCCGTCGTTGGGCGAAGCCGGGTGCAGGGCCGTGCCCAACGCAGCGGGGTCAGACCCCATATGCGTGCGCACCCGTCCAGGCCCCCATGAAGTTTCGGCATTGACTCCGCCAGCAGGCGTGCGAATCAGGGTCAGACGCCTGATCCCTGCCCCCGCCGCTGCGAGACCCCAGACCCGATGCCGCTCCGGAGCATGGCCCCCGGCAGCGGTTGCGGGTATTCTGGCAGGAGGAACCGAAACGTCAGCCGGTCCGTCTTTTTATGCATGGCAGGCAGCCCGGGGGGCGAGGTGAGTATGGACACGAAAATCAAAGTGGTCCGGCCGCTGCTGATCGATGATGTCCTGGTCAACCCCGGCATCGGCTTTACCACGTTTCAGCGGTTCAACGGCGATGCGCTCAACGAGGGCAAGAAGTGGACCGAGGGGTTCCCGATCGTCTACCAGCCGGAGAGCGGCTCGCTGGCGAACGTGGACCACCCGGACACGTCGATCGCCTACTTCCGCGTCTACTGGCGGTACCTCCAGCCGGAACAGGATGTCTACCGCTGGGACCTGATCGACAACGCCATGGCGACGGCCAGGAGTCGCGGGCAGACGCTGATGCTTCGCGTGGCGCCGCACGGCACGCACGGCAACCCGGACCAGGACGTGCCGGACTGGTTCCGCCAGATCGTCGGCGATGACCGGTCGTGGGCCACCGAGGAGTGGATGGACAGAAAGTGGATGGTCGACAACCGCGACCCCCGCTACGTCGAGCACTTCGGCAACTTCATCCGGGCGATGGGGCGGCGGTACGACGGCCATCCGGACCTGGAGGGCGTCGACGCGGCGGTGGTCGGGGCGTGGGGCGAGAGCATGGGGCTCGACCAGTTGCCGGACGCGGCGATGACCCGCCTAGTGGACGCCTACGTCGACACCTTCACGAAAACGCCGCTGATGATGTTGCTGTATCCGGGCAATGCGTGCCGCTATGCGCTGAGCAAGCGGGCCGTCGGCTACCGGGCCGACTGCCTGGGCGACATGCGGTCGCCCGGCGTCCACGAGGCCGACCACAAGTACTTCCAGCCGGGCACCTGGTGCCACATGCTGGACTTCTACCCCCGGATGATCATCACGGCTGGCATGCAGGATGCGTGGAAGAAGGCCCCGATCTCGTTCGAGGTGTGCTGGGTGGTGCAGCACTGGCATGATATGGGGTGGGACATCGACTACATCATCGACCAGTCGCTCAAGTGGCACATCTCGTCGTTCAACGCGAAGAGCTCGCCGATCCCGGCGGTACTTCAGCCGAAGATCGACCGGTGGCTCAAGAAGATGGGGTATCGGCTGGCGGTGCGGCGGTTCACGTTCCCGGAGCAGGTCGCCCGCGGGGAGGTGATGCCGTTTACGAGCTGGATCGAGAACCTGGGCGTGGCGCCGTGCTACAAGCCGTTCGAGTTTGCGATTCGGTTGAGGGGCGAGGCGGGGTCGTTTGTGTTCAGGACGTCGGCCAACATCATCGACTGGCTGCCCGGCGACAGCGTCTTCGACAGCGCCATCCGCCTCCCGGCCGACATCCCGCCGGGGGCGTATGAAGTGCAGGTCGGCATCGTGGACCCGCGGACGGACGAGCCGGCGGTGAAGATGGGGATGGCCGGCCGGACCAGTGATGGGTGGTATCGCATGGACCACGTGACTGTCATCTGAAAATGGGTAGGCTCCAAGCGCCAGGGGAGTTCAGTCGTTCCTGACGGGACTCCAACAGCAAGAACAACAACCTAATGTCTTGGGAGCCAGCCGACCTCGCCTTGGAAAGGCGGGGCTACGTTCGGTCGCCCCTGACGGGGCCCGAAGAACAGAGACAATAGTCCTGCCCATACCGCCGAAACCACCCGTGAAACGTGTCACGCACCGGCCCCGGCCGGGACCGGCCGTTCAGCCTTGACTCGTCAGGATGGCGCCCCATGTAATTAATTGTGAGCCGAAGGGTGGCATCTGACTGCAGCGGCCATCCGGGGCACATGGATCGTAAGCGTGGTACCGAACTTGCAGGCATTTGTGGCGAAACGGCTTGCCGCTCAGCGGCAAACGCGCCTCAGACAGGAGAATGGCGATGTACCGAACAGCAACTTCATTCGCCCTGGCCGCTTCGATGCTGCTGGGAGCGTCGACATGGGCGACTGCCGGGGACAGCGACCCTGCCGTCCCGGCCGTACAGTACCGGACGGTCGATACCGAGGTGCGCATCCAGGTCCAGCCGCCGCTGCGGACCGACAGGTACGAGAGGTACGACAGGACCTACGACCGGCGGACGGACGACTCCGGCTTCATGCAGTGGTACAGCGACGCCGTGCGGTACTGGCAGGAGTACGGCTACAGTCGCGGCTACGGCCAGCTGGAGAAGTTCAAACTGGAGTACGATAAGGGCGAGATCGAGGCCGAGATCAAGTACGAGGATGGCAAGATCGAGATCGACGACGGCAAGATCAAGTTCAAGGACGACTGAGAACATGGAGTAGAGCGTCGCCAGCGCAGGTAGAGCGGCCGGCTCCTGGGGGGCGGTTCTGCGTCTCCGACGGCTTTAGCGTTGGAATGTGACCAGGGGCGGCCGCGCGGCCGCCCCTGGTTTCCAAAACTGTTTTTCTGCAACCTCCGCCCGGCGTGCGGCCTAGGGACGGGACTTACTCGATGCACTTGCCCCAGTCTCTGGCCAGAGCCAGCAGGTCGAGCACGTTGACGATGCCGTCGCCGTTGAGATCCGGGTCAAGATCTGGACCCGGGCCCGGCGGCGGGAAGATGGCCGGCCACAGGGCGAATGCCAGCAGGTCGATGACATTGACGCAACCGTCGTTGTTGACGTCTCCGGCCAGCGTGGCGGTGATGGCCAGGTACGGGCCGTACACGCCGCCGGCCGGTTCGCGCGTCCAGTACAGGTTGCTGTACGGCTGGCCGTCCCGGAGGTTGGGGGCATTGGTGGCATCCAGCACCAGGCCTTTGAGCTCGCCGGAGGGCCGGGCCATGGCATCGATGATGGCCCTATCGATCCGTGCGGCATACCAGCCTTGGGCGCCGCTGCCATCGCCGGCGAAGTCGCGCGGCTCTTGTTCGCCGTAGGTGCCCGTGCAGTCGGTCCAGTCGATCGGATCGCTGTTGACCATCTGGCCTGTGGTGGCTGCGTTCATGACGATCCAGCCGAACGCGAATCGATTGGCACTGGCACTGTAGCCGCCGCAGCCCTGCCCGCTGCTGTCGAACCAAGGCTGGTCGGCGCGGACGTCCATGCCGCTGTTTTCGGCTGCGGCGTAGGAGAGCCTGTAGTACTCGCCGCCGGCGATGTCGCCCTTGCAGGCGTACGGGCCCGGGGCGACCCGCCAGGCCGGCGGGGCGTTCTCGCCGCCTTCCAGCAGGGGGGCGTCGTATCCCGCGGCCCCGTCGGCAAAGCCGCCGCCGAAGTCCCCGCGGTCGACGAAGGGGCCGCTGTTGGCGACGCGGAAGCCGACGATCTGGACCGGGTCGTTGATCCAGGAGCCCTGGCCGTTCTCCTTGTCGCAGGTGCTGTACGTGGCGTCGCGGAAGTACAGCTCCGCGCGAACGACCTTTCTGCCGACGAGCCAGTCGCTCAGCAGGACGCCGTCGCCGCTGTCTGCGACGCCGCCCTTGCTCGCGCCGGCGGGCACGCCGTCCGGGCCGTCGCTGGGGGCGTTGAAGCCAAGAAACGCCATCCGCTGCCACGATTTGGCCAGCGGCGCGGCACCGTCGCCGGCGATGGAGTAGCCCTCGACCAGGTTCATCGAGCCGTCGGCCGAGGCGGGAAAGACGTCGAAGTAGAGCCCGCCGCAGGCTGTGCCGGTCCACACCGCGACCGCCGCCACCGCCACAAAGAAGGGACTTCCACGTACCATGGCCATTCTCCTTGCTGCTGCGGGCACGGGGCCGGCCAGAGACGTGAACGCCCGACTCCCGAGGCCCATTTTCCCAATGTAGCGACTCCATCCGCCTCCGCGGCGGACGGTTTTCTGTAAGGCACGGGAAATGCGAGTAAGCATCATGGTACTTCATGACAGCCGCGAGGTCAAGACATTCTGGAGCAGCCTGTCCGCTCGCCGCCTGCCCGGATGTCCGGCCTGTCCGCGCGGACGGGCGGCCTTTCAGTGGTCGGCGGAGGCGTCGTACCTGGTGCGGGCGGATTCAGCCCTCGGGTGCTTTCGGGCGGCTATGATCCTGATGGGGTCTCGCGGCGGGTCGGGGGCCGCGGGGTAAGGGGTGGTTGGCGATTGGAATCAAGATGACTGCATGTCCAGGCACGGGCACAGGGGGTGTCGGCATGGTTGGGAATGGGACGATTCACGGGGTTCTGGCGGAGCGGGCGAAGGTGCGGCCGGAGGCGGCGGCGATCCTGGCGCCGGGGCGGGCGGAGCTGACGTACGCCGGGCTGTGCGCACAGATCGAGCGGACGGCGGCGCGATTGCGCGGGCTGGGGGTGGGGCAGGGCGACCGGGTGGCGATCGTGCTGCCGAACGGGCCGGAGCTGGCGGCGGCGTTCGTGTCGGTGGCGTCGTGCGCGGTCAGCGCGCCGCTGAACCCGGCGTACCGGGCGGAGGAGTTCGAGTTCTACCTGGAAGACCTGGCGGCGCGGGCGGTGATCGTGGCGCGAGGGGCGGACTCGCCGGTGCGGGAGGTGGCGCGGCGGCGGGGGATTGCGGTGGTTGAGTTGATTCCGCAGCGGGACGGGCCGGCGGGGGCATTCGATCTGGACGGGGAGGTGGAGGGGGACGTGCTCTCGTCCGCAGGTTCACCGCGACCTGATGGTCGCGGGTCTTTACCGCTCGCTTGCGGGAGTGATTCTCCACGCGAAGGTCACGGTCCTGATACATACGACCCTGGTAGCGCGGCTGCTTCTTTGGCGGGCGCAGCCCGCCCTACATCGCACGACCCTGCTTCCGGTTCCGTCAATAACGACGACGTGATGAAGACGCAGGACGGTGTCGCCCGGCGGGGTTTACCGCTCCCTCACGGTCGCGGCTCGTTAACGCAGGATTCTGGCAGCGCGGCCGCTTCTTTGGCGGGCACAGCCCGCCCTACTTCGCACGGCCCTGCTGCACAAGACCGTGACACCCAGCTGGCGGGGGCAAACGACGTGGCGCTGGTGCTGCACACGTCGGGGACGACGGCGCGGCCGAAGATGGTGCCGTTGACGCACGCGAACGTCTGTGCGTCGGCGGGGAACGTGGCGGCGACGCTGGCGCTGAGCGAGCGGGACCGCTGCCTGAACGTGATGCCGCTGTTTCACATTCACGGGCTGATCGGGGCGGTGCTGTCGAGCCTGTCGGCCGGAGCCTCGGTGGTGTGCACGCCGGGGTTTGCGGCTGAGCGGTTTTTCGAGTGGCTCAAGGAAACGGGGGCGACATGGTATTCGGCGGTGCCGACGATGCACCAGGCGATCCTGGCGCGGGCGCAGGGCGAGCCGGAGGCGGCGGCGGGGTGCGGGCTGCGGCTGATCCGGTCGAGTTCGTCTGCATTGCCGCCGCAGGTGCTGGCGGGACTGGAGGCGGCCTTCGGCGCGCCGGTGATCGAGTCGTACGGGATGACCGAGGCATCGCACCAGATGACGAGCAACCCGCTGCCGCCGCGGCCGCGAAAGCCCGGGACGGTGGGCGTGGCGGCGGGGCCGCAGGTCGCGGTGATGGACGAACAGGGGCGGTTGCTGCCGGCAGGCGAGAGCGGCGAGGTGGTGATCCGCGGCGAGAACGTCACGTCGGGGTACGTCAGCAACCCGGAGGCGAACGCGCGGGCGTTCACGGACGGGTGGTTCCGGACCGGGGACCGCGGCGTGATGGACGCCGACGGGTACCTGACGATCATCGGGCGGATCAAGGAGATGGTGAATCGCGGCGGGGAGAAGATCGCCCCGCGCGAGGTGGACGAGGCGCTGCTGGCGCACCCGGACGTGGTCGAGGCGGCGGCGTTCGCGGTGCCGCACCGCACGCTGGGGGACGACCTGGCGGCGGCGGTGGTGGCGCAGGCGGGCAGCGGGCTGAGCGAGCAGGAGGTGCGGCGGTTCGCCTTCGAGCGGCTGGCACCGCACAAGGTGCCCAGCCGGGTGGTGGTGCTGGAGCGGATCCCCAAGGGACCTACGGGCAAGGTGCAGCGGGTGACGCTGGCGAAGGCGCTGGCGAAGGAGCTGGAGTCTGAGTACGCGGCGCCGCGCGGCGAACTGGAAGAGTCGCTGGCAACGGCCTGGGCCGAGGTGCTCAAGGTCGAGCGGGTGGGGCGGGACGACAACTTCTTCGCGCTGGGAGGGGACTCGCTGTCGGGGGTGCAGGCGGTGCTGGCGGCCGAGAGGCTCGTCGGCAGGGAGCTGGAGCGTTCCATTATCTTTCAATCGCCGACGATCGCGCAGATGGCGGCGGTGCTGGAGGGCGGGGTGGCCGGGCAGGAGGAGTCGTACCTGGTGCCGCTGCAGCCGGCGGGGGAGGGCGTGCCGCTGTTTTGCGTGCCGGGGCATGGCGGGGACGTGTACACGTTTGCGGGGCTGAGCAGGTGCCTGGGGCGGGACCGGCCGGTGTATGCGCTGCGGTATCCCGAGGAGGCGGCACGGGACGACGGCGTGGCCAGCGAGATGCTGGCGTACCTGGCGGATCGGTACGTGCGACAGGTGCGCAGCGTGCAGCCGGATGGGCCGTACCTGCTGGTGGGATTCTGCTACGGCGGGCAGATAGTATTCGAGATGGCACACCGGCTGCGCGAGCAGGGGGCGGCGGTGGGGCTGGTGGCGATCGCGGAGTTGTATGTGCAGGGGGCGATGCGCCGGCCGCTGCGGGGGTTGCGGGGGCACCTGCAGCAGCTGCGGCAGCGCACGGCGGCTCAGAAGGCGAGGTACCTGCTGGAGCGCGCCGAGGCCGGGGGGCTGCGGGTGAGCGATCGGTGTTTTCCGTGGCTTCGGCAGCGCGTGGGCCGGCCATTGCCGAGCAACGGGCACGTGCTGCGGCGGTACCCGGGGCGGATCACGCTGTTTCGCTGCAGCGAGTTTGACGCGGGACTGTTTCACGACGACCCGCGGATGGGGTGGGACGGGTTGGCGGACGAGATCGAGGCGTACGATCTGCCCGGCGACCGCATTGCGGCGCTGCGGGAGCCGGGTGTGCGGGTGCTGGCGGAGCGGCTGAAAGCGTCCCTGGCGGCGGGGGGATGGTAGGTGAGGGAAGGGAGCCGGGTCGAGCGATTCCGTGGTCGCAGCCAGCGCGGGCATGATGGCTTGATCCAGAGCGGCGCTTGCGGCTCCGCACTTTGTGGTCGCGCAGCAGCGCTTGGCCTGAGACTTGGGAGTTGTACAGCTCGGCGGCTTGAGTGAAAGCGGCGTCGTTGCCGCCGCAGTCCATAGTCGCCGCCGATCGTCCCGTTCAGTTTGAGAACGGGGAACCGAGGACAGCTTGGGTGAAAGCGGCGTCAGGGCCGCCGCAGTCCATGGTCGGCCGGTGGCGTTCAACGCGCGATCTGGAGATCGCCCGGCAGTGCGGCTTGATCCAAAGCGGCGTCTGCGGCGCCGCACCGTAGAGGGATCGCGGCGGGCGCGGTTGGCGGGGCGGGGGGCTTGCGGGTATGCTGAGGAGATACCGCGTCCGCGGAACGCGGTAACCCGATATGGCGCATCTGCTATGGAGGTGGGTGATGAGACCCCGTCCGACCCTTGCGGTCCTGTCTGCTGTTTCTTGTCTGGTACTGGTGATGGCATCGATGGCCCCGGCGGCGGCATCGGCCGATCCGGCGCGCGCGGTGCTCAACATGACCGGGCCCCAGTGGGTGCGGCCCGGCGAAATGGTGTCGGGTGAGGTTACGCTCGCCCGGCCGGTGGAAAAGCCCACGCAGGTGGCGGTGCAGTGGCGGGACAGCTATGGGCGGGTCGGCGGCCGAAGCGAGCGGACGCTGGCGACCGGCGAGGACCGGTTCGACTACGCGCTGGTGCTGGCCTCGCCGATCACGAAGCGGGCGCGGGTGGAGGCGATCGTCGACGGCGCGACGCAGATGCAGAACGTCAAGTTCGGCATCGTCCAGCCGGCGCCGGTGTGGGACGACTTCGTGTCGTTCGTGTGGGCGCACTACCCGTACGGCGGGTACTACGAGAAGCTGCTGGAGTATGGCGTTGACGGCGAGCATCTCGGCCGCAGCGGCGGGGGCGAGTGGGTTCACGACCACAACTTCAAGTACTACGTAGACCAGCTCGGCTACGAGGTGTTCGCGTACTACCACAAGCGGCGGGACCACTGGGACGCCATCATGAACAAGTACGCCGAGAAGCCCAGCAACGTCTACCTGCGGCACCGGCACAACAGCCTTTCGGACCCGCTGACGTTCCAGATGATCGACGACCTGTACGCCCCGGCGATCAAGCTGCACGCCCCGAACCGGCCGCTGTTCTACAACCTGGCCGACGAGATCGGCTTCGGCGACCAGAGCGGCGCGAACGATTTCTGCTGGGACTACCCCAGCCGGGACCTGTTCCGCGACACGCTGATCAAGATGTACAGCACATTGGACAACCTCAACAAGCAGTGGGAAACGGATTACCAGAGCTGGGGTGCGGTCCGGGCGGTGCAGCCGACGACCTACTGGCAGTACGACCGGATGTACAAGGACATCTACCTGCCGCGGCAGTTCGATGCGGCCGACAGTGACGAAGCGGTCGAGGCGTTCGGCACGCCGTTCCAGTCGTTCGAGGCGATGGTGGGGCTGTACGGCGAGCTGCGGACTTCGCAGCCGGTGGATGTGGAGTACGTCCAGGGGCAGGTCGGCAAGGAGATCGGCGCGGTCAACGACAAGTACGGCACGCGGTTCGACGACCTTGAGGACGTGGTGGCATTCTACAATGCGTTCGACGAGTGGTCGTTCTCGCTGAAGGTCGATCGCGACGACGTCAATGACATGAAGGGCTGGAACCTGGCGCCGTGGCTGGACTTCCGCGAGATCATGGACGGGCAGATGGCCACCGCGATCGCCAAGGCCGCCGAGATCGGCCGCAAGTACGACCCCGAGGGTCGGTTCGGTTTTACCGGCACGCACCACCCGGGTGTGTTCAGCGGGCACAACTACGCGAAGCTCTGCCCGCTGGTGGGGATCGTCGTGCCGTACAACATCGGCAACACGCCGGAGATCGTCCGGTCGCTGAACCCGGACACGTGCTACCAGGTGCTGCCGAGCTGGAAGAGCGGCGAGACGGGCGTGCGGGACATCTGGACCCGCGCCCTGCACGGCGACCGCGGCATGATCTTCTGGGACAACGACGAAGAGAAGAACAAGTTCATCAGCCGGCCGGACAAGGAGCCGACCTTCCGCGCGACCAGCCTGGGCCCGACACTGGTGGAGCTGCAGAGCGGCCTGGCCAAGCAGCTGATCGCCAGCCGGCGCGACAACAACGGCGTGGCGATCGTCTATTCGCACCCGTCGGTGCGGGTGGACTACTGGCGGCAGTACATGGGCGAGGGCCGCAAGTGGGTCGATCGGCGGTCGTGGATGATGTACAGGCCGTCGATGCGCAACGTGCTGCGGGCGAGCTGGTACCGGCTGATCGAGGACCTGAACCTGCAGTACGACGCGGTTTCCAGCGAGCAGGTTGCTGATGGCCGGCTGGGTCGCGACGGCTACAAGGTGCTGATCCTGCCGGAGGTGTTCGCGATGAGTGCGGCCGAAGAGGCGCGGATCCGCAAGTTCCACGCCGATGGCGGCACGGTGATCGCCGACCGTTTCTGCGGGGTGATGGACGAGCACGGCAAGTGGCTGGACACGCCGCGTCTGGCGGACCTGTGGGCGCAGCCGCGGGCGCATCTGCTCAATCGCGGGATCGACAACTACTCGTACCTGCGGATGACCCCGGGCGACGAGGTGGAGATGCGCGACGCGGTGGGCACGCTCATCGCGGCGGCCGGCGTCGAGCCGGTGCTGCGGGTGATCTCGACGAAGACGGACAAGCCGCTGGTGGCTGCGGAGGTGCACGCGTTCGACGCGGGCGGCGGCGTGCAGGTTGTCGGCATCACCCGCTCGATCCAGCTGAACCAGGAGGGCATCGGCGGGACGCAGCAGGTTGACAATTCGGCGTACGAGAAGGTCGAGCCGGTCAAGATCGTGCCGGCCGGCAAGCGGCACGTGTACAACCAGCGGCCGGGCGAGTACCTGGGCGAGGTCGAGTCGGCCTCGCTGGACCTGGACCCGTGGGAGGCGACGGTGCTGGTGCTGGCTGATAGGAAGATCCAGCCGATCACCGCGACGGCGAAGCTGGACGGTTCGCGGGCGGTGGTCGCTGTGACGGGTTCGCCGGCGACGACGCGAGCAGTCCGCGTGGAGGTTCGCTCGCCGGACGGGCAGTTGCTGCGGCCGTACAGCGGCAACATCCTGGTCGAGGGCGGCAAGGGTCAGTGGTCGTTCCCGCTGGCGCTGAGCGACGCAAACGGCACCTACGCAATCACCTGCAAGGATGTGCTGACCGGGCAGGTGGTGGAGCTGGCGGTGACTTGGAATGGTGCCGAGCCGCTGCCGGTGGCTCAGCGGTAACGGCCGCTGGTGCGACTGTTACGTTGGTGGTATTGACCTTCGGGGGCAGGTGCCTGATAAGGGGCCTGCCCCCGCTTTCGTAGGGCGGGCTGCGGCCGCATCCGCGACCGATTGGCGGGCGCAGCCCGCCCTACATGGACCGTGGCATCCGATACGACGCATTGCTGTTGATATGAGGTAAGTATCCATGACCAGCCCCATGAACGTGCTGTTTATCCTGTCGGAGCATCACAACCCGGCGTTTCTGGGATGCGCGGGTCATCCGATCGTCCGTACGCCGCACCTCGACCGGCTGGCCGGGCAGGGGGCACGATTTGATTACACCTACTGCGGCAGCCCGCTGTGCGTGCCGGCGCGGGCGGCGCTCTGGTCGGGGCGGTACAGCCACGAGACCGGCGTGTGGTGCAACGCGACGCCGTGGGACGGGCGGTCGGGCGGCTGGCCGGCGTGGCTGCGCGACCACGGGGCCCACGTCACGACGGTCGGCAAGCTGGACTTCGCGCCGGGCGCCGATTGCGGGATCGCCGACGAGCGACTCGCCCGCCACCGCGGCAGCCTCGACATCCACTCGCTCTACCGCGAACAGCCGATCATCCCGCGCTACAGCGACATCGCCTACATCCGCGCGCCGCGGCGGCGGGAGGACTACCCCGACACCGACGCGCCGGTCCTGGCCGAGAGCCTGCGGTGGCTGCGCGAGGACCGGCCGACCGACAGGCCATGGCTGCTGAATGTCAATTTCCTGAAGACTCACCCGGTGTGGGCGCCGCCGCCGGAGGTGTGGGACCGGTACGATCCACTGGTCCGGTTCGAGGACCTGCCGGCGAAATACCGCCAGTCGGCTGAGGACCTGCACCCGTACTTCCGCACGTTCAGCCACCATCAGTGCGACGGGTACACGCAGCCGGACGACATCCGGCGGGCGCACGTGGGCTTTTTGGCGTTCTGCGAGATTCTGGACGCACAGGTAGGTTCCCTGCTGCAGGCGCTGGAGGATCTGGGCATCGCCGACAACACGATGGTGGTCTACTCGTCCGATCATGGCGCAGCCGTGCACGCCCACCACTGCTGGGCGATCATGAACCCGTGGGAAGACACCGCGCGGGTGCCGCTGATCGTGCGGTACCCCGGCGGGGCGAAGGGCGTGGTCGACCAGACGCCGACGCATCACCACGACGTGCTGCCGACGATCTGCGAGGCGATGGGGCTGGCCCCGCCGGCCGATTTCCGCGGCCATTCGCTGATGAATACGGCCGCGGGCGGGGATACGGCGCCGCGGCGCGAGTACACGTTTTGCGAGGTGCACGCCAACGGCTGGCCCGGTGCGGCCTTTGCGGTCAGCGACGGGCATATCAAGTATGTGGAATGCGTGGGCGAGCGGCCGGCGATGTTCGATCTGGACACTGATCCGCAGGAGCTGCACGACCTGGTGGCGGAGCGGCCGGAGGACCCGGCGGTGCAGGAGCACATTCGCCGGATGCGGGGGCACCTGGGCGAGATCTGTTCGCCGCAGGCGGTGGATGCCCGAGCCAAGGACGACCAGTCGCGGCTGCGGACGGAGCTGCGGCTGCAGGGGCGACTGGGGCAGGAACTCGTCAAGCGCGGGTACGAGGCGTTTGCCGAGCGGCTGGTGCCTCGGCGGGAGGTGTTGGAGGAGTTGGGGATTGAGGGGTGAGCGGGGGCGTTCGGGATGGGTTTCGCGTTCGGCGGGAAACGGCCTTCCGCAGATTTCGCAGATGTACACAGATTTGTATTGACACGGCTGCGCCGTGGGGAGTCGCAGAACCTTGAGACCCGAGACTTCGCAGCCCGGCCGCTCGCATCGCTTCGCTCGCTCGGGCTGGCCGCCTAATGCTCTTTGACAAACTAATCGGGTGCCAGGCCGACATAGCGTAGCAGCTCCGGTGAGGCCGTGGCAAATTGGCTGAAGAAATCGCGGCAGCGATC